>NZ_JBVBEF010000009.1:0-144134 GCF_055456055.1 Bradyrhizobium sp. LeoB3
ATGCCCGCGAGTGGGCGAATTCGCACCGACCGAGATACTGACCCTGCAAATCCAAACTTGTCGGAAACCGCGGCGAGCAAGGATGCTTCTGCACACCGCATTACCCCGGCCTGGTTCTCAAACGCACCGTAGCTGGTCATCTTGTCCCAGAGCGGCTTGAGGCCGGCGGGAATATCCTCTTTGGTCTTTATCGAAATGCGCGACATGATGGCGTCTCCTATCAGTGCGTGACGTTTGGATTGGAGGGCTTGCGGGAAGACAAGCGATATTCCGATGACAGGCCATTTGGCCTGAACATCAGCATGACGATGAGCCCAGCCCCGATCAGGACCAGCCGGAGCGAGGCCGCTTGCTGTGCAGAGAAATACGGCACGAAGTCCTTGAGAAACCGCGTTCCTTCGAGCAGCACCATCACGGTGCAGGCCCCCAGCAGAAGACCGCGGTTGGAGCCTTTGCCACCGACAATGACACTCATGAAGGCGTAGACCGTGACAAATCCCGCGAACTCGCCGGGATCGATGTAGGTGAAATAAAACGCATGCAAGGCGCCCGCGAGGCCGATAACTGCGCCGCCGATCGCGAAAGCCTTCACGCGCAACGATAAAACGTCCTTACCCAATGTGGCGGCCACGACATCGTCTTCGCGCACGGCGCGGAGGGCGCGCCCAAAGGGTGAGCGAATGATGCGATCGAGCAAAAGGTAGACAAGGGCGATGAGTGCGAGACATACCACGAGGAAGAAGATTTCGTAACGCTCGCCGCCGACCAGTTCGACGAATGGCCTTGGGATGTCGCGGATGCCATTGGCGCCCCCTGTCAGCCATGTCTCGTTGTTCAACACCAACCGCACCGACTCCGCAAGTGTCGTAATCGCGAGATAGTCTTCGCGCAGCTTGATCGTGGCGAGCGACACCAGGGCCGAAATGGCCGCTGTCGCGGCAATAGCCGCCGCCGTAGCTGTCACTCCATCGACCCCTTGTTTCGAGAGTATGGCCGCCGTGTAGGCGCCTACCCCATAAAAGCCCGCCAATCCGAAATTGATCATACCTGCCTGCCCCCACTGAATATTCAGCGCGAAGCCAAGCAGCACGGCCAAGGACACGAAGGTGAGGATTGCGACAAGGTATCCGATCATCGCCGAATCCTCGCAACGCCGAACAGTCCCTGCGGACGAAGCAGCAAGACAAGTGCAAGAACGACGAAGCTGATCCCCTGCCGGTAGGTCGTGGAGACCGCAAGAGCGGAGGTCTCCTCGACAACGCCGATGATAAGGGCACCGACGACTGCCCCAAACGGATTACCGATCCCGCCGACCACGGCCGCCGCGAATACGGAAACGAGGTAATTTGTTCCGATGAGCGGATCGACAATGCCATCGAGGGCGATCAGCATGCCCGCAAAGGCGGTCAAAACCCCGGAGATGGCCCAGGTCCAATCGACTGTGCGTCCCCGCTCGACGCCGCGAACTTCCGCCAAGTCCGGATCGTCCGCGATCGCGCGCATGGCACGCCCGAGGCGGGTGCGTCTCAGGAGCACAGCAACCAGGGCCATTGACGTGAGCGTCACGATCAGGATCACGAGTTGCTCGTGATTAAGCCGTAACCCGTTCCACAAGAGTGGCCGGGCCACAGGCACATCGAGAGTGCGTACATCGGCGCCGAAAGCAAATCGAATGATGTTCTCGAGCACGAAGGCAACGCCCATCGAGGCGACCAAGAGCGTGATGTGATCAGCATGCCGGATGTGACGGTAGATTCCTCGGTCGATACCAACCGCGATGAGGGCCAAGGCTGCCGCCGCAATCGGCGCAGCCAGCAGGATAGGCGCGCCGAGCGAGGCGTTTACGGCATAAGCGAGGTAAGCGCCCATCGTGATCATCGCGCCGATGGAAAAATTCGCAAAATTGAGAATGCCATAGGTGAGCGAGAGCGCGATCGCGGGAAGCGCAATCAGCAAACCCGAGACCAGACCGTTAAGCAGCGCTTGCATCATCGCCGGTACCCTGCTGAAGGAGCTCGCCTCCTGCCTTTGTTCCTCCGAGGAACAGTGATTTCACCATTGGATCCGACAGGAAGGCCGCGGCGGACCACGTGCCCTTGATTCCACCACCCGCCAGCAGCAAGGCGTCATGCGAAATACGCATCGCCTCAATCAGGTTCTGTTCGATCATGATCACCGTGACGCCGGCGCGATTCACCGCGGCGACAGCGTCGAGCATCGTGGTGACATAGCGCGGCGAGAGACCGGCGGAGGGCTCATCCAGCAGCAGGGTCGAGGGTCCGGCAATCAGCGCGCATCCCATCGCCAGCATCTGCCGCTGCCCGCCACTGAGCGTGCCGGCCGGCGTTTTGGTGCGCGGGACCAGGTCCGGAAAGAGATCGAGCACACGCTGCCGAGCTGCAGCAAACGCGCCACGCGCGGCTTTCCGGTGAATGAACTCGAAACCGATGCTGAGGTTTTCCTCGACGGTAAGATTCTTGAAGACATTCCGCTCCTGTGGAACATAACCGAGTCCGGCTGCGGCGCGCGCGGGCGGCGGCAATGCCGTGATGTCGCGCGTTCCTATCCGAATTGTCCCCTGGCGCGGCCGCAGCAACCCTGCCATCGTCTTCATGAGGGTCGACTTGCCCGCACCGTTCGGTCCGGCGATGGTGGTGATGCGCCCCGGCTTTGCCTGCAAGCTTACCGTGCGGACGATGTCGGTTGCGCCGTAGCCCGCGGAAACAGACTCCAAGCGCAAAGATCCCGACACGCCGGTCATGCCTTTACCCCGAGATAGGCCTCGACGACGCGGCTATCGCTGGATACCTCGGCGAATGAGCCCTGCGTCAGGATTTTTCCTGCAGCCATGACATAGACATGGCGGCAAAGGGCCGCGACCACATCGAGATCGTGCTCAATAATTAGGAAGTCCACGCCTTCGTCCGCGAGGCCGCGAATGGTGTCGATCAGGATCGCTTCCATGGCGGGTGCGACGCCGGCGGCGGGCTCATCAAGTAGCACGAGCCGCGGCGAAAGCATCAAGGCGCGACTAATCTCGAGGAGCTTTTTCTGGCCTCCGGAAAGTGCCGATGCAGGCTCGTCAGCGAGGCGCCAGAGATTCACTTTCAGGAGCGCCCCACGCGCCGCCTCGATGGCCGCTTCCTCCTCACGGCGAACCCGGCGAGCTCGCGTAAAAATACCCGTGAGGGTCTCGCCCGTCTGACGGGGACGGGCAAGCAGCAGATTCTCAAGCACGCTCAGTTGCCCAAGCTCCCGGGAAATCTGAAACGTCCGCACAAGCCCACGGGATGCAAGCCGATGCTGGGGAAGCGTAGCAACCGCCTCTCCATTCAACCATACGCCTCCGCTGGTCGCGCGCTCGACTCCCGAAATCACGTTGAGAAGCGTCGTCTTTCCTGCGCCGTTGGGACCGATCAGGCCGGTAATACGCCCATGCGGCAAATCCATATCGACGCCCGCGACGGCATCGAGCCCGCCATAGGATTTGGTCAAGCCACGGATCACGAGCAGCGGATGCGCCCCCTCCACACGGTCGGAGGATGCGCGGAAAGGTGTGGGGGCCGGTTCAGGAATCGTCCGAAACGCAAACCGACCGGACGAAGTCTCGACCGAAGCACTCATGCCGGAAGATTAGGAGGCTTTGGAGCGCGTAGCGCATGACCGCAAAAATAAAAAGATTGTCCTCCCTATCCTGCTCACCGCAGGTCAATCTTGTCGCGATTGCTGCCGAGCGGGATGGGCTTGTTTCACGCCATCTCGACGACTTCGCCGCTTAAGTCTGCAGATGGCCGCGAAGCGTTGCGGCGGCATAATCCCGCCGGAACACGCCGAGACGCTGCAGTTCCGGGACCACGCCATCCACAAAGGCAGCAAAGGAGTCGGGCAGGAAGGCTGGTGAGATCACAAAACCGTCCGCATCGCCGGAGGTGAAGATGTCCGCAAGCTCATCGGCAACTTGTCGCGGCGTTCCGCAAATCTGCGGCACGAGGACGCTTTGCCCGTATTTCCGGCCAATTTCGCGCAGGCTGAGCGCATTGTCCTTCGCGATCCGGGACGCCATGGCGATCAGGCTCTGGGTGCCGGTGCTGTGCAACTGTTCGACGGGCGCGTCGAGGTCAAGTTCTTTCAGATCGATGTTCGCATGGGCCGATAACGTCGAAAGTCCGACCAGCGGATTTACAAGGGCATTAGCTTGATCCCGCTTTTCGAAGGCCTCTTCGCGGCTGCGGCCGACGAAGGGCATAATGGCAATGAGCGACTTGCAACCGCCCTCGACACGGCCCGACCGGGCCGCGTCCTCGTGGATCGCCTGCGTCGATCGTCTCATGTGCTCACGCGTCGGCGCAATGTTGAAGATGACCTCGGCCCATTTGACCGCGAAGGCACGCCCCCGGTCAGATGCGCCGGCCTGGATGATGACGGGCCGCCCCTGCGGTCCGCGCGGGATATTGAGCGGCCCCCGCGATTTGAAGTAGGTGCCGACATGGTTCACGTAATGCACCTTGGCCGGATCGGCGTAGAGGCCTTTGGCCTGGTCCAGCTGCAAGGCGCCTTCGTCCCAGCTGTCCCAGAGTTTCGAGATCAGCTCCATGAATTCGTCGGCCCGGTCATAGCGCTGATCGTGGCTGAGGTGGCTTTCCAACCCGAAATTGAGCGCCTCGCCGTCGTTCATCGAAGTCACGACGTTCCAGGCCACGCGACCATTTGAAAGGTGATCAAGCGTGCTGAACTCACGTGCGAGATGATAGGGTTGGTCGTAGGTAGTGGAGCGGGTCGCACCGAGGCCGATATGACGGGTTGTCGCCGCCAGCGCGCCAAGGATGGGCACAGGATCCATCCGCGTCGAATCCTGATCGCCATACCGGATACCGATCTCCTTGTCGCCGCCGAAGCGGTCCGCAATCGCGAGGCGATCGGCGAAGAAGATCAAGTCGAACTTACCGCGCTCCAGGGTTCGCGCCACCTCCGTGTAGTAGTCGAGGGAGAGAAACGGAACGGCGTGTGCGGGATTGCGCCAGAGCGCATGGCTGTGCGCGACGGGCCCGGCGATGAGAAAGCCGGCGAGACTCATATGACGGGAAGACACTAATTCACTTCCACCTAAGGGAAGCGCCACAGCTAACAAATCCATCTGCCCCTGGCGATAGGAGGCGCTTCCCGCTCGCAAAAAGGAAGTTCATTCTAAACATCGCCTATTTTCAGGGATAATTCGAGCGCCTTTACTAAGCTTAGCAGATCAACATGCCATGAGCTCTCATGCTCAAAGAGACCGAGGTCGCCGGTTGAAGCGGCCCGGCCATTTTACTCGGCGGCTATGGCCTCGGCGCGGTCTGCGGCATGCGAAGGACGGGCGACAACCAGCCCTTCCCCTGCAACGGTTTCTCCGCCGCTTTCGCCATCTCGGACTTCTTGAGTGAAGCGATGTTTTCGGCGGCGGCGTTGCCCACCCCTGGCGGACGGCAAGGATACCTCGCACCGGCACACGTTCAACATTCCCGCTCCCACGGTTCCTCCCCGTACGCGTGCTCTCCCGCCTGCTCCGGCGACTGTTCCTGGAGAAGCTCGTCGCCACGCACCAGGCCGCCCGCCTGAGCTTCTTCGGCGATGACGCCCATCTCGCCGATGCGCAATCCTTCGCGGCTTATCTCGCGCCGCTGCGCAAGACCGAGTGGGTCGTCTACGCAAAGTAATGGCGAGAACGTAACGCAACGATAGGGATCGAACTCGGACGAAATGCAGCAAAATCAACAAAGCTGACCAATACGCCGCCGCTCATAACGGTCTGGTTGCAGGTTCGAGTCCTGCCGGGCCCACCAGTGAAATCAATGATGGTGTACTCGAGGACGTCCGTCGAGCAGTTGATGGCGAATTTGGAACGCCGGCGCCAGCAAACGCGCTTCGGGCGAGCGCATCATACTGGCGACCGCGCGCATCCGCACGGGCACGACGCCCTGGGGCGCCGTGTCGCCGTTCCTAGAACGCCTTTTTCGTCTCCGGCCGGTGCTTGTTCGTCGGCACAAAACCCGACGGCTTTGCTTCGCGCGGCTGGCGCACCCAGACCTCGCGATTCGGATGCAGGCCGCCGCCGCGGGTGGCAGGAACGGCGGTGAGCCGTGCGCGGTGCAGCAGGCGGGTGTCCGCGTCGCCGCAATTCGGGTGGATGCCGTCGTTATCAGCCACCACCTTGTCCCATGCGGCTTTGCGCTGCCTGAGAACGGCAGGATCCGACAGCTCCGTGCAGTTGAGCTCGTTCTTGTTCAAGTCCGCGACGATCTCGTCGCCGTCCTGAACGAGGGCGATCGGTCCGCCAAGGGCCGCTTCGGGGCCGACATGGCCGATGACAAGGCCGACCGATCCGCCGGAGAACCGCGCATCGGTCATCAGCGCCACCACGATTCCCCGCTCGCGACACAGCGTGGTGATGCGCGAGGTCGGGTCAAGCATCTCCGGCATGCCCGGAGCGCCACTCGGCCCCTCGTAGCGCACGATGATCATGTCGTTGTTCTGGAATCGCTCGGGCGTCTTGTCGAGCGCGTCAAGCAGGTCCTGCTCGCCTTCGAACACACGTGCCTTGCCGCGGAACAGATTGTCTTCCAGTCCGCCTTCGACGCCGGCAAGCTTCAGGATCGCCGAGAATTCCGGCGACAAATTGCCACCGAGAACCCGCAGGCCTCCAGTCGGCTTATAAGGCTTGGCGACGGGATAGATCACGCTGCCATCGACGGCCTTGGTGCCGAGGCGCTTGACCTGCTGCGCCAGCGTTTCGCCCGTGCAGGTCATCACGTCGCCGTTGAGAAGCCCGGCCTCCAGCAATTCGCGCACGATCACCTGCGCGCCGCCAACCTGGTCGATGTCGACCATCGAATACTTGCCGTACGGGCGGGCATCGGTGAGGACCGGAACGACATACTGCGACAGATGATTGAACTCGGCCGGCGTCATCACCTCTTTCCAGAAGTCCGCAAAGCCTGCGGCGCGCGCGATCTCCGGCGCATGCAGGGTGACGTTGGTCGAACCGCCGACCGCCATTGCGACGATGACGGCGTTTCGGATGGAATCGCGAACCACGATGTCGCGTGGCTTCAGGTCCTTCGCGATCATTTGCGCGAGGTAGTCCACCAGCTGGTCCGGGAATTCCTTGAGCCGGCGGGGATCGTCGGACGGTGGCGCCACCATGTGCAGCGGCTGCATGCCGACGACGCCGATGAATGTCTGCATGGTGTTGTAGGTGAACATGCCGCCGCAGCTACCGTATCCGGGGCAGGCATGACAGGCGATGTAATCGCGGTACTCGGCGTCCGGGTTGCCGGCGACCTGATAGGCGCTGACGATGTCGAGCTTCTCGCCGGTGTTCGGATCGGTGCCGGGATGGATCGGCCCATCCGACATGATGATCGCGGGCTGATTGTGCTCGAGCAGGGCGGCCAGCGTGCCGACCGGCGGCTTGTCACAGGCTACGACGGCGATGGTGCCGGCGAGGCCGGTCGCGCTCAAATGCTCGCAGAGCGCATCGTGAGTGACCTCACGCCCGATCAGCGAATAGCGCATTTCGCGGGTGCCATTGCGGATGCCGTCCGACGTCGCGATCGTGTATTCCGGCTGGACCAGGCGCAGCTTCAACCGGCCCGCGCCCTTGCCAATGCGGCTCTTGAGACTGTCGTGGATGGCATCGACCTTCGCCGTCACGCCCATGTAGCACTGGCTGTCGCCTTTGGTGCCGACCACGCCAACCGACGGCTCGTGGATCAAATCCGGATCGGTGCCAAGCTCTCGCGCAATCCCGATGGTTTGGGTGGAGCGGCCTGGATGCCGGTCGATGATGACGGCTTTCGATTCTGTCACGGCGAGATTCCTTCCAAGCAAACGGCTCTTTTTGATCGACAAATAGCGGGGTGCACCGGTGCGCGGGGATACGACCAAATTCCCTATAGCGGCGGCGGGCCGAATACGAGATTGATCGCGGTCGGCCCGTTCCAGGGCATACCCCCCGAAGATCGCCGACACAAGGATTGTTAAACCGTCTTGCGTTGAGCAACGACTGGCTGTGGCGGGAGGAATCGAGCCTCCGAACGGCGGAATTAAGATCAACTTGAATGATGCATCACGAACAAAAATAAACCTTGGGTATACCTAACTGCGGCCGCTGCATCGTTAGCCACCTGGATGCGGCAGATTAGACCATCGGGAGACACGGCCACCGAGCAGGCCAAGCTGGCGGGCCAGGATCGTGGTTCGGATCGTGTGATGCTGCTGTGGTGGGCCGCCTGGAATCACGCCGCTGGAAATGGCGCTGCAGATTGGCGCGACTTGGCTCGACGGCATGCCGAGCTGGCTCTTCAACGATCTCGATATCGAGCTGAATCTGCATCACGTTCTGAACGAACCAGGATCTTTCGATCTGGATCTGTGTCGGCGGCGTTGGCGCCGGCGGGTCGTCGCGAGGGCTTGCGCGGCTCAACCGGGCTGCGCTGGTTGTCTTGGCTCGCGATGAACAGCCCATGTACTAGGAACCTTTAAGCACACGGCAGGTTGATCGGCCGAGTAGGACAAGTGACGTGTCAAATTCTAGATACTTACACCCGGAGGAGTTATGGCCAAGCGAGCGACATCCCGGCGGACGCGACAACCGAAGAAGCTGAGCGACCTTTTTCACGAGACCCTCAAGGACATCTATTTTACCGAAAACAAGATCATCAAGACCTTGCCGAAAATGGCGAAAGCAGCGCACTCAAGGCAGCTTGCGAACGCCTTCAACAAGCATCTACGCGAGACCCAGGGACAGGTGAAGCGGCTGGATCAGATATTCCGGATGCTTGGCAAGCCGGCCCGCGGCAAAACATGCGAGGCCATCAATGGCATCACCGATGAAGGCGCTGAGATCATGCGCGACTTCAAGGGAATGCCAGCACTCGATGCCGGGCTTTTGGCCGCAGCGCAGGCGGTAGAGCACTACGAAATTTCCCGCTACGGGACCCTGCGGACTTGGGCGGAAGAACTTGGCATGGCGGATGCGGCGAAGCTGCTGCAGGCCACCCTTGCCGAGGAGGAGGCGACCGATCAAGCGCTGACAGAACTGGCCACTTCGGTGATCAATCTCGAAGCCGAGGATGAGGAGGTTTCGGAAGCGGCCTAAAGCGCGATGGGGCATTGGCACGCGATCACGGGCGATTGGAACTAACTAGCCAGCCCGCCGATTGGACCGTTTTCAGGATTTGCCATGTCAAAGAGCGACACACTTCGGTATGGCGCGCCGGGCGATAGCGCGGTTCACCTCTGCGTTGACATGCAGAGAATGTTTGCGGAGGGCACCGAGTGGAAGATGCCCTGGCTTGAACGTGTCTTGCCAAACATCGTCGCGATCACGTCCGCCCACCCTGAGAGAACCATCTTCACCCGCTTCATTCCCGCCCGGAAGCCCGGGCATGGCGTCGGCATGTGGCGGCAGTACTATGAGCGCTGGGCGTCGATGACCATCGATCAGATCGGCCCCGACATGGTTGGCCTCGTCCCAGACCTTGCGACGTTTGTTCCTCCCGCCAAAGTCTTCGATAAGCATGTCTATTCGCCATGGACCGGCAGCGACCTGCACGAGCAGTTGCGCGGCGCCGACGTAGATACGGTCATCATAACTGGCGGCGAGACTGACGTCTGCGTTCTGAGCACCATGCTCGGCGCGGTCGACTGGGGCTTCCGCGTCATCCTCGTCCAGGACGCGCTTTGCAGTTCGGCTGACGAGACCCACGACGCGATGATGAATATCTACATGAACCGGTTCGGAGAGCAGGTCGAAACGATCACGATGGAGACGCTTCTTGAGAGCTGGCAGGCACGCAGGGCGGTCGATAGCTAAGGAATGGTTTGATGGCGTCCTCAAAGAGCAGACAGATAAGTTTGTCGGCGCGACAAGCTTTGTCAGCCCCCCGGCCAGGGGCCCGACGCACCTGACCGCGCGAGATAACAGGAAGATGAGATGACGAACCTTTTTAAGCTTCCGACCTGGGCCGGCGATGACCAAATCTTTGCAGTGATCGAGACTCCTCGCGGAAGCACCTGCAAGCTTGACTTCGATCCGAAGCTGCGCGTCTTTACGCTCGCCAAGCCTCTGATGGCCGGTCTGAGCTATCCGTACGATTGGGGCTTTGTCCCATCGACCAAGGCGCAGGACGGTGATCCGCTCGACGTCCTAGTGATTCACGATGCGCAATCTTATCCCGGCGTGGTCTTGCGGTGCAGACCGATAGGGATTCTCGAAGTCGAACAGAAAGGCAAGAGCAAGACGGAGAGAAACGATCGCCTGTTCGCGGTGCCCGACCGCACTCCGCTCGAGACCGATCTGAAGGACATCCGCGATCTTCCCTCTCGAGCGCACCAGGAGCTCCAGCAGTTCTTTCTCGCAACGAATGCGCTTGAGGAAAAGGAGCTTGAGTTCCTGGGCTGGCGCGGTCCCAACCAGGCCGTCAAGACCATCAAGCGGCTGTCCACATAAGAGCAAAGCGAGCGTCGAGGCGCGCCGTGTCCTGTCGCGACCGAGGGTCAACGCCGGAATTTAGGCGCACGGGAGTTCAGCGGGAGGAACATCGGCCCATAAAGGGGGCGGCGTGCGCGCCGATCGACCGGGCCGTGACTGAGCAGAGATTATGCGAGTCCCCGACTACGGTCGCAACCTATGTTAACCGGGCTCTCGGCGCGCCGCACCCCGCGCGATCGTGGCGTCGACACCGGAGCCCGCTTCCTCTCGGCAGGAGTTGCTTGGTCAGCCAGAGGTGGCGAAGCCAAGGGCAGCACCATCATTGAACTGGTGGCCATTACCTGCGCTGCAGCGCAAAAAGGTCGGCCTCGCCCTTTGGGCGGGGCACGCTAACCCGCTACCCCCTGTTAGGTGCGCTTGAGGCTTCTGAGCGACACCTCCTCAGCCCGATGAGCAAGATGCATGGCTTACTTGCCATCAGGGTGGGTCAAAGTCATCTCATCAGCGGTCTCGTTCCTTCTTGCGATCAGCTCATGTATCGCGCGGCGTCCCACCTCGGTAAGGCCGGCAAGAGTTTGGTTGCCGTTCTTGGCGCATTCAATGATCTTCTCTGCAACGAACTTCCTTGTTTCATGCTCTGGTAGTCCGATAGGCAGGAATCTGCATGCCCTCTCCAGCGCCAGGTCCATTGCGGCGATCGTCTTCTGACTAAATTCCTCGCTGAGCATCATTTCTTCCCCTTACCTTCGGCATTAGCGACCGCCTCGCAATAGCCTGTGCCAGCGCGACCTGGCGGTACAATCACACATGTTAAGTGAGGTCAGCCTTTGCAGCGGCACTAGCCCTGATCGGCTGCGGGCCCGAACAGATCGGCTGTCAGCGGCATAGCGGACAGCGATGGATGGCCGCCATTGTCGGAGAATCAATCCAATTTTATCGCAGCCTTGCGCAGGGTCTTTACATAGTTGAATTTCCCCTGGCAGCCCGATGCTAAGCTCTCAAAATGAGCAACAAACGAAAGCGCAATCGGTCCAAGCCGATCGGCTCATTGCATGAGCGACTGATCAGCTCAGCGCAACGGGCTCGGACGCGCGCCAGAAATCTGTCTCCGGGCGCCGAGCGGGAGAAGCTTCTCCGCCAGGCGCGGCAAATCGAACAAGCTGCTGAGCTGGACGTAGCTCTAAGTTTGGGCGCACCAAAATGAAAGACATGCAGGCGCACCTGGAGAGGCTTCGGAATGAAGCCGAGGAGTGCGAGTTAATCAGCAAGCTGGCGACCAATGCGACGAAGAAAGCATTATTTGCCAAGCTCGCTGAACACCACCGAGCGCTGGTCAAGGAAGTGGAAGAAGCCGTAGCGTCCTGTTCCCCAAGTCCAAGTGATGATCGGGTTGCATCCGAACGAGGAGGATCCCCAGACGCCTGAAAATCAGCGAGGCGGATTGTGATCGACAATGGTCTTTGATGCTCCACTGGGTGCAGGCTGCATCAGTAGCAGTGTGCAGCCTTCCGGCTTTTCCGGTCCGCAACGTTCCAGCGCGATCACCGCGAACGAATAGCCATTATGGCGCGTTTTGCGCCGCATCATCAGGTCTGACAGGAACCTTCCGAACCCGCCTGCGCTTATCAAGCGATCAAGGAGGATTGAAATGAACCAGCTGATCTATCTGGTTGGCCTGATCGTCGTCATACTGGCCATCCTTTCGTTTTTCGGTCTGCGCTGAGGGATTCGACCATGACGATCGAGGCTGCCACGCTCGTCGAAGACGGAGTGCCGACGTTTACTGATGACGTCAGATATCTGCGCTGGACGCCGATTATCGCAGGCGCGTTAGTCGCCGCGGCGTTTGCCTTCACCCTGGTGACCTTTGGCGTCACCATCGGTCTCGGGATCAGCTCGACTTCACCAACTTGGCGAGATGCATCTGCCGCCCTGTCGCTGCTATCAGGCCTTTTTCTGATTCTGCAGGCGATCGTCAGCTTCGGCCTCGGCGGCTACATTGCTGGTCGGACGCGCGGCGACGTTGGTGCTGTCCGCGATGACATTGGCGGTGCCCCCAATTCGGAGGAAACGCGCGATGGTCTTCATGGCCTGACGGCTTGGGCACTCGCGGTTCTAATCGGGGCCGGATTGACGGCGATCGTGAGCGCAGCAGCAGTCAATCGCTCATCTCCATCGTTTGCAATGGAAAACAGGACCTCAGCCGAACCACTTCTGAGCTACGAGCTCGATCGGCTTCTCCGCCAACCGCGTCGACCTCCGAACGTCGATATGAGCGTCGAACGTGCCGAGGCCGGCCGGATACTCATGACTTCGTCGAGCCACGGCGGGGTAAATGGTGATGACCGGACCTATCTGATTCAGCAGGTCCAGACACTTACGGGTCTTTCCGCGGGCGACGCCGAGCGGCGAGCCGATCAGGCGATTGCGAGTTCGAAGACGGCGATTGCTCATGCGCGTCGCAGCACAATCATCCTGGCATTTTCACTGGCAGTCGCCGCCCTGCTCGGAGCCGTCAGCGCCTGGGCGGCAGCTGTTGCTGGCGGTCGACACCGTGACGGCGCGCCGCTTCCGGAATGGATGGCCATTGCCGACAGGTTCGAGCCAAGAATCAGCGCGCGATAGGCGCGGCTGCTCCTCAACCAGCCCCAGCCGATACGATCAAACGCCCCTGCCGCAGCCAACCGAGAGGAACAACACCCTCCTCTGCGGGTTGATGCGCACCTTCAGTCGGCAACCATGGCGCCGCTGAAATCCGGAAGGACCAAAATCATGACGCGTGCAATCATCGTGCTGGGCTGCGTTCTGCTGGCAGGCCCAGCTCTTGCTCAATCCGCCGGCGAGAAGACCGGCGTCAATTCAATGCTGGGTGTTGCGCCGACCACGGCCGACTTCGTCAAGGAGGTCGCAATCAGCGACATGTTCGAAATCGAATCGAGCAAGCTCGCCGAACAAAAGGGCAATGCGCGGGAGAAATCCTTTGCCCAGCGGATGGTAACCGACCACTCAAAGACCTCAGCCGAGCTGAAGCAACTGGTCACCAGCGGCAAGGTCAAGGCGGAGGTGCCCGCGGCGCTCGACAGTTCGCACCAGAGCAAGCTCAACAAGCTGAAGGATGTGTCCGGCAAGGATTTCAGCTCGGACTACGATTCCTACCAGGTCAGCGCTCACAAGGACGCGGTGTCGCTTTTCGAGCGCTATGCCAAGGGTGGCGACAATGCCGATCTGAAAGACTGGGCCGGCAAAACGTTGCCCGCGCTGCAGCATCACCTTGATATGGCCCAAGAGCTCGACAAGGCACCAAGCGTCGGTCAGTCCAGCAAGTAGATGCACAAACTCAATGATGCCGGTAGATCCGCCGGCATCTTTTTAATTTGAGATGACCGCCTCGGGCTACTGCCGCAAATGGAACCCCGTTCAAGACCCAGCGTTAGGCACTGGCTGAAAGGTCGACGTGCTCATGATGCGAGCTGCCGCAATCGCAACTGTTGCGATATTGCTCGCCGGAGTCCCGGCGCAGGCGCGCGTTAACGTGAGTGAAATGGCGGGGTGGAAGCCGTGCCACCGCCGAATGGATCTCTTCCGCTATCGCTGCTCCTGCAAGGCGAAAAAGACATCGAGCCGTTGCGGGAGTGGCTGGGCGCGACGCCATCCGTCTGGGTGCTTGGTGGTCAGCCTGGATCCGAGGGATGCGGTGGCCGATGCGCTAACAATGAAGCACGAGCAAATCGGTAGCGACGGGGAGTTGGTCCGCAACAGTCACTTCCTGCGCACGAACGCCGCTGCTATACGCGAGTTGACCAACGCCTTCGGGTTTCATTTCCGCTACGACAGTGAACACGATCAGTTTGCGCATCCCCTCGCCGCTTTCGTGGTCACCCCGGATGGCCGCGTCGTCCGCGGCCTTTCGGCACTTGCGCTGGATGCCGCGAGCCTGCGCCTTGCTCTGGTCGATGCCGGTCGGGACAGGTTGGGTCGGTTGCCGATCACATTGGCCTGATCTGTTACGGCTTCGATCCCGTGAGTGGCACCTATATGCTCGCTGTTGGGCGGCTGCTCGCCGGCACGGCCCTCATGACGATCATCGGGCTGGCCGCCCTGATCCTGCTTCTCCTTCGGCGCGAACATGTTGCACCGTCGCGTTGATCCAACGCGCGCGCTCACACAGCATGGCATCAAACATCCAAAGCAGAAGCGCCCCGACAAAGACCAGCGCGGCCGCCAGCATCACCGCCGTGGTTAGCGGCGCGACGTGCTCGATCGCGGGCAGGATCAGAATGGCAGCCTCCAGCACGCGCAGCAGCAGCGTCAGTGCGCACAGTCCCAAAAGCCAGCGCCGATAGGCGCGATCTCGCCTATTCCGCCTTCTTCGGGCGACGCTCGCTGGCCAATCCGTGGAACGCGCCGGGACTGGAATGGCAGACACCCTCGCCGCCACCGGAATTTAAGTTTGAGGTGCAGCCGGTCGTCACGCGTGCGCCGTACCAGTATTCCTTCGACTTCAAGGCAGAACCACAAAATGCCTGAGACCCGCTCGTTTGCGCCGCAGTTCATTTCCGTTGAGCATCGTGATCACACCGCCGAACTCGGCATGTGGGTCTTCATCGCGACCGAGGTGCTTCTGTTCGGCGGCCTGGTGCTTTCCTATTTCGTCTACCGGCACGCCTATCCCGCAAGTTTCCTGGCTGCGGGGCGCCACACCGATCTTCTGATCGGCACGGCCAATACGGCGATCCTGCTCACATCGAGCTTTCTGGTCGCTTGGGCGGTGTAGTCTGGATCTTCTTGTTTGCTCTCATCTATCTTCCCGGGAGATCGGTCTCGTGATGCCTTCGCGCCCTTCAATTCCGCTGCTCGCCGCTTGGCTCGTGCTGCTTGCTCTGCTCGCGCTCACGGTCAGCCTGCCTTACGTCCCGCTCGGGAACGGCAACGCGATGGTCGCGCTCAGCATCGCCGCTCTGAAGGCCTCGGTCGTTGCTGCCGTATTCATGGAACTCTGGCACCGCGGGCCACGAACCCTGATCTTTGCGGCTGCCGGACTGTTCTGGCTGGCAATCCTGCTGTGGCTCGGACTAATGGACTTCCTGACCCGGACCTAAAGCTCGCTGCAGCCCGGTTTCATGGCGGCAATGCGGAAGTGGCCTGCCCGGCCGTAATGCATTCCATAGCTCGTGAGCCGACCGGACCGGCCAAGGACCCAATTCCTCGTAGATACGTTAGTCATAATGCGCGGACAAAAATGAAGGCCGGGCATGGAAACCCTCGAGGCATATCTCCACAGAAAGCACGAAGAGCTCAACTTGCTGAACCGCTTCCTCAGCACTCCTCTGTCGTTGCGCCATCCCGCCTCGGTCGCTGAGGTTATTGAACGGAAATTTCAACTGGCCGCTGCCCTGAAGGCTGAGCATGCGCTGCACGATTGGGCGCTCACGGAGACTGCATGGGCGTATCCGGATCGGCTGCGCGCGGGACCATTCCAATTCAGCTATGGCTACCAGCGCGCCGACCTGGACGTACGGGGCCCGTCGTTTTATCAATTCGACGACGCGGCAGCCAATGAGACGATCTATACCTCCTCGGGGATGGCCGCGATATCGGCGCTGCTGCTGGCATCGGCACAAATGATGCCAGAGGCGGACATCTTGGTACTACCTGGCTCTTATAGTGAAACCCTGGAGCTGATCGAAAGTCATGCCCGCCATTTGCGGCCGATGCTGCTGAAAAGCTCACCCGGCGAGGTCGCGTCTCGGGCGCGACGATTGCGGGTGCTTCTCTTGGACTCATGCGCACCCGCGGCCGCATTCGAGACGACGCTTCGCGGCGCAAACCCGCGCCTTGATCTCATCGTTTTCGACACAACCTGCTTCTCCAGCGGCTCGGGGCGCATCCGCCGCGTCCTGAATTGGGCGCATCGTTGGGAGATTCCGATCGTGCTTGTACGCAGCCACACCAAGCTCGACTCCCTTGGGTTGGAATACGGCCGGCTCGGCTCCGCTGTCTTTGTCGCCTGCGAAGAGCACCGTGTGCATCAGGCACAACTGGAGGCGCTTGCGAGGGAGATGCGAAAGGCCGTTCGACTGTTCGGCGGCGCAGCGTTGCCGGCGCATTTCCCGCCCTATGTCGGAACGAGAGCCTATCGGGATCTCACCGATAAGCGCGTCTCAGCAATCTTGCGGAACAGCAGAAGGACTGCGCGCTATTTTGCATCCACGCTCGCCGGCTCGTCGGGAGAACTTCATTTTGGCCACGGGCTGTATGTGACGCTCACGCCAAAGCGGATGCTTGATGAGAGGCAAACGAGGCAAATGGCAGCGGATTTGTGCGGCGACCTGAGGAAGGCCGGGTTGCCGTTGCGTCACGCAGGAAGCTTTGGTTTCGATTTCGGTGCAGCGGAGTGGTTCCACGACAAGACACGCAATCGCTACCTCGTCAGGATCGCTATCCCCGACTTGCCTACATCAATTTGGGATCGCGTCGCGGAAGCCGTGGCCCAATGGTGGTCAGCGCATGAGGAGCAACCGTTTCGCTCTGCAGGATTGCCCATAGGCGCATTCCGATAGCGCCTTTCACTTGAAAAGGCGGCAATGCCGGCGCCCGTCAGAGCTCAGTGCATGGCGTCACTTCCGCGACGTGCTTCGTAGCAGTCGCAATCCCTCAAGATCGTCGCTCGAGACCGGCTCTTCGAACCAGGTCAAACCGAGCGAGGCGAACTGCCTGGCGAATTCGAGCGCCTGCTTACGCCGGTAGGCCCCGTTGGCATCGACGTAAAGCTCCGCGGAGCCGACCGTCGCTTTCGCCGCCCGGACGCGAGCCAGATCATGCCGGCGTCGTTCCGACCTTCATTTTTACGAAACGGCAACCGTCTCTTTCCACCCAGCCGCTCAACTGCTCGCACAGGCGCCCCTCGGAATAGGAGGTGAAGCCACCGCTGCCATAGATCGGCACTTCGGTCCGTTCACATCCGAGGAGATCTGCCAGCGGCATTTTCAACAGGCGCGCTTTCAAATCCCACAGCGCCACGTCGACCGCCGAAATTGCGCACGCACACACGCCGCGCCAACCAATGTTGCGCACCGCCGTCACCATGGCAAGCCAGAGCGCCGGAATCGCCAGCGCGTTCTGCTCGCGCAAGGCCGACGCGAGTTCGTTATTCACGATCTCGGCGGTAGCTGCGCTGCCATAGCTGTAGCCAACGCCGGTCACACCTCCGGCGTCGACGACCTCGACCAGAACGAGCGTCGTAGCCGACCAGGCGATCGTACCGTCTGCTTCCGGCGCATCCGTCGGAATGCGATACGACCGTGCTGCCAGACGCCTGATCCTTGTCTCTTCGCCCATCGCTCCGACTCAAATGATTTCGCGGACCACATCCGAGCCGATGGTCAGTGCGATCTTGCCCTTCGCCGGCGTGCCGCGAACGAGCGATTCGGCCAAATGCGTGATCTGCGTCAAAGTCGCCTTCGGCGGCATCGGCGGTTCGTGCGGATCGACCACCGCTTCGATCAATGCCGGGCCGCGCGTGCTCAGCGCCTCGCGCAGCACCTCGCCGCACTGCGCCGGATCGTCGACACTGAACGCGCTCACACCAAAGCCGCGCGCCACAGCTGCAAAGTCGATCGGCTGCAGATCGCAGACGTATTCCGGATTGCCCAGGAACACCATCTGCTCCCATTTGATCTGCCCGAGGGAGTTGTTCTTGATAACCACGATTTTTACGTCGAGGCCGTATTTCACGCAGGTGGCAAGCTCGCCCATCAGCATGGTGAGACCGCCGTCGCCAACAAACGCCACAACCTGCCTGCCCGGGAAAGCCACCGCAGCCGCAATCGCATAGGGCAAGCCGCACGCCATGGTCGCGAGATTGCCGGAGCACGAGAACATCATATTGCCGCGCATGACCAGGTGTCGGGCTATCCAGGTGGTGATTGTTCCGGAATCGGTTGCCACGATCGCATCATCGGAAAGAAGCTTGTTGAGCTCGTACGCAACGCGCTCAGGTTTCATCGGCTTTTGGCTATTGGTGCCGCGCTGGCTCATCAACGCGTTCCATTCCTTCATCCCCTCCTGGGTCTGTTGCAGGAACGAACGATCGTCACGATAATCAAGCCGCCGCAGCAGAGCCTGAAGTACCTTGCCGGTATCACCCACCAGGCCTGCCTCGACTGGGTACCGCAGCCCGATCCGCTGCGGATCGACATCGATCTGGACGGCGCGCGCCTGGCCCGGCTTTGGATAAAACTCAATGTAGGGGAACGTGCTGCCAGCAATCAGAAGCGTGTCACAGCTTTCTAGCGCTTCCTGCGCGGGTTTGGTTCCGAGAAGGCCAATGCCGCCGGCCGAATACGGACTGTCGTCGGGGATCACCCCCTTGCCAAGAAGCGGCTTGATGACCGGCGCGGCGAGCCTCTCCGCTACAGCGAGAACCTCGTTGCGCGCATCGAGCGCTCCGCGGCCTGCAAGAATGGCTGTCTTCTTGCCGACCTTAAGGATCTCGGATGCTTTGGCGAGCTGCTCCTCGCTTGCGGTCTGCGCCGAGCGGGCCATCAGGTCCGAAACATGGTTTGGCACGTTGCGTTCCGATCTCTTGCCGGCGCTTACAGGCTGCGATTGCATGTCAACCGGAATGGTCACATGGGCGACACCGTGGTAGGCAAGCGCGGTCCGGCAGGCCAGTTCCACGATATTCTGGACGTGGTGTGGACCCATCACGCGGCTGTTGTAGACACACACGTCCATAAAGAGCTTGTCGAGTTCCACGTCCTGCTGCGTGAACGTGTGGAGCAGATCGTGAAATTGCAGACCGGTGATGGCCAACACTGATTGTCCATCGAGCTTGGCATCGTAGAGACCATTAAGAAGATGGATGCCACCCGGGCCTGATGTTGCAAGGCATACGCCGAGCCTACCTGTCCACTTCGCGTAGGCGCAGGCGTTGAAGGCCGCGGCTTCTTCATGACGGACCTGGACGAACTTGATCCGGTCCTGGCGCGTGCGCAGGGCCTCGATAATGCCATTGATGCCATCACCCGGAAGCCCGAAGACGGTATCGACACCCCAGTCGAGCAGCGTCTCGACCAGGACATCTGATGCGGTGGAGGATGCCATGGATACGTCCGATAAGGTTGTAACGTCGTCCCTTTGCGAAGAACAAGCTGACTCCGGGACCGTTCCTTTAAGCCCGCGATTTTCAGGAACTTCTTCGCCGGACGCGCGGTTGGTCTGATGTGAGATCAGCATGCGTCATAAGCCCGGCCCACCCGGAGAGACTGATCCATATGTGAGACACGGTTCGTACATGTCTGGTGAGCTTCGAAACTGCAACGTCGTGATCACGGGCGCCTCCGCTGGTGTGAGCCGGGCCGCCGCGCATCGTTTTGCCCGAGCCGGCGCTCGCGTCGGATTGATTGCGCGCGATGCCGACGCACTGAATGACGTGAAGGGCGAACTCGAGGAGCTTGGGGGCGCTGGTTTCGTCACGCCGGCTGACGTCTCAAATCCGGATGAGGTCTTCGCAGCGGCAGACTCCATTGTGCGGCAATTTGAACCGATCGATGTGTGGATCAACGATGCGATGGTCACCGTCTTTTCGCCCGTGTGGAAAACGTCAAGAGCTTGAGCGTTATCGCGCTTCTCAGGACAGTATCCCTGCTCCGGCCCTTCGAATTGCCAAGCCTTTCTCCCGTCGCGCCACCACGCAATGGTGCGCTCGCAATTGTGCATGTTCACTAATTCGCTGATCGAATCGGGGACCGCAATCAGCAGCGCGCAAACTAGGGCGTGAACTCTTTACGTTATGAGCACGCGCCCTAGTTCGGATTTAAGCCAACAAGCGGTCAGTAGTCCCAGAAAACCGGTACCCAACGAAACGCGTCGTCGTCCACCGCGACCCGACCGACAGACGGGAATGGCAGGTGAGTGGCCACCAGCATCTCGCCGGTCGCAGCCAGCTCCCGCAAAAGACGGACCCGAACGCGCGCCGCCTCCTCGGGGTCGTGTTCGAAGCCGTTGTGCCAGTCGGGCTGGTCGAACCCGACCGCGAACACGGCGTCGCCGGCGAACGTCAGGGCGTCGCCGCCGGATGCCAGGCGGACCACGCTGTGCCCGGGGGTGTGGCCGCCGGTGCGGCGGACGACCACGCCCGGAGCCACCTCGTGCTCCTCATCGAACTGACGCAGATGGTTGTGGTACTGGTTGACGAACCGCTTGGCCGCCGACCGAAGCGCGTCCGGGAACCCCGGCGGCATGGCGGTGTGGGAGAAATCGGGTGACTCCCAGAATTTGACCTCGGCGGCAGCCACGTGAATCTGCAGGTCCGGACGCAGCCTATCCTTCACGCCCTCGACGAGCAGCCCGCCAACGTGATCCATATGCATGTGGGTCAGCACCACGTCGGTCACGGACGCGAGATCGATGCCGGCGGCGTCCAGTCGCTTGACCAACTGCCCGGCCCGCGGCAAGTGCAAGTCCGGGTCGCCCCCTAGTCCAGCATCGATGAGGATGGTCCGACCGCCGCTACGCACCACGACCGCGTTCAGCGCCCAGTCGAAAGCGTCCGGCGGCAGGAACATGTTGTTCAGCCAGGCCGCCCGGATGGCCGGGTCGGCGTTGTGTCCTAACATTTTGGTGGGCAGCAGTAGTACCCCATCGCTGACCACCAGCACGTCAATCTCGCCGACCTTCAGCGCGTAGCGCGACGGAACCAATTCGTCGGGCTTCGATCTAACGGGGTGTGCGGTAATATCTAGGCTCATGTTTGTCTCCTGCTGAGTGTTGTGGATCATCTGATTCATCTCCTGCGTTCGATCTTGGTGCTCGATCCTGGGCGGGCCACGCTTCCCGCGCGGGAAGGGCTTCAATGCTGGTTGGGTGTTCAGAGATCGGTGACACGCTCGGGGTCAGCCGACGCCAGAGCAGCGGCGCGCTCGGCGCGCGGCGGATAGATCCAGACGGTGTTGATCTCCCGCTTGATCTTCTTTGCCTCGTCGCCAACCATCTCGACCTTGCGGTCCCAGCCGCGCGTGAAGAGCGCGCCGGCTTCTCCGAGGTCGAGACAGGTGACGTATGCCTTCTGGTGGTACGGCATAGTCGGAACTCCCAACAGTTCAGCGGCCGCATTGTTGCCCGCAAAGGCACCCATCCGCGTAGCGTGCTGGCACGACATCAGCGCATAGTTGCCGACGTCGTCGCACGCTGCGCGAGCGGCATCGCCGGTGGCGAAGACACCGGGCACCGACAGCACGCGCAGATCGCGGTCGACCAGCAGCCGGCCGAAATTGTCGCGCTCGGCGGGGATCTGCGTGGTCAATGGAGCCGCACGCATACCGGCAGCCCAGATCACGGTCCCGCATTCGATGCGTTCGCCGTTCGAAAGCGTGACCCCGGATTTGTCCAGCTCGGCGACGCCGACGCCGAACCGACCCTCCACGCCGAGTTTGCGCAATGCCTCCTCTATGAGGGGCCTAGGGCCTTCGCCCATGTCGGGAGCGATCGCGCTGTTCCTATCGACGATGATAACGCGCGGCCTGGCATCTTTGCCGAGAATCCCGCGAAGCCGCGCGGGCATCTCCGTTGCCGCCTCAATGCCGGTGAACCCGCCGCCGGCGACGACGACAGTGTCGCGCCCGTTCTTTGCCGGCCGATCGGCCAGACTGTGCAGATGCCGGTCGAGGGCCATCGCATCCTCGAGTTGGTCGACGCTGAAGCCATGTTCGGCAAGGCCCGGAATATTCGGACGGAACAGCCGGCTGCCGGTGGCGACGACCAGCCGATCGTAAGAGAGGTTCTTCTTCGCACCTTTTGCGGTGGCGATTTCCACCGTGCGAGACTTGGTGTCGACCGTCTTTGCGCTGCCTTGCACGTAGACGACATCGATGGCTTCGAGGACCTCCAGCAGAGGTGCGGTCAGCGTCTCTGGCTTCGGCTCGTAAAGTCGCGGGCGAATGACCAGCCTCGGGTCCGGCGCGATCAGCGCGATCTCGAGTTCTTCAGGTGACGCGCCCCTGATGTCGCGCAGCCGGGCAGCGGAAAGCGCTGCGTACATGCCGGCGAAGCCGGCGCCTATGATGACAAGTCGCATGTGACCTACTCCTGTGGTTTGAGTTTTTCCGACGCAAGAAACCGGAGACGCTAGGACGCGATGAACGAGAGCAACTCGGCGTTGACGAGGTCGGCATGGGTCGTGCACATGCCGATTTACCGAAGGAGGTGTGCAGCCGCCCCCGAGCGATTGAGGTAATTGCAGAGGAATTGCTGCTAACGCGCGCGCCGTCTCCAATTGCTCGGAGTTTCGCCGGTCAAACGCCTGAACGCCGCCGCGAAGGCTGTTTGAGAGGCGTAGCCAAGTGCCGCTGCGACCGAGACGATCGACGCGTCGGTGTCGCGAAGCATGTTCATTGCCTGCTCGAGCCGGTGTTGGCGCAGCCAGGCGTGAGGTGAAAGTCCGGTGCTTTCCTTGAAGGCACGGCAGAAGTGAAAGCGCGACAGGCCGGCATCTGCAGCCAGTGCAGCCAGTGAGACGTCGGCATCGCTGTCCGAGCGCAAGCGTTCGATGGCACGGAGCAGGACCTTCGGCGAAAGCCCGCCCAAGGTCGGCCGGAACGTGTTTGGCGAGCCGGTGTGCGCGACCAGGATGCGCGTGGCCAGGAGGTCTGTCAGTTGATGCCTGAACAACCTATCCAGAGCTCCATTGCCCTCAAGGACGTCGGCCGCGCTCAAGAGCAATCGGGATGTAATCGGGTCGGGATGCGCCGTTCGCTCCAGAAGATCGACCGATGTGGCAGTATCGGCTTCGCGTGCAACGCGATCGAGCGTTGTGTGCGGAAGATAGAGCTGAACGACATCGACAGATTTCGGAATATCCCACCGGGAGCTTGATCCGGCCGGAATGATTATCACGACCCCAGGACGAAACGTTCCAATCGTAACCGATCTTCCTGACCGCCGCTCCATGCGTTGAATCGAGCCGTTGTAAGCCATGATGACGTGATCGGTCATGGGCTGGACGACGTCGTGCAGTGGTTCGTGTTTCCAGTGGGCGATCCCGCCACCGGAGGGGTCCAACGCCATACGGAGCGGAGCCGTGTTGAGAACGCGCGCCATTTCCGCATCGGCAGAATGCCGGTCGGCGGTGGGCTGGGTGCCCTGGCGCGCCTCAGATTCGACCGGCGGATCCTCCTGCGAGGGATCGCGCAAGATAGGCTTGCTCATGATTTCATGCTCGCATGATGTAGGCACGTGAAGAGCGTTCGTCGCTCGTGCTTCTCACTGGCTAAGCCTTCTCAACCAGCCCTCGAAACGCACCGAGCCGAGCCAGGGGTTGTTGCCCGGCATAAGAGACCGATCGTTTAGTTCCGCGCCGAAATAGCGGGCGTGGATGTCGGCGACGACCTTGCGGCGGTCCTTCGTCGCCGTCAGGTAACGCCGGCCGAATTCATCGAGGCTGAATCGCTCCGGACCGGCCAGTTCGACCACGCCGTTAATTGGAGCTGCGAGCGTGATGTCGGCCAGCGCATCGGCAACGTCGTCCGATGCCACGGGCTGAAACAAAGCGGGCGACAGCCTGACGATTTGTCCATCCGTGGAGGAATCGACGACCGCGCCCACGAACTCGAAGAACTGCGTCGCGCGCAGGATCGTGTAGGGAATTTTCGAAGCTCTGATCAGATTTTCTTGCGCTAGCTTGGCACGGAAGTAACCGCATTCCGGAAGTCGGTCTGCCGCGACAATCGACAGCCCGACATGGAGACGCACGCCGGCGGCAGACTCAGCCGCGAGCAAATTGCGACCCGAAGTTTCGAAGAAACTCAGAACCGCGTCGTCCTCGAACGAGGGAGAGTTCGCGACGTCGACGACAATTTCAGCGCCGGAAAGTGCATTATCGAGGCCCTCGCTCGTTATCGTGTTGACGCCCGTGCCGAGAGCTGCTGGAATCACTTCGTGGCCCTTCCGACGCAGCTTGCTCGCAAGCTTCGTTCCGATGAGGCCGGTGCCGCCAACAACAACGATCTTCATGACGCTCCTCGATTTGGTGGCCACCAATGGCCCTGCTCCTGATGAGAATGCGCCCCTATGGCCGGAAAGGCCTTGTAGGCGTCTTGAATTGCGGTTGAATTTTGCTTGGCTTCTTGTCCAAGGGGAGCGCGGAAGTGCTGTTCTCGTTTGAAGATTATTGCCTGGACCCCGACCGGCGCGAACTCAAGCGAGGCTCCGAGCTCATAGCCATTGGACCGAAGGTGTTCGATCTGCTGCTCTTTCTGGTCCAGAACCGGGATCAGGTCGTAACAAGAGACGATCTGCTGCAGGCCGTGTGGGAAGGACGGATCGTCTCCGAGTCGACGCTGACGAGCCACATCAATGCGGTGCGCAAGGCGATCGGCGACACCGGCAAGGAGCAGCGCCTGATCCGAACGGTTGCACGCAGGGGCATCCGCTTCGTCGGCAGGATTGCCGAAGAAAAATTGCCCGCGAACGCTTTGGTCATGGACTCAAGTAACGCAGGCGAAAGGCTCGGACCCATTCTGACCCTGCCGGATTCCCCATCGATCGCGGTCCTGCCATTTCGGAACCTCAGTGGCGACGTCGAGCAGGACTATTTTGCCGATGGCATCGTCGAGGACATCATCACCGCCTTGTCGCGCATTCGCTGGCTGTTCGTGATCGCCCGTAACTCGAGCTTCACCTACAAAGACAAGACGGTAGACGAGAAGCAGGTGGGGCGCGAGCTTGGCGTGCGTTACGTCGTCGAAGGCAGCGTGCGCCAGTCCGAAAACCGGATTCGTATCACGGGCCAGCTCGTGGATGCGGCGACAGGCACCCATCTTTGGGCCGAGAGATTCGAAGGGACGCTTGACGACATCTTTGAACTTCAGGATCAGATCGCAACCAGCATCGTCGGAGCAATCGCCTCGCAGCTCGAGCGGGCGGAGATCGATCGTGCGAGGCGGAAGCCGACCGGCAGCCTCAGTGCCTACGACAACTATTTGCGTGCCATGCCTCATTTGCATCGGGGAACGCGGGAGGCAATCAACGAGGCGCTGCCGCTGTTCTACAAGGCCATGCAGCTCGATCCGGAGTTTGCCTCTGCCCACGCAATGGCGGCCTGGTGTCATTTCTGGCGAAAGGTAAATGGCTGGATGACCGACCGGGCACAGGAAATCGCGGAAGGCGTTCGACTGGCCCGCCTTGCGGTGGAATTGGGCAAGGACGACGCTGTCGCGCTCACCAGGGGCGGACATGCCCTTGCCCATCTCGCTGGCGACGTGGAGGGCGCGATCACGCTGGTCGACAAGGCGCTGGTGCTCAATCCGAACCTGGCGTCGGCCTGGTTCCTGGGAGGCTTTCTCAGAGCGGAGCGCGGTGACCCCGATGCCGCGATCGAGTTCTTTACGCGCGCGATGCGTTTCAGCCCGCTGGATCCGGAGATGTTCCGGATGCAGGCAGGCATGGCCCTATCTCATTTATTTGCAGGGCGGTTTGACATGGCCTCATCCTGGGCCGAACAATCCTTCAGGCAATTGCCCAGCTTTTTGATGGCAGCGGCCATCATCGCTGCAAGTCACGCGCTCGCTGGTCGGACCGAGCAGGCGCACATCGCGGTCGAACATTTGCAGAAGCTGGATCCCACGTTTCGTGCCACTCGCCTCACAGACTGGCTTCCGATCCGGCGGCCGGAGCATCTCGTCCGGTTCGAAACCGGCCTGCGGCTGGCAGGCCTACCGGCGTGACCTCCCTTCGGGCTCTAGCAGGATTCGTCATTCGCTATAGAGCAAAAACAGCTTGAACAGGTCACTTCCGCTTCTTCTGCAATGGCGGAAACCCTTCAACGCTCATCCACGACCTTTCTGACGAATGTCCACGGGCCGCACCAGTTTCGTACAAGAAACAACGACGCCAAAACGCAACGAGCGCGAATGAAAACGGACCAAAATCAACGAATATGGTCGATATCCCGTCGCTGCCTTTGCCGACCAGCGCAGCAACAGGATCAAGGCGTCCGGCCTGACCGTATCGAAAACATTCAGGTGACTAGGTTTTGTTATTACCCTGAGCGAGGCAGAACCTGGTTCATCTCGCACGGTTTCATGGCTTCTGATCCTCCGCTCCGATCGCCGCCAATGCGGCGCGGGCTACTTCGACGTCTTGTGCACCGGTGCCAGACCCCACGCCGACCGCACCGACACATTGGCCTCCTATGATGATTGGCAGTCCACCTTCGAGGTTGGTGAGCCGGCCCCCACCCGCAATGGCAAGCTTGATCTCATTGGCCGGATCGAGTCGCGACGTCGGTTGACGATGCGAAGCCGCGGTGATGGCCTTGGACATCGAGGTCTCCCGAGACAGCAGTTTGGCGCCATCCATCCGGACAAATGCCAGAAGGTTACCGCCATCATCGACGATCGAAATGTTCTGCGGTGCGTTAAGCTCCTCCGCTTTGGCTATGGCACCGGCCAACGCCTTGAGCGCGCCGTCATGTGTCAATTTGAGAGAGGGTTTGGTCATCGCCATTTTCGATAGCTCCGGTATCATGCCTTATACGGCTCGATGAAGCATGCGGAGGCATGCTCCAGACGAAGGTCTCAATTATCCATCCGTTGGAAACGTGTCTCGCAAAGACGGACGCAGCGACATGGTTTCGAACCAAACGGCCAGCGCCGGCCGCGTTGTGCGCCAGTCGAATGACGCGAACCGGAAATCCAGATAGCCAAGCGCGCAGGCGATGCTGAGGCTGCCGATGCTGATGCGTGCGCCGAATTCAGCGACCGTGTTTTCCATCTGGTCGAGTGCTGCGGCGATCTTGGTCATCTGGCCGTCTATCCAGTCGGCCGATCGATGCTCATCACTTCTGCAGGTGTTCTCGTAGCGGGTCAGCAGAGCGGCATCGAGGAGGCCGTCACCGAGGGCCTGTTCGGTGAGGACCTGCCAACGTTGCGGCCCGCGCGGAAACAACGAGCCATTTCCGAGGTCATCGAGATACTCGCAGATCACCCGGCTGTCGAATAGCAGCGTTCCGTCCGCCAGTTTTGCGGCCGGGACCTTGGCGAGCGGATTGAAAATGGCGATCCGCTCATCGCGTTTCAACGGATGCGCGGCGCTTGGCAACCGCACGATGCGATCAGCAATGCCGAGTTCGATCGCGCAGGCCATGACCTTGCGGACATAAGGCGATGTCGGCGCATAAAGCAGTTCGATGGCATCACTCATGACCGTCTCCCGTCGGCAGCAGCAACACCTTGCCGATGTTCTCGTTGGCTTCCAGAATGCGATGGGCTTGTGCGGCCTCACTGAGCGGCAATTGCCGCCAGATCAGCGGCCTCACCACGCCAGACGCGACCAGCGGCAGCACCTCGGCGCGGAGCGCGGCGGCGATCACCGTCTTCTCCTCGTCCGACTTCGGTCGCAGCGTCGACGATGTCAGATACAACCCCTTCCGCATCACCAGCCCGAGATCAATCGGGACAACGCCACCCTGCATGAAGGACAGGCTGATATGGCGTCCACCCGGCGCCAGCACGTCGAGATTACGTGCAACGTAAGAACCGCCGACGATATCGAGCACGACATCGACGCCGCGCTCGCCGGTGACACCGCGCGCTGCGGAAACGAAATCGTCGGTGCGATAATTGATCGCGGTCGCGCCCAGCGCTTCGACTGCCTTCTTCTTGGCGTCGCTGCCGACCGTCGCGATGGCCGTAGCGCCGCGAGCGATGGCCATGCGTATCGCAATCGTACCGACGCCGCTGGCGCCGCCGTGCACCAGTACGGCCTCCCCCTTCGACAGCCGGCCGCGCTCGAACAGATTGTGCCAGACGGTGAAGAGCGCCTCGGGCAGGGCTGCCGCCTCTTCCATCGTCAGGCCCTCGGGGACAGCGAGACAATGCGATGCCTTGGCAAGGCAATAGCGCGCATAACCGCCGCCCTTGACCAGCGCCATAACCGCCTGACCGCGCAAGCCGGCGTCGCCATCGACAACGCGCCCTGCAACTTCGAGCCCGAGCACATCGGTAACACCTGCCGGCAACGGGACGGCGCCGCTTCGCTGCATCAGATCGGGGCGATTGACGCCGGCTGCAGCAACCTCGATCAGGATTTCGCCGGCAGCGGGCACGGGCACGGGTCGCGCGACCTGCATCAGCACGTCGGGACCACCCGCCTGCGTTGCGATGATGGCCTGCATGGTGGACGTCATTGTCAAAACTCCGTTGTTCATTCCCGCATCCAATCTGCACGCGGCCGGCCTAGCAGAACGGCCAGCCTGTCGATCATCGCGCCCGCCGCTGCAAGTTCATCAAAACCGATCCATTCGTCGGCCTTGTGCCCGCGCGCCATATCGCCGGGTCCGCAAACCAGCGTCGGGATGCCCGCTTCCGCGTAGAGGCCAGCCTCGGTGCCGAATGCCACTGTCGTTGCGGGACGCGTATCGCTTGCAAGTCGCGCAACCAGACGTGCCGCAGGCGCATCGGCGCTGGTATCCAGGCCGGGATAGGCCGACAGTTCTTCGGAGATAATGTCGGCCTCTGGCGCGCTGTCACGAAGTCGGTCACGCTCGTGCGCAACCAACTCATCGATCCGTGCAAGGATTTCGCCAGTGTCACGGCCCGGCATGGTGCGGATCTCATATTCCAGCGTGGCGCGTTCCGGCACGAGATTGACCATGCTGCCGCCATGCAGCGATCCAACATGAATGGTGGTGAATGGCGGGTCGAAGGCCGCATCGCCACCGCGTGCGATCTCCTGATCGGCGAAACCGCGCAACGCATGAGCGATCGCCACCGCGGAATCGACGGCATTGGTCGCGCGATGCGGCATCGCCGAGTGGCCGGTGCGCCCGATCACCGTCAAGCGACGCGCCACCTTGCCCTTGTGCGCGCGAACGACGCGCATCGCGGTCGGCTCTCCGACGATGGCGAGCGCCGGCGGCGCGACGGACTGCATCAGCGCACGCACCAAATCCGGCGCGCCACGGCATCCGACTTCCTCGTCATAGGAAAACGCCAGATGCACCGGAACGGCCTGAGCCGCCGCCTTGAGACGCGGCACGGCGGAGAGAACGACAGCCAGAAAGCCCTTCATGTCAGTCGCGCCGCGACCATAGACGCGCTGATCACGGATGACCCCGGCAAATGGCGGCACGGTCCAGGCCTGCCCCTCCACCGGCACGACGTCCGTATGTGCCGACAGAACGACACCGGCTCGGTCCGCCGGACCAATGGTCGCGAGCAGCGACGCCTTGCGTCCGTCAGGCGACGGCACGCGACACGCCGGCACGTCCGATGACGTAAGTATCCGCTCGATATAATTGATGATATCGAGATTGGAATTCGAGCTTATACTTTCAATACTGATTAGCTCGCAAAGTATTTGAGCTATCTTTTCGATCATCTATACTACCATTACTTTTACGAATACGGGAGCATCACGATGACCTATTCTATCTCGGCGCGTTGTCCGGAGACCGGCGCATTCGGCATCGCCATCACGTCGTCCAGTATCGCGGTGCCGGCGCGCTGCGCGTGGGTCGGGCCTCTGGGCCTCGTGGTGTCGCAGAATGTGACCGACCCGGCGCTCGGCCCGACCGGTCTTGCGCTGCTGCGTCAGGGCCTCGGTGCCGCTGCCGTTCTCAACAGCCTCACACTCGGCACACCGCAGCCAGCATGGCGACAGGTCGGCGTGATCGATCGTTACGGTCAGGTGGCCTGGCATTCCGGCGCTCAGGCATTGGCCACGGCGGCAGTTGCCGAAGGCGCTGGCTGCCTCGCGCTCGGCAATCTGCTCGCCGACGACAAGGTCCCCAGCACAATGATTGCGCGGTTCGAGGCGACCGCTGGCCAGCCACTGGCGGAGCGGTTGATGTCGGCGCTGGAAGCCGGCCTCGACGCCGGCGGTGAGACTGACGACGAGCATGCGGCGGGTCTGCATGTCGCTCACATCTTCGACTGGCCGGTCGTCGACCTGCGTATCGACTGGCACGACGCGCCGATCGGCGAGTTGCGCGCGTTGTGGGAGCGCTATCGGCCGCAGCAGAAAGATTATGTCGCACGCGCGAAGAATCCGGGCGCGGCGCCGTCGTTCTAGACGCAGACGCCTCACGGCGCCTCGCCCGGCGGAAACGCCACGATGTCGTCGGAGCCGATCGACAATCCGATCTCGGCTCCGACCGGACAGGACGACAGCGCCGCAATACCCGGCGACCGCAGCAAAATATGATCGCGCGCGCTACCTGGCGCGTCGATATAGAGATCGACATGGCCGCCCTGGAACACCTGCGTCGTCACAGTGCCAGGCAGCGATCCCGATGCCCCTCGCGACGTCACGGAAAGATGTTCCGGCCGTACGAAGACATCCACAGAACCGCCAATCGATACTTCAGCAAGTGATGCTGCAGGAACGCTCGCGCGCACATCACCAATCGAGACCACCGCGGCATCGCCGTTCCGCTCGACGAGCCGACCGTTGAGTACGTTGGCATCACCCACGAAGGACGCGACGAAGCGGTCGGCCGGACGACGATAGATATCGTCAGGCGCGGCGATCTGGCGGATGCGTCCGGCCGACATCACCGCGATGCGATCCGACATCGACAGGGCCTCGCCCTGGTCATGGGTCACAAAGATCGTGGTGACGCCGAGCTCACGCTGAATCTGCTTGAGCTCGACCTGCATGGAACCACGCAGATTCTTGTCGAGCGCCGAGAACGGCTCATCCAGCAGCAACACCTTCGGCCTGATCACGAGCGCACGCGCGAGCGCCACACGCTGCTGCTGACCACCCGACAATTGCCGGGGCTTGCGGTCTGAGAAACCGGAGAGCTTGACCAGCGCCAGCGCTTCGTCGACACGGCGCGCCATCTCCTTCTTGTCGACGCCACGGGTCTTCAGTCCATAAGCGACGTTCATCGCGACGCTCATATGCGGAAACAGCGCATAATTTTGAAACACGATGCCGATCTCGCGCATGTGCGCCGGCGTTTCGGTGACCAGGGCGCCTTCAATAAGGATCTCGCCGCTGTCCGCTTCGAGGAAGCCCGCAACAAGATTGAGCAGCGTGGTCTTTCCGCAACCCGACGGTCCCAGCAAGGTCATGAACTCGCTCGACCCGATCTTCAGCCAGGCCTCATGCAACGCGATGGAATCGCCGAAGCGCTTGGTGACGCCGTCGAGCTGCACGGCCGGACGGACTTTGTCGCTTCCCATGACTGACGTATTGGCAGTCATCTGATTAGTGCGCATCAACATTCAGGATTTTTCCGAGGCCCAGAAAGGAATTGGCGATCGTGAGCAAGGTCGCGGTCACGACGATGTAGATGACCGACAGGGCGGCCAGTGTGGGATCCGCGAATTCGCGGACGTAATTGTACATTGCGACCGGCAGCGTCTGCGTGGCCTGGCTGCTGACGAACAGAGTCGCCGTGAATTCGTTGAACGATAGAATTGCTGCGAATAGCCAGCCGCTGAGCAAGCCCGGAATCAAAAGCGGGATCGTCACGGTGAACAGGATCCGCAGCGGCGTGGCGCCAAGGCTGGACGCCGCCAGTTCGAGCCGGATGTCGAGATTCTGCAGCGAGATGTAAGTGCTGCGCATCACGAACGGCAGCACCATGACCACATGGGCGAAGATGACGAGTGGAAAGCCGCGCCCGAGATTGGTCTGCGAGGCGAGGATGAGAACGCCGAGGCCGATTGTGTAGTGCGGGATGATCAGCGGCGACAGCAAAATGCCTTCGAGAAGATTCCTGAGTCTGAATTTGTAGCGGTGAATGGCGAAGGCGAAGGCCGAGCCGACCACCAGCGCGATGCTCGACGCCCACACCGTCACCGTCAAGCCATTCCAGAAGCCCTTGGCGAAATCGGGATAAGAGAACGCGCGCCAGAACCAACGCAGCGACCATGATTGCGGGGGAAACAACAAGATCGCACGGTCGTTGAAGGCCGAAATCGCCACTACGATGCCTGGCAGCAGCACGAACAGGAGAATGGCGGCGATGAGGATGCGTCCCGACCATCGAAGCAGCAGGGTGCCGGGAGAGCGCTTCATGTCGTGCCTGCCATACGTTCGAGTGGGCTCGCGGCCTTCTTCAGCAAGGCGATCACGGCCAGCGATAATGCGAGGCCAATGATGGAGAGACTGGCAGCAAAGGGAAAATTGAAGGACGAGAAGCCGAGCTGATAGATCAGCGTCGACACCGTACTGACACGCCCGCCGCCGATCAGTTGCGGAGTCGCGAAAGCACTGAACGTCCACGCGAAGGCCGTGGAGAAACCAGCGACGATTCCGGGCATCGACAGCGGCAGGGTAATGGTGAGGAAAACGCGGACCGGACCGGCGCCGAGACTTTCGGCGGCCTTCTCGTAGTTGCGGTCGATGTGCGAGAGCGCTGCGGCCAGCATGATCACCATGATCGGCATGGTCACATGGACCAGCGCAGCGACCACGCCGCCAGCGGTGAACATCATCTGCATCGGACGATCCAGCAGGCCAAGCTGGAGCAGCAGCGTATTCAGAAAGCCCTTGTTACCGAGCACGATCATCCACGAATAGGTCCGCACCACCTCGCCGAGAAACAGCGGCGTGACCGACACGATCAGAATGAAGGAGCGCAGCGCCGAACTATTGGTGCGCACCAGCGCATAAGCCAGCGGATAGGCCAGAATCAGCGTGAACACCGCAGTCTCGAAACACAACAACACTGTATTCCAGAATGCCAAAGCATAGAGCGGCCGCAGCATGGCCGCGAAATTCTGCAACGTGAGCCCACCGACTTCGAGCGAGCCGGGAATATAGGCCCGGACGCTATACTGAAAGACGGCCAGCATCGCCGCGATCAGGCCCACAGCGACGAGGCCGGCCGGCGAAACGAACCAACCCAGAAACGGACGTGTGTTCATGGACAAACTCGATGTGGGCAAACTCAAAGCGATGGACCGCGATCCGGCGGTATCAGCCGGATCGCGACCACGACCATGTCATGGAGCCATGATGTTCTCGGTGAACCACTTGCGCCAGGTACCGGTCTTTTCGGCGCGCAGCTTGGCGTCGATCACCAGGGTCTGTTTCGCCCACTGATCCGGCGTGGAGAAAACGCCGGTCAGAGAGGCGATCTCGGGCTTGAGCTTGGCATTGTCGACCACCGGGCTGCCCTTCTTCAGTTCGGCGATCTTGGCCTGAATTTCTGGATCGAGGGCGATGTTCATGAACTTGTAGGCCAGCTCCGCCTTGGTCGAACCTTTGGTGATGGCCATGGTGTCGACACCGAGCACCGCGCCCTCCTTCGGGATCACGAGCTTGATCGGCACGCCCTGGTTCTGCATGTAATAGGCATTCATCGACAGCACGACCTGGACTGGCGTCTCACCGGTGGCGAATAGCTGCTGGCTGTTGGCGTCATTGGTGTAGAATGCCTTGTAGTTCGGCTTCAGCGCCTTCATCTTGGCTTCGCCGACTTCCCAATTCGCAGCATCACCGCCCGACAGTTTGGCCGCAACGACCATCACATGGCTCGGGTCGAAATCGGGCGACGAGATCATGCCCTTGAGCGCGGGATTCCACAGGCCTTCCCAGCTATCGAAGCTGACGCCCTTGGGTAGCCGGTCAGGCAAATAGCCGATGGTATAGACATAGGCCCAGGCGCCGATGTGGTACGGACTGATCCTGGCCTGCTCGACCAGATGGCTGGCATTCGGAATCTTCGCCATGTCGAGCTTCTCGAACAGATTGTCGTTGGCGTAGAGCCAGCCGACATGGGCCGTCGTGAAGGTGACGTCGCTCTCGGGCTTGGCCGCGGCGAGCTTGGCCTGATTCAGCCGGTCGATCGTGCCGCCGGTGATGTATTCGACCTTGACCCCGGTCTCGGCGGTAAACTTCTGCGCGATCGCTTCATCGATCAGATCGCGGAAACTTCCACCCCAGGTGCTGACGACCAGCTTCTCCTGGGCGGATGCCTGCGCGCCGATCGCGAGCGTCGACAGCAACATCAATGCAGTAAACTTCAAGGCGCGCTTCATCTCGGAACCTCACAAGAATTATGACCCCGATAGAAAAGCAAACAACATGCCAAGCGAACGAATTCGACAATATTTTCAAGTATTTCCAGCGCAAGAAACTCCGTTGACCTTTCATTCGAAAGATCTGATTTCAGAATGATCGTAGCTATACTTCGGCGTCGAAGATCGACACAGTGCTACGTCGGAATTTCCGCAATGATGTCGATTTCCATCAGGTATTCGGGCTTGGCGAGCCCCTGAACGATAATTCCGGTCGAAACCGGATAGACGCCCTTCAACCACTTGCCGACAACTCGGTAGACCGGCTCGCGATAGGCGCGATCGGTGATGTAGATGACGATCTTCACCACGTCCTGCAGACTCGAACCTGCCTCTTCAAGCAGCACCTTGGCGCAAAACATGGCATTTTCAGTCTGCGCAGCGGCGTCGCCGATGCCGACGATCTTGCCGTCGAGATCCATCGCCGTCTGGCCACGCACATAAACGGTGTTGTTGGCACGCACCACCATGCAGACATCGTTGTCGAGGCTCTGCTCGGGATAGGCATCTTTGGTATTGAACTTGCGGAAACGCTGATGGGTCATGAACCAAATCCTCAGGCGGCAGCGAGACGACGGAATGTGCGATCGCAGAAGAGCAAAGGACGCGCAGCTTGTTTGCGGACACTCAGCACCTCGCCGGTGACGATGCGATGCGAGCCGAAATCGAACAGGCTGGCCACGCGGCAATCGAAATTGCACAACGCGCCATCAAGCGCTGGCGCTCCGGTGAGCAGTTCTGACCATTCGCCGGCGAGAAAGCGGTTGTCACGCAATTCGGGGATCAGCCCGGCGAAGCTGTTGGCGACACGCTCCTGCGCATCGGACAAAACATTGGCGACGAACACGCCGTTGGCGAGCAGCAGAGCGAGGCCGCGATTGTCGCGGTGAACGCTGAACACCACCGACGGCGGCTCCATCGATAGCGAGCACAACGACGAGACCGTGACGCCGGCCCGGCCGGCCTCACCATCCGTCGTCACCACCGCGACGCCCGACGCGGTCATCCGCATCGCGGCGCGAAATTCATCGACGGCGACGACGTCGTGCGACGCGCGGCTCACGATTGTCCCCCGTCGATACGGTCCGACAGACCCGCCGACTTCTTCACGAAGTCGAGCGGTCCGGCGAAGTCGAAGCTGTTGTAGACGGCCGCCAGATGATTGAAGTGCGGCGCCTGCGCGAACTGCACGAAGGTCAGGCGGTGGCCGGCATAGTCGGAGTTCAGCAGATCGCGCGCGAAAGCGAGCAGCTTGCGGCGATCGTCGGCCTGCCACTGCTCATTGAGTGAATAGAACTTGTTCAGCCACTTACCGCTACCCTCGGCCTCAAACGCATCGGCATTCGGCGTGATGCAGATCTGGCCGCCGCACAGCTCGCGGGCGATGTGCATCATCGCCGGAAGCTGCGAACAGGCAAACACGCGGCCAGCATAGAGCATCGATTGCTGCGGCATCAGAAGACCGCCGGGGCTCTTCTCCGCCATAGCGATCGAGGCGGTGAGATGCGCGTTGATGCCTTCGCGATAGCAAACGAGATCGGCGAGCTTCTCACGCACCGATTGCAGTTTGTCCAGACCGGTCTGCTTGGCATTCCACATCGCCGCGCCGATCATCATGTCAGCCGTGTAGAGCAGCCGCAGCACATAGGGGAATGCCGAATAACGGTGCAGTGTCGAGCGCACGAACTGCGCTGCACGGGTATGACGATAGAAGAATACGTCCTCCCACGGGATCAGAACGTCGTCGAACACAACCAGCGCCTCGACTTCGTCGAAGCGGTTGGCAAGCGGATAATCCTTGGCGCTGCCGCGATTGGCGAAGCCGGAGCGGCAAATATGCTTGACGCCCGGCGCGCCCATCTTGACGATGCAGCCCACCGCGTAGTCGGACAGCTTTTCATTCGCCCAGGCACCGACGGTCGGCTTCAGATAGGCCTGATCGGCATAGGGGGCCGCGGTTTCATATTTGGCGCCGCGAATGATGATGCCCGCATCGGTCTCGCGGGTAACGTGAACCATCAGGTCGGGATCCTGCTGCTGCGGCGGCAGCGAGCGATCGCCCTTCGGGTCGGTATTGGCCGAGACGTGGAAGATGTCCTTCTCGATCACGGCGCGGATATGCCGGTCGATATTGGGGGCGAAGCGCGAATCAATCTCGGCCAGCACGTCGCGCCCGTCGGTGAGCGACCACATCTCGCCGATCGTCTCGTCGCCGACGCGAGTAACGACGCCACCGATGTCCTTCATGACATGGTCGACAGCCCTGATCTTGTCGTGCCAGTCTTTCTGTTCCGTCGGCGGCCGGTAGAAGATCGAATACTTCTCGTTGCCTTCGACATAGGTCAGATCGCCGCTGTAGCGCTCTTCCCGCGCCATGTCGTACATGCGGGCCTTGATATCGATGATCGGCTTCAGCGCGGGATGAGTGGTCACATCGTTGACGCGCTCGCCATCGACCCAGACCTCGCGACCATCGCGAATGCCCTGTTTGTACTCTTCACCCGTGCGGATCATTAATCGGCTCCTGTTCGACTGGACGACAAGGTGCCGGAGGCCCTATCATAAGAAAAATATTTTTATGTTTGGAGATACATAGGAAAATGCGATGAGGTTCTCGCTCCGGGCGCTGAGTTACGTTGTTGAGACAGCCGACGCGGGCAGCGTGACGGAGGCGGCCAAGCGCCTGAACGTCTCTCAGCCCTCGATCTCCGCTGCACTGAGCCAGATGGAGGCGGAACTCGGCATCCAGATATTCATCCGTCACCTCGCGAAGGGTGTGACGCTCTCACCGGCCGGCCAGCGGCTGGTGAATGACGCGAGGCTGCTGCTCAACCATGCTCGCGATTTTGCCAAAAGTGCCCAATCGCTTGGTAGTACCCTGCATGGGGAGATCGTGGTCGGCAGCTTCCTGACTCTTGCGACGCGCTTCATGCCTGGGCTGCTGGCCGGCTTTCGCACGCGCCAGCCAGGCATCTCGGTGAAACTGGAGGAAGGCGACCAGCAGGAGATCATCGACGGTTTGATCTCTGGGCGGACGGAATTGGCGCTGTCCTATTCCTTTGCCGTCCCCGATGAAATCATCGGCGAAAAGTTCTGCGAATTGCCGCCTTATATCGTCCTGTCGGCCAGTCATCCTTTGGCGACCCGGTCTTCGATCAGCCTGACCGAGATGTGCGACGAACCGTTCATCCTGCTGGATCTGCCGCATTCCCGCGATTACTTCTCCAGCCTGTTCACGGCATCGGGGATCGAACCGCGCGTCTCGTTCCGGACCCGGTCATTCGAATTGATCCGCGGACTGATCGGGCATGGCCAAGGATATTCGATTCATAACGCCGTTCCGCGCACCACTATCGGCTATGATGGCAGCCGCGTCGCGGTGGTGCCCATCACCGAGAAACTTCCGCCGACGCATGTCATGGCGCTCCGCCTGAAGCGCCACGCGCTGCGGCCGGCGGTGCAGACATTTGCCGACTACGCGCGCGAGGCCTTTGCCGTTGGCGGCCAGTTCGCGCCGGGCTCAATAGCCCCGTCGAGGATCGACACGGCTTAGCAGTTCCTGCCCGGCCCGAAGCCGGCGCACATTCTCGCCGATCTGCCGTGCAGCCGACCGCGGCGGCGCCACCGATGCAAGATGCGGCGTCACCAGAACATTGTCCATTGCCCACAAAGGACTTTCCGGTGACAATGGTTCGGAGGCAAAGACGTCCAGCGTCGCTTCCGCGATATGGGCCGAACGAAGCGCTTCGATCAAAGCCGGCTCATCGACGATGCTGCCGCGCGACACATTGATGAAGACGGCGCCCGGCTTCATCTGCGCCAGCCGTTCGGCATCGAGAAGGCCGCGGGTCTGCGGCGTCTGGGGCAGCATGCAGACCAGGATGTCGCTATCGCCCAGAATGTCCGGCAATGCGGCCAGGCCGGCAGAGGTCTCGATGCCATCCACCGACTTCAGCGTGTTGGACCAGCCGCGCACCCGATAACCCTGCCGCGCGCATTCCAACGCCGCCGTCAGCCCGAGCTCACCGAGACCAAGCACGCCGACCGTGATGGTCTCAGGATCGCGCGGATGAATGTAGTGCCAACGATGCTCGCGTTGAGCGCGCTCGAAGGCCGGGATATCGCGCGCATGACGCGTCACGGCGAATAGCACATAGCCGGCCATCATCCGCGCCATCTTCGGATCGGACAAGCGGGTGATCGGCACATCCGGCAGATCATCGCGCCCGACCAGCGCATCCACGCCGGCGCCGAGATTGACCACGAGCCCGAGATTTGGGTAGCGGGCGAAAAAGCCATGCGGCGGCTTCCACACCAGCGCCTGCCTGACCTTGAGGGGATCTGCGATGTCGTCTGCCTGGCGCAGATCGATACCCTCTGCGGCAAGCGCATCACGCCACGTCTCGAAGTCATCGAAGGCGCTGTAGAACGCCATGACTTCCGATGTCATCGGGCGGCCTTTTCGGCGATCAGGCGCGACACCGCCGTCAATGCCAGTTCATAGCCAAGCGCGCCCAACCCTGCGATCACGCCCGTCGCCGCTCGCGAAACGTAGGAGTGGTGACGAAACGGCTCGCGCTTCCAGATATTGCTCATATGCGCCTCGATGATCGGGCCCTCGAAAGCGAACAAGGCATCGAGGATCGGGACGGAGGAATAAGTCAGCCCAGCGGCATTGATGACGATGCCCTCGGCCTTCTCCCTCGCCTCCTGGATCCAGTCCACCAAAACGCCCTCGTGATTTGACTGACGGAAATCGACGGTCAGGCCAAGTGATGCCGCGTGATCTTCACAGCGCTTCTTGATGGCGACGAAACTCTCCCGGCCATAGGTTCCATTTTTATCGAGCCCGTAGAGATTCGCATTGGGACCATTCAGGAAATAAACCGTGGCAGAGGTCATAACCGCGCTTTCTCATCTGTCGCAGGGAGATCGGTATCGCTCAGGGCAAACATGACGCCGGCCCCCGCGCGCGAGCAAAAGCTTAGAGAGCCTTTCCTCGCAGCAGAAATCAAAAGAAACTATGCGCTTCGACGGATTTCAGTATGGCACCAGGATTGATCTTCTTCGCAGCGACCAGCTGACGGCGAAGCCGTCACCAAACACCAATACTGCCGCGGCGCAGCACGAGACGACCAATTGACGGCGCTCGCGGCCTCGAGCTGCCAGCTTTGGTTCGCCTTCGGCTAGTGCATTGGGGCGTGCTTGACGGAATCCTTGATCCCGCGCCAGATCTTCGCGCACCAATTGCTGACATTCTGAATCAGGACTTTCTTCAAATCCAACTCTCTGTATAGGCTTTGTTGTCACCTGTCAGAAGCAAGAGTTGGGCCACCAGCCCAGCGACTTGATCGCCGCCGATGAAGCTCGGTCGGCCGTACAGCTGGGCTATAGTGTCCGGAATCTGAAGTTCTACGGCCTCCAAATCAACTCGAAGACGGCGGACTGTCCTTATTGTTTGAGGAGGACGAACGCTTCTGCGCTTACAATGTGCCAGCCAAGGCCAAAATGGCTTGAACTTCTGGTTCAGGACACTACGGCGCCCGTCTTGGCGGCCCAACCGACGCGCGGGGAATGAATTCGCTTGGCACCAGCACTTGATGGGCCTCCTGCACGTCGCGGTTCCGGATTCGATCGAGAAGCATGCCGGCGGCAATCCGGCCGATTTCTCCTTGATCCCATCCGATGACGGCAATCGGCGGCGTGACGAGCTCCGCGAGCTCGGAATGGCCGGACGCGATGACCGAGACATCCTCGGGAATCCTTAAGCCCCTTCCCCGCACCGCGCGCAGCACGCCCGAGAGCATGTCGATGCCGCCGGAGATCACCGCGGTCGGCGGATTGCGTTGGCCGAGCAGCGCCGAGGTGATACGGAATCCTGCACCGGGCAAGAAACTGCCTGCCTGGATCAGAGACAGATCTGGTTGCAGGCCGCGCGCCGCATAAGCCTCCTGATAACCGCGGATGCGTTCACTTGCCGGATACAGCCCGCGCTCACCTGTAATCAGTGCCACGCGGCGATGGCCCAGATCGAGCAAATGACCGACAGCGGCACGCATGCCGCCTGCGTGATCCGCCATGACCGCGTCCGCCCACGGCTGTTGGGCACGATCGATCAGCACGATGGGGATATCGAGCCCGCGCAGGAATGCTTCAAACTCGCCTTCGATCGGCGTGTAAGGGCCCATCATGACACCGTCGGCCTGTCGGCTTGACAGGCGGCTGAGCAGTTCGCGCTCGCGCTCCGCCCGGCCTTCCGAGTTGGAGATCACCAACGAGAACCCCTCGTCGTCGAGCACGTCGTGCGCGGCCTTCACGAAGCCGGCGAGCTGCGGGATATTGATCTCACGCAGGATGCAGCCGATCGTGTGCGTCGAGCGTATCCGCATGCTGCGCGCCACCGCATTCGGCGCATAGCCGAGTTCGTCGATCGCGCGCTGAACCTTTCGGCGGACATCGGGACGAACCGTGGCATTGGCATTCAGGACACGCGAAACAGTGCCCGTCGAAACGCCGGCCGCGGTCGCGACATCGCGGATCGTCAGCTTACTTCCGCGGCCCACCATCTGCCGATTTGTCATCGTGTCCACCTGAGGTCGGAACCCATTTTAGCGCATGCGGCGCTGAAGTGAATTCCGCGGCCTCAACCATCGGACGCACCGATCAGATCTCGAAGGCCCACTGCTCCGCGGCCGAAGTATATTGTCCGCCCTCGCGTCGCATATGGCCAAAGCCGGGAAAATGCAAATGCATTCCGCCGATCAGCATGTCGTCAGTCACCACCATGTCGAAAATCATTTGGCGCGCCTTGGCCGCGGAGTCGGGGTCGGTGTCGAACTCCATGGTGACGTGCGGAAGCGCCACCTGGATTTCGGGCACATGTACGGTGTCGCCCCACACAACCATCGACCGGCCGCCGGAGGAGACGACGTAAGCGGTGTGGCCGGGCGTATGACCGGGGATCGGAATTGCGGTGACGCCCGGCAGCACCTCGCCATTGCGGAAAGTGCGGACGCGATCGGCAGCCATATAAGGCTTGAGTTGAGTCCGGCCGGCCTCAAAATAGCGGCGGCGGGGTCGCTCCGCGGCCTTCGCCATCGCCTCGTCGTTGAACCAGTGATTGATCTCATTTTCATGCACGATGACCTCGGCATTGGGGAACAGTCTCGTGCCAGTCGCCGCATCGGTCAGGCCGTTGGAATGGTCGGGATGAACATGTGTGAGCAGCACGCCATCGACGGAGGCCGGCTCGATGCCCGCAGCCACGAGGTTGTCGGGCAGGCGACCGCAGGTCGGTCCCATCAGATCGGCGGAGCCGCAATCGATCAGGTAGGTCCGGCCGTTCACTCGCAACGCGAAAGCATTCACTGAAATGCGCGGCGGCGAGATCCGGTGATCGCGGGCGAGAATGGCCTTGGTCTCCTGCTCCGGAATGTTGCGGAAGATCGAGTACCCCATGTCGACGTAACCGTCACTTAAGCCCGTGACTAGTACCTCTCCCAGTCTGCGGTGGTAGACGCCAGCGACTTGCGTCTCGGGAAACCTGCTCATCGGACACTCTCCTGCCAAAGTCGCGCGATCACGGCAGGATCGTCGCGTCTGTGATGCCAGCTTCGGCCGACGCGAAGCCCGGCCTTCGACCAAAGTCGAACTTCCATGAGCGCGTAAGCCCAGGTGACCGCGAAAACGTCAATCACCGGTGCGCCAGCGATCTCGCGCAGGCCATGACGAACGAGAAGCTCGGCAAGCACGCCTTCGGCCGGAATGATCACATCGGCGCCGCGCGCGACCAGGCGTTCGGCTGCGGCAGCAAAATTGCCGATCACAGGCGCAGGGTCGGCATAGGCGGCGGCCAGCGCCGGCTCATCAAGCGGCGGATCAAGAGCGACGACATCAAGCACACGTGCGGCAAGCCCATGCTTGTCGACCGCAACCTTCGTCATCCATTGCACGGCCGGCGCATTTGACACCAGCGCCACGTAGCGTCCGAGCGAGCAACCGACGAGAAGGCCGCTCTCCGTGAGCGAGGCGACAGGAATGTCGACGGCGGAACGGATCTCACGCAAGAACGGCTCGCTGAAGGAACCGATCACGAAGGCCGCATAGCCCTCCCGCTCCGCCTTGATCGCATTATCGATCACTTGGCCGAGAATGCGGTGATAGGCATAGGCATTGCCGAGCACCGCCGTGGCCGACGCTCCACGATAGCTCCCCGAGGGAAGGCCATGCACGACAAGCTCGGCATCGTCACCGAGGATGTCGGCCGCGTGCGCCTCCAGCGCGCGCTTGTAAACCGCCAAATGGTCGAGTTCGTTGACCGACTGGTGCCAGATGCGAGGCTTCGAGCCTCCGCCGTATCCTGCTCTTGTCATGCGTCGGTCCGGTCGCTTGTCAGGCGCAGCGAGCGCAACGAGCCGATCTCTTCCAGGCGCCAGAGCTGCTCGAACAAGTCGCTCGCGTGGGCGCGGCTGAACACGCGCGTCGTACAATCCAGGAACTTTTCCCTCAGCTCCTCGCGCGTGAGCGGCATCTGCCAACTGCCCTTGGCATGCACGACCGGCGTGTGTTCCAACACCTCGCCTGAAGTGAGCACAACGCTCACCTGGTCCGACGGCGCAAAAGGCTGGTCGCCGGGCATGATCTCATCGGTCGTCGTGCAGCGCACCTTTGCGAAGGTGGCACCGACATCCGGCCGTGTCACGAATTCATCGGTCAATTCGGCAAGACCGACCCGGCGCGCGATGAGTGCGGCGGCCATCGCGAATTCCATGCTGAACTTTGCTTCCAGCCCCGTCTGCGGATTGCTGTTGCGCAACATCAGCTTTTGCGTGACGCCGGTATGAACCCGGATCTCGCTGACTTCGGATGGGTTCAGCTTGTGCAGGTCGACGAGGCCGAGCATCGCGTCGATCGAGCGATGCGTGGCATAGCAGGTCGGATAGCGCTTCACATTGATTCCAAGCTCGGCTAGCCGCCAGTTCCTGCCGATGTCGAGCGTGCCGTCCTCGATCCTTGGGGTACCGGACGGAGAATGGGCGCGCAGGAACCCGGTTTGGTGTTCCAGCACATCCAGCGAAGCGGTGAATCCCTGGTTCGCCAGCCGTGCAGCGAGCACGCCCGATTGCGCGGTGCGGCCGGCGTGCAGCGATTTCGTCATCGTGCCGAAATTGGCGACAAGACCTGAGGCCAGCGAGGCGGCGATGGCGACGGCGTGCGCCGTCTTCTCGGGACCGAGCCCGCGCAGGCGGGCGCATGCTGCTGCGGTTGCGAGCGCCCCCATCACCGCTGTCGGATGGAAGCCACGCTCGTGCAGGTGTCCTGGTTCGAGATCTGCGAGCTGGGCCCATAGCTCATAGCCCGCGACATAGGCGGCGACCGCATCGGCACCACTCGAATCAAGCGACCAGCCTTCGGCAAGTATGGCTGGAACGAGCACCGCGCTCGGATGACCGGCAAGCGCCACATCGTCATAGTCGAGCACATGCGCCGCGACGCCATTGACGAGTGCGGCATCTGACGCCGCGAGGTTGCGGCCCGAGGGAAGTTCAGGCGCCCCGTCGTTCTGTGTGGACGGTGCGAGCATGGCCGAGACGATGCGGACGGGTTGCTCGGCGGCGCCTGCAATCATAACGCCGACACAATCGATGATGCCGGTACGAGCGGCCTCCTTGCACCGATCGGGCAAGTCTGCCGGCCTCAGGCCCGCGACGAAATTTGCCGTCTCGCGTGTGATATCAAGCATGGTCGCCTCCTCAATAGGATCGGGGAAGACCGAGCACGTGCTGCGCCACATAGGCGAGCACCATGTTGGTCGAGATCGGGGCCGTCTGGTAAAGTCTGACCTCGCGCCACTTGCGCTCGACGTCGTATTCCTGCGCAAAGGCGAAGCCGCCATGGGTCTGGAACGTCGTATCGGCCGCCTTCCACGTCGCTTCGGAGGCAAGCAGCTTGGCGATATTGGCATCGGCACCGCAGGGGCGGCCGGCCTGGAAGAGCGCCGCGGCGCGGCGGCACATCATGTCGGCCGCCTCAAGCTCGGCGTAGGCGCGCGCCAGCGGAAACTGAACACCCTGGTTCTGTCCGATCGGGCGGCCGAACACGCTGCGCTGATTGGCGTAGGCGACGCCCTTGTTGAGCAGCCAGCGCCCATCGCCGACGCATTCGGAAGCGACCAGGATGCGCTCGGCGTTCATGCCGTCGAGGATGTAGCGAAAGCCCTGTCCCTCCTCGCCGATCAAATTCTCCACCGGGACTCGCAGGTTCTCGATAAAGACTTCGGTGGTGTTGTGGTTGATCATCGCCTTGATCGGGCGGATCTCGACGCCATTGCCCTTGGCCTCGCGCAAATCAACGAGGAACACCGAAAGTCCCTCGGTACGGCGCTTCGCCTGATCGAGCGGCGTGGTGCGTGCAAGCAGCAGCATGAGGTCGGAATAGAGCGCGCGCGAGGTCCAGATCTTCTGGCCATTGATGACGTAGACGTCGCCCTGGCGCTCCGCCCGTGTCTTGAGCTGGGTGGTGTCGGAGCCGGTATTGGGCTCGGTCACGCCAAAGGCCTGCAGCCGCAACTTTCCGGCGGCAATATCCGGAAGATAGCTGCGCTTTTGCTTCTCGCTGCCGTGACGCAACAGCGTGCCCATGATGTACATCTGCGCATGCGCTGGGCTCGCCGTGCAGCCATTGGCATTGATCTCTTCGAGGATCACAGCAGCCGCGCGCAGCGGCAGGCCCGAGCCGCCGTATTCCTCCGGAATGAGGGCGCCGAGGAAGCCGGCCTCGGTCAGAGCGGCGACGAATTCGGCCGGATAGCCGCTGCGCTCATCGAGCGCGCGCCAGTATTCGCCGGGGAATCTTTCGCAGATTTTTCGGACCGTGCTGCGCAGCTCCGGAAAATCCTCGCCCACGGCAACGGTAACTTCGGCCTCAGCCGGATGGGAAGTGTCGTGATAGTTCATGCAGTATCCTTTCAGCCGGCAACCCTGGCAGGCGTGCGATAGGTCTTCGGCAATCCAGCGCGAGCGATGGCGCCGGAGAACCGCTCGCCCGGCAGCCAGCTTTCGACTTCCCCGCGCAATGCGATCAGCGCTTCGATATCCGCGCCGGTATCGAAGCCGAGTTGCTCCAGCAGGTACACGGTGTCTTCGGTATCGATGTTGCCGGTCGCTCCGGGTGCGAAGGGACAGCCGCCAAGTCCCGCGAGCGATGCATCGAAGGCACGAACGCCGGCTTCGAGCGCGGCGGTGACGTTGGCGAGGCCGAGGCCCCGGGTATCGTGGAAATGACAGGCAACCGGAACGCGGCCGATAGCGGCTATCACCGCCTTCATCAACCGGCGGACCTGGCCCGGATCACCGTAGCCGACGGTGTCGGCGACGATGATCTCATCGGCTCCCATTTCGGCAAGCCGCACCGCGATCTCGACGACCCGCGCCTCCGACACCGATCCGGAAATGGTGCAACCGAAGGCCGTGGCAATCCCGGCGCCGAGCGCAATGCGCGCGCCGGCGTGTTGATCACGCGCTGCGACGATGCGGGCAAAATCCTGCAGCGACTCCTCGGTGCTGCGACGGACATTGGCGAGGTTGTGCTCCTCGCTCGCGGACAGCACATAGTTGACCTGCGCCAGATCCAGCGCCAATGCGCGCTCCGCACCGCGCAGGTTCGGCACCAGCACCGAGGGCCGGCAGCCGGTAATCGCGGTCGCGCCGCGCGCCACCTCCTCCGCATCGGCAAACTGAGGGATCACCTTTGGCGGCACGAAGGACGTCACCTCGATATCGTTGATGCCCGCCTCGACCATGCCCCGACACCAGGCGAGCTTGCGCGCACTTGGCAGGATCGCCTTCACGAGCTGCAATCCATCCCTCGGCCCAACCTCGCGAACATGAGCTCTCTCACGCATCTCGCGCCTCCATTACTTGCCGTGAAAGTTCGGCTTGCGACGCTCGTTGAACGCGAGGACGCCTTCGCGACGGTCCGACGTCGGAACCAGCCGGTTGTAGGCCTCGATTTCGAAAGCAAGACCGTCCGCAAGCGACATCTGCAGGCCGCGGTGGATCGCCTGCTTGGCCTGGCGCACCGAGATCGGACCATTGCCGGCGATCCGCTCGGCGATGGCCAGCGTTGCTGTCAGCAATTCGTCGGGCGGCAGCACGCGATTGACCAGTCCCCAGCGCTCCGCCTCCTCGGCCGAGAACGGCAGGCCGGAGAGGATGACTTCCTTGGCGCGACGTTCGCCGACAGCGCGCGGCAGGTTCTGCGTCCCGCCCGCCCCGGGCATGATGCCGAGCGTCACCTCCGTCAGCGCAAAGCGTGCGTTGGTCGCGGCGTAGACGAAATCGGCCGCCGCCGCGATCTCGCAACCCCCGCCATATGCGGCGCCGTTCACCGCTGCAATGACCGGAATCGGGCAAGCCAGGATCGCGCGCAGCATGCGCTCGAACACGAGATGCTGGGCCTGCCATGCATCATCCGTCATGCCGTTACGCTGCTTAAGATCACCGCCGGCGCAAAACGCCTTCGCGCCGCTGCCGGTCAGAACCGCAACGCGGAGTCCTTCGAGATCGACGGTCAGCCCTTCGAACAGCTCCATCAGGTCGAGGCCCATCTGGGTGTTCATGGCATTGGCGGCGTCGGGCCGGTTCAAGGTAACCAGCAGGATGTGATTGTCCCGCCGTTCCGCCGTGATGGTTTCGAAATCACTTCGCATTGGCGGTCTCCCTGCTGGCGGATGTCCGAAGGATAGCGTTGTGCTGACCGAGTGCCGGAGCCGGCGTGCGCGCCCGAGGGCGGGCCCCGTTGAACGCGAGGGGAATGCCGACCAAGTCGATGTCGTCGTCATCGCAACGCACCGTCATGTCGAGCGCGCGGGTCTGCGGATGCTTGGCAACTTCATCAATGCCAAGCAGCGGCGCATTGGGCACCCCGGCGTCGTCAAGCAGCTTGCCGAGCGCCTCACCCGAATATCGCTGAACCGCGGCTCCAATCTGCGGCAAGAGCCGCTCGCGGTTGACGACGCGCGCCGCATTCGTGGCGAAGGCCGGATCGGACGCAAGCGCATCGAGCCCCAATGCACTGCAGAGCTTGCGGAACAGATTGTCATTGCCGGCGGCAATCATCAGCCAGCCATCGGATGCCTCGAAAGCCTGATAGGGCACGATCTCCGCCGTGCCCGAGCCGTAGGGCTTGCGCACTTCGCCGGATGCCGCGTAACCGGCGAGCGGCACGGTCATCCAGGCAAGACCGGTCTCGTACAGCGACGTCGAGACGATCCGTCCTTCGGCGCCGCTCTTGCGCGCAACCAGCGAGGCGAGCAGGCCGATCACGGCCCACATGCCCGAGCCCATGTCGATCAGGGAAACGCCGACCCGCACCGGTGGCCGACCGCCCTCGCCCGTGACACTCATGATCCCCGTGCTGGCCTGCGCGAGCGGATCGTAACCCGGCTTGCTCGCGAGCGGCCCCTTGCTGCCGAACGCCCCAATGTCACACCAGATCAGCGCAGGCTTCTCGGCACGCAACGCCTCGGCCGTGAGCCCGAACTTGCTGAGAATGCCGGGCCGCAGATTCTGGATCACGGCGTCGGCCTGCGACAGAATGAGTGACTTCAACTCGCGGCATTCACGCGCATCGTTGAAGTCGATCGTGACGTCCTCCTTGCCGCGGTTGAGGCAATGGAAGGCGCTGGCGGTCTCGTTCCAGAACGGAGGCCCCCAGCCGCGCGCATAGTCGCCGCTCTTCGGGTTCTCGACTTTGATCACGCGCGCGCCGAGATCGGCCAGGATCAGCCCTGCGTAAGGCGCGGCCACGCTGTGACCGAGCTCCACGACGGTGATGCCTTTCAGCGGCTTGTCGATCTCGGCCATTACGTTCTCCTCGATGGGATGCAGCATCCCCGTTTCGCCATCATCATTCCGTCCAAGCTTTCCGCCCCACGCCTCAGGACTTGTCCATCGCGTTGTCCGCCACGAGCACCGCGCCGTTGACGAAGCTCGCCCGGTCCGACAGCGCGAACACGATCAGATTGGCGAGCTCTTGTGGCGTGCCCCAGCGCGTGTTGCGCATCGAATTGTTCTCCGACCAGCGCCGCCGTTCGGCCTCCCCTTCCTCGGCGCTGAGATTGCGCTTGGCGAGCTCGCGCTCCCATTTCGCGAACCGTTCCGGCGTGTTGACGAAGCCCGGAACCACGCAGTTGATGCGGATATTGTGCGGCCCGAATTCATTGGCCAGAATCTTGGAGAACCTGATCTCAGCCGACTTGGCCGGCCCGGTACAGGACGACAGAAAAGGCGGCATCGTCACCATGATGCCGGTCTCGCCCGAGACGTTGACGATGCTGCCGCCTTTCTGCTGGATCATGACGGGAATGATGCGCTGGCAGATGCGGAACTGGGCGAAGAAGTTGATCGCCATGCCGTATTGCAATTCCTCGTCGGTCACTTCGAGGAAGGGCTTGTAGGTGCCGGTGCCGGCATTGTTGACGAGGATATCGATGCGGCCGAGACGGTCGCGGGCGACCATCGGCAGTTGCTCGATCTGCGTCAAATCAGTCACGTCGAGCGACAAGGTCTCGACCTTCGCGCCCGTGGTCTTCTCAATGTCGGCGCGCGCCTCGGCGAGCGCATCCTCGCGCCGTGCGCAGATGAGCACCTTGACACCCTCCTCGGCCAGCAGCCGGCACGTCTCGAGGCCGATACCCTTGCTGCCGCCGGTAACGATGGCTGTCTTGCCTTCCAATCCGAGTTTCATCTGTTTTCTCCCTGAAACGAGGTGACACGATCGAGCAACGCGCGGATCGGCATCGCTCCGCCATTGCGCGCGGAGGCGAAGACCTCCGCAGCCAGCTGGCTTGCGGCGCCGGATGGAAATCCCAATCGCGCCATGCGGGCTTCGAACACTTCGGTTGCGCGCGCCTCATCCTGGAAGACCAATGTCCTGGGCGCTTCGCGCGCGGTGCGGCGATAGCGGCCGCCGTCATCCATCTCGACCTCGACGGTTGCATCAAGATGCGTCCCGACATCGTCAGGCAGCACCGTCGTCTTCTCGACCAGTGCCAGGATCTCCGGATCCCGCTGGTGTTCGGCGCCCATCTCGTAGTCGAGCCGGCCGTAGCGGAGCATGGCGGCGACCGCGAAGGCGGTGCTGGCCTGCGTCTGAACGATGCTCGTAAATGGTCCCTTGAACGATGTTCCGGGATACTCGGTGTAGGGACGCCAGATCGTCACCGTGATCCGCCTGGTGCGCGCAAGGTCGATGCCGTCGCGGTTGAGCAGGCTGGCTGCAATCACAGCAGACATGTTATCGCCGAGCGTGGCGAACGGTTTGGCCATGACGCCGATCATCGTCGCGGGATCGGGATTTTTCAGCCATGTCTCGGGCGTGCGGTCGAGGCCACCAAGTGAGCGCAGAAAACCCTTCGGCCCTTCCAGCGCATCGGGTGCACCCTGCACGCCGCGCGCGGCGAGCTCAGCGGCGATGAACCCGCCGTGAGCGGCGCGCCCATTCTGCACACGCCATTCGTCGGACCCGCAGCGCACCGGCTCCAGGGTGCCTCCTGTTGTGGAAGCCGCGATGGCGACTGCGTTGATAGCCCTCGACGGATCGAGACCAAGCGCTGCGGCACCGGCGGCGGCCGCGGCTATGGTGCCAAAGGTCGGACTGGTGCGCACGCCTCGCCCGATCAGGCCGCGCGCAACGCTCTCGCCGGCGCCGAGCCATTTCAGCGTGGCATATCCGGCCGTGAGCGCATTGAGGACGAGGCGCAACGGCGCATCGCTAGCGTCGCCCAGGCACACCGCGACCGGCGAGATCAACGATCCGGGATGAGTCCATGAATCGTGATCGGTATCGTCCTGGAAATGCGCATGCACGGCAATGCCATTGGCAAGCACCGCTTCGGACAGCGGCACGTGTTTGCCGTTGGCCCAGATCCGCGCACTTCGCGGGCTCGGCGCAACATCCGTCGTCATCGCCCGCGCCGCCATGGCCGTCGGTTCGTCACGTGACGCCAATGCAAGCCCAAGCGAATCGAGCAGGCAGATCGCGGCCTTCACGGCAACTTCGCGCGGGAGTTCGGTCTCAGCGGCTGCGGCAACAAAGGCGCCGAGACGCGCGGTTGCGTTGATCGAATCCATCACAGATACTCCTCGGCCAACGCGACATCGCGTATTTCGGCCACCGAACCGCTTCGCCTGATTTCGCCGCCGCGCATCACATAGCCGCGCGTCGCAAGCTTGAGCGCCGGCCGCGCCATTTGCTCGGTCATGAGGATCGTGGTGCCACGCGCCTGCATATGGCGGATCGCCTCGCTGATCCGCGCGATCCACACCGGCGCAAGCCCGAGGAAAGGCTCATCCAGCAGCAGCAGCTTGGGAAACGAACTCATCGCCCGGGCCAGAGCCACGATCTGCTGCTGACCGCCGGACAACTGTCCCGCCGGCTGGGCCGCGCGTTCCCGCAGCATCGGAAAGAGGCCGCAGAGCCAGTCCCAGGCTTCGCGTTGTGCGGCACGGCCTCGCCCGCAGGCACCGCTCAGAACGTTGTCGGCGACCGACATGGTCGGAAATACGCGGCGGCCTTCCGGCGAATAACCCATGCCGGCCCGCGCCCTGCCATCGCATGCGAGCGCGCTGATGTCCCGGCCTGCGAAACGCACCGTGCCGCGCGCAGCGCCAGCAAGACCGATGACGGCATTGATCAGGCTTGATTTGCCTGCTCCGTTGGCACCCACCAGCAGGACTGTTTCGCCCTCCGCAACTTCGATCGAGACCCCCCGCAGCGCCGTGATGCCGCCATAGCGGACTTCGAGATTTTGTACCGCGAGCATCATGCTTCTGCCTCGTCCATCGTCCCGAGATAAGCGTCGATGACGTCCTTGCGCGACAGCACTTCTGTTGGCGAGCCCTCGGCCAGCACGCGGCCGGAATCCAGCACCAGGATCTTCGGGCAGAGCCTGCGCACCAGATCCATGTCGTGCTCCACGATCAGAACGCCGCACCCCAACTCCGTTACGGCATGACGGACGAAGGCATCGATACGCAGGCGCTCGCGCCGTTCAAGACCGGCCGCCGGTTCATCCAGCAGCAGCACTTTCGGCCGCACCGCGCAGGCAAGCACGAGGCCGAGCATCTTCTGCAAACCGTAAGGCAGCTTATCACTTTGCTCGTCGAGGTGCGCGACAAGCTCGAATTCATCGATCAGCGGCGTGATGGCCTGCCACGCGTCCTCTCCGCCATTGCTGAAGCGCACCGCGCGCGAGATATTCTCGCGCACCGTGGCCGTGCGGAACGTATTGGTCTGCTGAAAGCTGCGCACGATCCCCGCGCGGCTCACGGCATGGAGCGGCTTTCCCGTCATGTCGCGGCCGCCGAGCAGGACACGGCCACTGGTTGGCGGAAGCATGCCGCAGATCACGTTGATCAAGGTGGTCTTGCCGGCACCGTTGGGGCCGATCACGCCGAGCACCTCGCCGGGCGAGATCGAGAAGCTCACGTCGTTGAAGACGTGCAGTCCGCCGAAACGCTTGCAGATGCCGGTGACATCGAGACGCATCGATGAGCTCGCGATGCCGGCGACAGCTTCGCGTCGATCGAGCCGCGGTCCCATGACACCAAGGACATCGCCCGGGGGCATTACAAACCCTTCGCCGAAACTGCTCTCGGTTCGTGCCGCTTCTCTGGGAAGCGGCTCTCTGCTCCTCGTCATGGCTGCGACTCCGTGGCGGCCGGGGCCCCCAGGGCGCCGGAGCCAGGGTTGATGGTGGATCGACGGAGAACGCGCGAACTTAAGAACAGGAGAAACCGGGACACGGTGCCAACGATGCCCTCTCGCGCCGCCAGCACCACGACTACGATGAGGAATCCGAACAGGAGCTGGGAAAATTCACCGCGTAGCGCAAAGATTTCTCCCGCCCAGATCAGCAAGGCCCCGCCGACGAGCGGCCCGAGCATGGTGCCCTTCCCACCGATGATCGTGTAGGCGATGTAGTTCACCGATGAGAGTGGACTGAACGAGGTCGGATGCGCGGTGAGCAGCATGTTGACCAAGGCAAAGCCAGCGAGCCCGGAGACACCGCCAGCGATCGCGAAGCCGAACGCCTTGTAGTGCCAGACGACGAGCCCGAGAGATTGCGCCAGCAACTCGTTCTCTTCGATCGCCGCAAAATGCTGACGCAAGCGGCGAGTGACCGCGGCCGTGATCAGCGCACCGGCGAGCGCCAGGCCGGTCGTGACCAAGAGCACCGCACGATTATCGCCGAGTTCGATCCCGAAGAAGGTCACGGCGGGCATGCCGACCAGACCGTTGGCTCCTCCAGTCCAGCCCGGCATCTCGAACAGCACGAGCTGTGTGATCTCGGTGAGGACGAAGGTGACCAGCACGAAGTAGACGCCGGTGAGACGGAGCACCAGCGCACCCAGCGGCAAAGCAAACAGCGCCGGCACCACGAAACTGGCGATGCCGAGCAGCAGAACATCCGTGACGCCATGGCGGAGACCGAGGATCGCCGCGGTATAGCCTCCGATCGCCATGAACGTGGGCACTGCAAAGGTCATCAGGTTCATGCGCAGCATGATGTAGACGCTGAGCGCAGCGGTGACCCCAATCAGGATCTGATTGGCCAGCGAGTAGACTGCGGGGTTCTGGCTGATCCAGGGGATGACGAAGGCAGCGGCGATGATGACAACGCTTGCCGTCTCGGCAATGGAGCCGCTGCGCACGGCGCCAAGATCAATGCTTGCCATGGCTCAGGCTCCACGCACGCGATGGCCGAACAGACCGGACGGCCTGACCACCAACATGATCAGGACGAGCACGAACAATGCGAGAGCGCCTTTCGATCCTCCGAGATAGACCGCCGAGAACGCTTCCACCATGCCGACGAGAAACGCCGCAACGGTTGCACCGCCAATGCTTCCGAGACCACCAAGAATGACAATGAGGAACGATGTCGCCAGCACGGGATCGCCGACATGCGGTGCAAGCGAGAGGATCGGCGTGACCAGCGCGCCAGTGAGACCCGCAAGCCCGGTGGCCAGCGCAAACGCTGTCGGAAACAGAAGCTTTGGACGCAGTCCCTGCGCCGTGGCGACGGCACGGTCGTCAGCGAGCGCACGCAAGGCGCGGCCGAAGTCGGTGTAGTAAATCAGGGCATAGATCGACAGGATACCCACCAGGCAGACGGCAAGGACCACGAGATTCTCGATCGGGACGTAGAAGCCGTGCCCGCGCAGGACGCCCGTCAGGGGAAAGCTGAATGCAGGCGACTGCGGTCCAAAGATCACCAGAAGGGCGCTCGACATCATCAAATAGAGACCGAGCGTCAGCATCAGTGTCGCCAAGTGATCGTCGATCACGTGATCGAGGACGAAACGCTCGAAGAGATAACCCAGCGCCGTCGTGCCGAGTGCGGCGGCGATCACTGCCAGTGCATAGGGCAGACCAAGATGGGTCACCGCCGAATAAGCGAGATAGCCTCCGAGCACGTAGAATCCGCCATGGGCGAAATTGACCACGCCGAGAATGCCGAAGATCAGGGTGAAGCCGAGGGCGAGCAGCGCATACTGCGCGCCCAGGCTGATGCCGATGAGGCCGGTGGCGACGATGCCTTCCACAGGAACTCCGCTACTTGCCCGTGGCCGCTGCGACCGGAACGATCGGCTGCAATTTTCCGTCGGTGACCAGTCCCACGCCGAAGGGGAACGATAGCTCCTGGTTGATGCCGAAGAATTCCTTGCCGATCCAATGCCCTGAACCGACATTTGGATCGTCCACGGGCAATGCACGGAGAGCCTGGGCCACCTTTTCGGTGTCGGTGGTCGTGCCCGCTTTCGCGATCGCCTTTATGACCATGCGGGCGCCGGACACCCACTGGAAGAACAGATTGTTCTCGGGCCGCTCGGTGCCGAACAGCTTCTTGTATTCGTCGGCGATCAGTTGGACCTTCTCGTCGACCAGAACCGGCTCGTACCAATAGAAGTCCTTCAGCACGGCGTCGCCGCCGGCAACCCGCGAGATCTCGCCATAGCCTGGGCCACCGAGGCGCCCGATCGGTCCTTCGAACCCGGCTTGGCGCAATTGCTTGACCATGATGCCGGCGTCGCCGGGCGGCGAGGACGCAAGATCCACGGCCTCCGGTTTTGCGTTCATGATGCGCGTCACGATCGGCGCAAAATTGGTGGTGCCGCGCTGGTAGTACTCCTCAGTCGCAGCGATACTGTTCTTCTTGTAGGCGTCCGCATCGACGCTTGCGATATCCGTGCCCCCCTGGTCGTTCGGAGCAACGAGGACAACGCTCTTGATGCCGAATTTCTGCTTTGCGATCTTGATGATCGGATCGGCCCATCCCGACGGACCAGGGCCGACATGGAACACCAACGGCCACTGCGGACCGAGCGCATCCTTGGCGTAGCCATTGCCCATCACCAGCATCGAATTGCGTTTGGCGATGGGCTTCAGCCCGGTGAGTTCGGGTGAACCGATGGGACCGATGATGAATTTCACGCCCTGCCCCGCGAGCGTATTTGCTGCCGCGGCGGCGCCCTCTGCGGTGTATTTGCTATCGATCGCAACGACACTGACTTGACAGGGCGCGCCGTCGATCTTGACCAGGCCGTCGCGATTGGCCTCCGCAGCGGCGAACTCCGCCGCGCCCTTGAGGGCGAGTCCCCACTGCGCAGCCGGCCCGGAAAGCACACCGACGACGCCCAGTTTGAGCTCCGGTCCGGCGGCGAGCGCGGACGGCCCGCACACGACACTCGAAGCGCTGATTGCGGCGCCGGCCAACAGCAAGTCACGACGCGTTATCTTCATTTCCACCCTCCCGCTATGGATCGTTTCATTTATTTTTGCTTGTTTTTCTGCCAGCGCGCGTTGCGAGGCGCGCGACACTTAGCTTCGCGCAGTCGCGTCACCCATCAGAGGATGGACGCAACATTCACGCAATATATTGATCTTGCTTTGTAATTATTCTAGCTTGGCCGCTTGAGCGAAGTCTGCACCCAGCCCGGGCGTCGGCGTCCCTTCCCTCTGATTGTTCTTTCAGCACTTGGTTAGAGACTATGTGCCGTTATAGACGGCCTGTCAATGAAACGATTTAACAAAATGAGGGTTGGCTGACCGGTGGCATAACGTCATTATTGGCCGCGCGTATCCTTCGAGCGTCGCGATGTTTATTGCAGTCGCCTAAGCCGCCTTGCACCTAGAGGCGCCCAACGCCTCTAAGACGTCCAAGCAACTTCGTTGCTGCGGGGCGGATCTGCCCCAACCCGCGTGCAGGTCAGCGCAGCGCAACCGCAGGCAAGTGCCAGCGCGCGGCGAAGCTCGTTCGCGTTGGTGTCCCTCAGTCCGCTCCTGCCGAGTCTGCCCTGCTTATGCAGCGCAAACAGCAGCGCGGCCTGAAAGCTGTCGCCTGCGCCGATCGTGTCCACGACGGTGATCGCGGGTGACCCGACTTCGATGGCACCGGCCGCCGAATGCCAGGCCTGGGCTCCCTTCGTTCCGCGGGTGACGACAAACAGGCTGCCGCCTCCAGCCAGGAACTCTTCCGCCTTCGCCGCGTAAGCCTCTTTCCCGTAGAGATAGTCAAAGTCAACGTCCGACATGCGAACGATGTCCGCGCTGTCGACAAACCCGTCCATGCGCGCGAGATAGGCTGTCTTGTCCTTGACCAGATTGGGCCTGCAGTTAGGGTCGAACGAAATCGTCGCCGATGATTTGGCATCGGCGACCATCGCGGCGGTTTCCGCGGCTCCCCTCTCGTTGACCAGCGTCGTTGAGCCGATGTGGACGGCCTCGATCGTCTCGAATGGAATTTTGCCGTGCGAATAGGTCCATTCCCGGGTGGCCGTCTCCGCGTCATAAAACGCATATTGCGACTCGCCCGCGACCATTCGGACGAAAGCAAGCGTGGTCTGGCGATCGCTGCGGGTGGCATAGCGAAGGTCGACGCCGGATGCGGCGGCGTGGTCGGCGATCATGCGGCCGAACAGATCGGTCGAGACGCCACCGACAAAGCCGGTCGGCGCGCCAAGCCGCGCCAGTCCGACCGCGACGTTGAGGCAAGACCCGCCGACTGCCGGTCGTACCGCTTCGTGACCGTCTGCGGTCGTAACCGGCACAAAATCGATCAGCGCATCGCCACAGCTCAGCAGCATCGTTCGCGACCTTTCGAGATGATCTCAAAACCGCGCATCGCCTCACGGCTTCCGCGATCAAGCTCGCGCAACAACCTGTAGACCTCGCGCTTTCGCCGGTGGAATTCTTCCATGCCCGGCGCGGCCGGCTCGGTCAGGCGACCGAGCGCCGACATCGCGGCCATGGTCTCGCCGAGCGAGGCATATGCGCCGGCAGCGACGGCGCCGAGCATGGCCGCGCCGAGCAGGACCGGCTCCGCCGTTTGCGGCAGTGCCACCGTGAGGCCGGTCGTATCGGCCATGATCTGCCGCACCAGCGGGCTCCTTCCTGCGCCGCCGCCCATGACGATGAGCTTGCTGTTGACCCCCTGCGCCTTGAAGGCATCGATGACGTCGGCGAGGCCATAGGCGAGCCCGCACAACCCCGCCGCGAACAGACGCTCCATCGCGCAGATATCCGTATCGAGATCGAGGCCGGCAATGACGGCGCGCGTATCGGGATCGGCATAAGGCGAGCGGTTGCCGAGGAAATCCGGCAGCACATGAAGGTCGCGCGCCAGCAGTGCGGCCCTGCTCGCCTGCCCAGCACGGGCCATGATCCGCTCCTCGAGGATCTGGATGATCTCCACGCCGTTCCGCCTTGCCGCGTCGCTTGCCTCAGTGTAGGCGGGATGGGAGCGGATCAAATAATCGATCGCAGCACCCGCCGCCGATTGTCCGCCTTCGTTGAGCCAGAAGCCGGGCACCATGCCCGAGTAATACGGTCCCCACACGCCGGGTACAAAACAGGGATCGACCGTTGTCGCCATGATGCAGGCGGAGGTCCCCATGATGTAGGCGAGGCGATCGCAGACATCGACTTCAGCACCCGATGCGTCCCGGCCGCCGATCGCGCCGAGCCCGCCGGCGTGCGCATCGATCAACGAGGCGCCGACCGGCGTCCCCGGTCTCAGCCCGAAATCTCGCGCCGCCTGTTCCGTTAGGCCCAACCCCAGCGGCGTTCCCGGAGCGACGATCTCGGTGCCGATCCTGCGATATTCGTCCTCGACGAATTCCTGCAAGCCTACCCGCTGAAAATATGTCGCGCTCCAACGCCCTTCATGCGCGAGGTAGTTCCACTTGCAGGTCACCGTGCAGGTCGAGCGCGCGAGCGACCCTGTCGCGCGCCACGAGAGGAAGTCGGCTAGGTCGAAGAAATGCCCGGCGCGATCAAAACTGTCGCGCAAGTGCCGCTTCAGCCAGAGCAGCTTCGGCATCTCCATCTCGGGCGAGATGGAGCCGCCGACATAGCGCAGCACCTCATCCTGCGTGTCGTTGATCAGCCGCGCTTCCTCGATCGCGCGATGATCCATCCAGACGATGACATTGCGCTGCTTGTCGCCGGATGTACTCACCGTCAGCGGTCCGCCATGCCGATCGAGCACGACCAGCGAGCAGGTCGCGTCGAAGCCAACGCCCTTCACGAGCTCCGGCGATATCGCGGCTTCTGCCATCGCGCTGCGGACGGCCGAGACGCTGGCCGCCCAGATGTCTGACGACGACTGCTCGACAATGTCGCCTGCCTCGTGCCAGACCGCGATCGGGTGTTTTGCAGTTGCGAGCAGGACTCCGTTTTCGTCGAAGATGCCCGCGCGCGTGCTGGAGGTTCCGACGTCGATGCCGATGAAGGCTTGCCGCATGTTCGCTCCCGTCAGTTTTGACGCAAGCTTACCAGCAAGTATAGCCACCATCGACAAGAACGATGCTTCCCGTCATGAGGCTGGCCGCTTCCGATGACAGGAACAGGACCACCGAGGCGATCTCCTCCACCTGCCCCATCCGCGCCATCGGGGTGCCGCCGATCCAGGCGTCGTACATGCGGGGGTTGTCCTTCACGAATGCGTTCAGGGGCGTCTCGATGTAGGTCGGCGCCACCGCGTTGACGCGCACGCCGCGCGCGCCCCATTCGGCTGCGAGCGATTTGGTCAGATGGTGCACCGCAGCCTTGGAGGCGTTGTAGTAGCACTGCTCCTGCGGCTTATTGACGATGAAACCGGACATCGAGCCGATATTGACGATATTGCCCGTCCGCGCCTGAAGCATGTGCTTGCCGAAGGCGCGGCAGCACCAGAAGGTGCCGTTGAGATTGACGTCGATGACATTCAGCCAGTGCTCGTCGGTCACGGTTTCGGCCGGAGTCTCGCTGCGCGCGATGCCGGCATTGTTGACGAGGACATCGACCCGGCCGTAGCGAGCGACGAGTTCGTCGGCAATCTCGGTAACGCGCCGTGAATCCGTCACGTCCACGACCGCGACCTCGGCCTGATAGCTCTTCCCGCTCAAATAGGCACCCGCTTCGCCGGCTACCGCCGCATCGCGATCGGCAATCACAACCCTCGCGCCGGCCTCGGCCAGCGCCTCGGCACAGGCGAGGCCGATCCCCTGCCCGCCCCCGGTTACGACTGCGGTCTTGCCGGGTAGTTTGAATTTTTCCAGATACATCTTGGTCTTCCTGTTAAGCCCGCAGCGATTTTCCGCTTTCATCGAACCGATGCAGGCGGCCGGGATCCGGCGACAGCAGGACGCGGTCGCCGGCGCTCAAATTGAGCTCGCCGACGTGGCGCGCGGTGAGTGTTCCGATTGCGCCAGCGTCGACATAAAGAAAGGTGTCGCTGCCGAGATGTTCGGCGACCATGATGTTTCCCGGCCATCCCTCGCCGTCGCGCGCGATTTTCAGGTGCTCGGGGCGAACGCCAATGGTGGCCGCGTCATGGCGGCCTGCGACCTCGCCGGAGATGAAGTTCATTTTCGGCGAGCCGATGAAGCCGGCGACGAACAGATTGGCCGGCTTTTCGTAGAGTTCGAGCGGCGTCCCGTATTGCTCGATCTTGCCGCCATTGAGCACCACAATCTTGTCCGCCATTGTCATCGCCTCCACCTGGTCGTGCGTGACATAGATGGCCGTCGTGCCAAGCTGCTTCTGCAGCCGCGTGACCTCCAGGCGCATCTGCACGCGCAGCGCGGCGTCGAGGTTGGACAGCGGTTCGTCGAACAGAAACGCCTTCGGCTCACGGACGATGGCGCGCCCGATCGCGACGCGCTGGCGCTGGCCGCCCGACAATTCGCGCGGCTTTCTATCGAGGTACGGCGTCAGATTAAGGGTTGCTGCCGCGGCCTCCACCTTCCGGTTGATCTCGGCTTTCGGCAGACCCGCCATCTTCAGGCCGAAGGCGATGTTGCCGCGCACGCTCATATGCGGATAGAGCGCATAGGATTGGAAGACCATCGACAAGCCGCGCTTAGCGGGTGGAACGTCGACGACGTTCTTGCCGTCGATCAGGATATTGCCGCCGCTGACGTCCTCGAGCCCGGCGATCAGGCGGAGAAGAGTGGTCTTGCCGCAGCCGGAGGGGCCGACGAAAACGACAAAGGAACCATCCGAGATATCCAGATCGGCGCCCTTGATGATGTGAACGGGCCCGAACGATTTCTGGACATTCTGAAGCGTGATCTGACCCATGGCTCCAGCCTTTCCGTTTTACTTGACCGCGCCAAAAGTCAGGCCGCGGACGAGCTGGCGCTGGCTGAACCAGCCGAGCACCAGGATCGGCGCGATCGCGAGCGTGGAAGCGGCCGAGAGCTTGGCCCAGAACAGCCCCTCGGGACTCGAATAGGACGCGATGAACACGGTCAGCGGCGCGGCCTGCAGCGTCGAGAGGTTCAACGTCCAGAACGCCTCGTTCCAGGCGAGGATCAAATTCAAGAGCAACGTTGATGCAAGCCCCGGTACGGCCATCGGCGTCAGCACATAGACGAGTTCGCGGCTGATCGTTGCTCCGTCCATGCGTGCGGCTTCGAGGATGTCCTTCGGGATTTCCTTGAAATAGGTAAACAGCATCCAGATCACGATCGGCAGATTGCCGAGGCAGAGGATGAAGACGAGACCAGTCAAAGTATCGAGCAAGCCGAAATCGCGGTAGATCAGGTAGATCGGCACCAGCACGCCGACCGGCGGCATCATCTTTGTCGATAGCATCCAGAGCAGCACATCCTTGGTGCGTTTGGTCGGCGAGAACGCCATCGACCACGCGGCGGGAATCGCAATCAGCAGCGCAATCAGCGTCGAGCCGCCTGCCACAATGATGGAGTTGAGCGCATGATGGACATAGTCGCTGCGCTCCTGCACGGCGGCATAATTTTCCGTGGTCCAGTGAAAGAACAGGAATTTTGGCGGTATGGCGAAGGCATCGAGTTCGGTCTTGAAGCTCGCCAGCACCATCCACAGGATCGGGAAGAAGATCAGGAAGCCGACCAGCCACGCCGCAATGGTCGAGACCGCCACATGCCTGCTTGTTGCCATCCGCGCCATGCGTCAGGCCTCCAAATTCCGGCCGACGATCCTGACCAGGAAGAAAGCCACGATGTTGGCGATTACCACTGCCACCAACCCGCCCGCGGAGGCACCGCCGACATCATACTGGATCAGCGCCTGCGAATAGATCAGGAAGGCGATGTTGGTGGTCTGCAATCCCGGTCCTCCGCCGGTGGTGACGAAGATCTCGGCGAACACGGTCAGAAGGAAAATCGTCTCGATCAGGATCACGACAGTGATCGGTCGGGCCAGATGCGGCAGCGTGATGTGGATGAAGGTCGACAGCGCGCCGGCGCCGTCCATCTCAGCCGCCTCCTTCTGCTCCTCATCGAGAGATTGCAGCGCCGTCAGAAGGATCAGCGTTGCAAACGGCAGCCATTGCCAGGAGACGATCAGGATGATTGCGAATAGCGGCACGTCGTTGAACCAGTCGATCGGTGGCGCGCCGAACAGCTTTGCGATCCAGGCGAACAGGCCAGACACCGGATGCATCAGAAGGTTCTTCCAGATCAGGGCGCTGACCGTCGGCATCACGAAGAATGGCGCGATCACCATCAGCCGCACGATGTTGCGGCCGATGACCGGCTGGTCGAGCAACAGCGCGAGCGGAATTCCAAGCAGGATGGTCAGTCCAAGCACGGACCCGACCAGAACCAGTGTGTTCTGCAGCGAAGCGAGGAAAGCCGGATCGGTCAGGAAATAGCGAAAATTCTCAAAGCCGACGAACTGAGCGGATTCGGAGTCGAGCAGATTGTAATGCAGCAGCGAGAAATAGATCGTCAACGCCAAGGGGACGATCATCCAGATGAACAGCAGCGCGACCGCTGGCGTCAGCAGCATCCGTGCGAGCAGTTGCGTTTGTCGGGTCCCGGTTCCCGTTTCCGTCGACTGCAAAGCCGGTGCAGCCATCCGGTGCAAGCTGCCGGATGGCTGCGAGGGGCTTAGCTCGGGAGTCTGAGCCAAGGGAGCCACCTATTTGATGTAGCCGGCGCGCTTCATTTCCCGCTCCGTCGACGCCTGCGCCGCCGACAACGCCGCGTCCACGCTGGTCGAGCCCGACAGCGCCGCGGAGAACTGCTGGCCGACCGAGGTGCCGATACCCTGGAATTCCGGGATCGCCGCATACTGCACGCCAACGTAAGGCGCCGGTTGCACCGTCGGCTTGTTCGGATCGGCGGCATCGATCGACGCCAGCGTCAATCTGGCGAACGGCGCGACTTTCAGGTAGTCAGGGTTCTGGTACAGCGACGTTCGCGTACCCGGTGGCACGTTGGCCCAGCCCTCCTTCGACGCAACCAGTTTTGCGTAGTCCTTGCCGGTCGCCCAGGCGATGAACTTTTCTGCGGCCTCGACCTTCTTGGAGCCGGCGGGAATCGCGAGGTTCCAGGCCCACAGCCAGTTCGCGTTCTTGCCAAGCCCGGCGTTCGGCGCGAGCGCAAAGCCGACCTTGTCGGCGACCGTGGAGTCCTTTGGATTGGTCACAAACGACGCCGCAACCGTTGCATCGATCCACATCGCGCATTTGCCGGCATTGAACAGCGCCAGGTTTTCGTTGAAGCCGTTCGAACTGGCGCCGGGAGGCCCCGCCTCCTTCATCAGATCGACATAGGTCGCCAGTGTCTTCTTCCATTCGGGCTTGTCGAACTGCGGCACCCACTTCTCGTCGAACCAGCGTGCACCGTAGGAATTGGCCATGGCGGTGAGAAACGCCATGTTCTCACCCCAGCCGGCCTTGCCACGCAGGCAGATGCCGTAAACGCCGGCCTCCTTATCGGTCAGCTTCTTGGCCGCACTGATCACGAAATCCCAGCTCGGATTTTCGGGCATGGTAAGCCCGGCCTTCTGGAACAGGTCGGTGCGATACATGGTCATCGAGCTTTCGCCATAGAACGGCGCCGCATAAAGCTTGCCGGAGACGGACACCGCGTCCTTGATCCTCGGCAAGAGATCGGCGACGTCGTAGTCGGCGCCGAGCTTGTCGAGCGGCACCAGCCAGTTCTTCTTGGCCCAGATCGGCACCTCATAGGTGCCGATGGTCAGGACGTCGAACTGGCCGCCCTTGGTCGCGATATCGGTGGTGACGCGCTGGCGCAGCACGTTCTCCTCGAGCGTCACCCATTTGACCGTGATGTCCGGATTTTTGCTGGTGAAGTCGCTCGTCAATCCCTGCATGCGGATCATGTCGCCGTTGTTGACGGTGGCAATCGTCAGGGCGGTCTGGGCGAGTGAGGGAGTTGAGAGCAAGAGCGCAGCCGCGCCCAGAAGGGCGCCATGGACGTTTTTCACGGTAACCTCCCATCATCGCGTTTGAGCATATGCCCACGCGTTGGGCGTATGTTCACATCAACGTTTCAGCTTGTCAAGCTGACGCACGCGATCCGGCTGCCCGCAGCGCCAGAGAGAAAATCCGTTTTGTTCAGGAAGGCACGACGATCGTGCCGCCGCTATCGATCGAGGATAGCCCGGGCCGTTGCTTCGTCGGTGATGAGACCGTTGACGAGGCGTCCAATCAGCGCGGCGCTAATCGCCGGAACCTTGGCCTGCCCGATCGCCGCGGCGATCGTAGTGGTCCGCGCCGGCACTTGCGGGGGGATACTGGTCAACCGCTTGTTCGTGCCCCCCTTGATGAGCCGGCCCTTGGCGTCATAGGCCCAACCCGTGACTTCGCCGATGGCGCCAAGCCGCATCATCTCGAACAGCTCTTCGCGGCTGACGAAGCCGTCAACATGCACCTGGGCCTTCTGGTCCATCTGACCGATGCCGATGAGACGCAGGTCGGCTCTCGCGGCAATCGCCTGGATCTTGGCGATTGGCTCGATCCGGTTCATGCGGTTGCGCTCGTCTTCCGTCGACATCAGGAATGGCAGAGGCATCGGATAGTGGCGGGCACCGGTGCGATCGGCAAGGCGTCCCACCGTATCGAAGAAACTCGCCGAGCCGTCCGCCGAGATGTTTCCGACCAGCGAGACGATCTGGTGATTCGGCCGCTCGATCGGCGTGACTCGCTCCACTGCAGCGCGCACCGCGCGCCCGGTGCCCAATGCGACAATGACCGGGGTTTCCAGGCGCAGGGTTGAGTCCAGCAGGTTGGCGCAACGTTCCGCGATGCCGGCAGTGGAATGCGGCGATGCCGGGTCCGACGGCACCACCTCGCAGTGAACGAGATCGAAGCGATCCTTGAGCTTCGACGCCAGTTCCATGCATGCGGCAATAGGATGTTCGAGGCGGAAGGTGATCAGGCGTTCTGCGAGGCAAAGCGATACCAGACGCTGCGCGGACGCGCGCGAGACCTGCAGCATCTTCGCGATCTCATCCTGCGTATGGCCGGCGATGAAATAGAGCCAGCCGGCGCGCGCGGCGTCGTCAAGACGGGATTTCTCGTTCTCCAGTGCTGCCATGAAAGCCCGCTATCTTTCGTCCCAGAAGTCCGCCATCCGGTCAAAGACACGATCTGCGCCGGCATCGCGCAGCTTGCTATGCCGATCACTAGACTGGTAGTGACTGCCACCGATAAAGCCCCATACGGTCATGCCGGCGGCCTTTGCTGCGGTCACGCCGCTGACACTGTCTTCGATGACAAGCGTGCGCTGCGGCGCGGCGCGCATCTGCCCAGCCGCATAGAGAAAAAGGTCGGGGGCCGGCTTGCCGCGCGCCACCATCTGCGCCGTGTACACCCTGTCGCCGAAATGCGGCGCCAGACCGGTCAATGCCAGCGAAAGCGATACCCGGTCGAGATCGCTGGACGATGCAACACAAAACGGCATTTGCAGGCCGGAGATCAATGACCCCACTCCAAGGACAGGCCGCAGCGAACGCCTGAACCGTTGCAGCACCCGCGCCTTCAACGCGACCAGAAAGTTCTCGGGAACGAGGCGTTGGTCCGCCTGGTAGTGTTGCAGGATGGCCGTCGTGCTGCGGCCAAGAAACAGTTCGAGGGCATCATCCCTGCTGAGCTCGATGCCGAACTCGCCAAGGACCTCTGACAGGCACTGACAGCTCAATATCTCGCTATCCACGAGGACGCCATCGCAGTCGAAGATGACCAGATCAGGCTGCAGGAGGCTGGGTTCCATCCCACAATAGGATCATATGCTCATCAGTTGAGCAATAGCCCAACGATCCATCTGAGGCGGCACAGCAATGTGTCCGCTCCGGGATAGAGTTCAAGCAGCCGGATCCTTTTCGCAAACCCTGCTCGACTTGCCCTGTTACCCCAAAGCGCACGTGACTCGCTTATCGCGCCGTTGACTGGGAAGCACAACGCCAGGAGCGCGGCGACCGCCAGATCGGCGGGCGCAACCACGCGTGGCAGATCGTAAGCAGGATGCCCCGAGGCCGAGCTCTAGAATCCGAATAGTTTTGCCGGATTGTGAACAAGGATCTTTTCCAAGGTCGTCTCGTCAGGCGCATACTTGTACATGAGTTCGAGAAGATCGGCGTCGTTGGGCGGCTGCACGACCGAAACCGGATGCGGCCAGTCGGTGGCCCAGATGCAGCGGTCCGGCGCGGCCTCGATATAGGTGCGCGCGATGGGGATGACATCTTCCCAGGGCGGACCGGCCTTCGAGGTCTTTTCCCCGAGCGACAGCATGACCCAGAAATTGCCCTTCGACAGCAGCTCAAGCATCTTCTGTAGATTCGGATCGTTCTTGCCGCGGGTCGGGTCGGGACGCGCCATGTGATCGATCAGCACCGGCACGTCGAGGGATTGGTACTTCTCGACGCTGGAGATGATGCCGTCCTTCTCCGGCTGGATCTTGACGTACCAGCCGAGCTCGCGGATGCGCGCGATCGCCCGCGCAAAATCCTTGTCCGACAGCACAGCCCCAAGTTCCTGACGGAAACTGAAGCGCGCGCCGCGGACCCCTGCCTCATGCAGCTTGGCGAGGTAGGCATCATCGGCCTCGGCAAACACCAGCGCGTTGGCACAGCCGCGATAGTTCGGGCCCATTGCCGCGAGACCATCGAGCACGACCGTGTGGTCCGCGCCATAGGTCGTGGTCTGCACGATCACGCCGCGCTCGATCCCGAGCGCCTTATGCATCCGCAGCGCCGCCTCCCAGGTTGCGGTCGGCATCTGATAGGCAGCGCCCGGACGTACCGGATATTTCTCCAGCGGCCCAAGCACGTGAAACTGGCTGTCGACAGTCTTTGGCGGCGGCAGCTTCGAAGGCCGGCGCGGATTCGGATCGAAGGGCAAGTAGGTCGGCACGGCAAACTCCTTAGTCAATCACGGCGGTGAAATCGCACTGCACCAGCGCACCGCCTTCCATGTCCATCGGCAGCGCATGACGCGCGGGGCGTGAGTGCTCGTCGGGAAACATCTTCAGCCATTCGGCGTTGACAGGCCCGCGCTGCGAACGGTCCTTGAGCCAGACCGTCATCTTGATGATGTCGTCGGTGCTGCCACCGGCGGCCTCGACGGTCGCCTTCATATGCGCGAACATGTTGGCGCATTGCGCCTCCAGGCTCTCCGGCATCGCTCCGGTCGCGGGATCGCGGCCGAGGATAACGCCGGACATCACGAGATTGCCGATGCGAGAGGCGTTCGGGATCGGATTGGCGTGCTTAAAGCCGCCGATGTGGACGCTTCTGCGCCGTGCTTGACCGGTCATCGCTTTCCCTCTGCTGGTCTGGTTCAGACAAATTGGCAGGACACCGAGCCGAATGGTCCGTAATCGGCGTGGAAGGTATCTCCGCGGCGGATATCGACCGGTCGCGTGAACGATCCGGCGAGCACGACTTCGCCGGCCCCCAATTGCTCGTCATGCGGTGCCAGGCGATTGGCGAGCCAGGCGATGCCGTTGGCCGGATGGTTGAGCACGCCGGCGGCAAGTCCGGTCTCCTCGACCTGTCCATTTCTGAACAGCAGCGCGCCGATCCAGCGTAGATCCGCCTCGAGCGGCCGGAACGGACGGCCGCCGAGCACGAGAGCGGCATTGGCGGCATTGTCCGAAATCGTGTCCATGACCTTACGGGTCTGGCCGGTCTCGGGATCGACGCGATGTATGCGGGTCTCGAGGATTTCGAGCGCGGGCGTCACGTAATCGGTGGCGTTGAGTACGTCGAAGATGGAGCAGTCCGGGCCACGCAGCGGCGCCTTCAGCACGAAGGCAAGCTCGACCTCGATCCGCGGCGCATGGAAGCGATCGAACGGGATCGCGCTCGCATCCGGATAGAACATGTCGGCGAACAGAACGCCATAATCGGGCTCGGCGATGCCGACCGCGTTCTGCATCGCTTTCGAGGTCAGGCCGATCTTGTGGCCCTTGATGACGCGGCCACGATCGAGCTGCAGACGCGTCCAGGCGCGCTGGATCGCATAGGCATCCTCGATCGTGAGATCGGGATGCTCGCGCGTGAACATGGTGATGAGTGTCTTGGCCCGTTCGGCCTCGTCAAGCCGCTCTGCGAGGTGCCGGATGATGGAGGGATCGAGCATGGCGCTATTGCTCCGCAACCACCGCGTTGCGCAGCACGCCGATCCGCGACGACTCCACCTCGACCACATCACCGGGTTTGAGCCAACGCGGCGGATCGAACCGGGCGCCGGCGCCGGTCGGCGTACCGGTCGCGATCATGTCGCCGGGCTTCAGGGTCGCAAATGTGGAGAGATAGGCGATGAGGAAATCGAACGGGAACATCAGCCGCTCGGTACTGTCCTGCTGCCTGACCTCGCCATTGACGCGGGTGATAATGTCGTGCGGTCCTCGCGGATCGCATTCATCCGACGTCACAATCCAGGGGCCGATGCTGCCGGAGCGATCGAAATTCTTGCCCTGCGTGACGTTGAACTTGCCATGATGCAGCCAGTCTCGCACACTGCCCTCGTTGCACAGCGTCATGCCGAAGATATGCGAGAAGGCGTCTTCACGCGCGATGTGCCGACCCTGCTTGCCGATCACGATGACCAGTTCGCCCTCATAGTCGAGTTGGTCGGAGACTTTCGGCTTCTCGATCCCCTGCCCCGATCCGACCATCGACGAGGAATTGCGTACGAACAGGCTCGGATATTTCGGCAGGTCCGAGTTGTCCTTGTATTCGGCGTTGCGGTCCTTGTAGTTCACGCCAATGCACCAGAACTTTTCCGGCGCCAATACTGGCGGCAGCAGCGTCAATTCGTCCAGCGCATGATCGGGACGCTGGCCGGCCGAAGCCTGCCGGGCCGACGAAAGGCCATCGCGTGCGATCAGCGTCTTCAGATCGGGAAATTCTGCGCCGATCCGTACCGTCAGATCGACGACCCCATCGTCATCAGCCACACCATAATGTGGCTGGCCATTCACGAGATAGCTCAATAGTCGCATCGCATGCTTTCCTTCGGCGAGAGTTTCACGCGGTCTGGCCGCTACGCTGGGCACCGGCGGCCGCCAGTTCGCGCCCGCGCGTCTCGGGCAAGGACAGGGTCATCGCCAGGAAGATGACGATGGCGGGCACGGCGATCATCATGCCGAGCGCAAGCTGGCCACCGAACCAACCGGCCGCCAGCGGAACGACGATCGGCGCAAAGCTGCCGATGCCGCGGCCCGCCATGTAGATGAAGGATACCGCGGTCGAGCGCACTTCGATCGGATAGATTTCCGACAGCCAGGTGCCGACCACGCCGAGCGCCGAGTTGCCGATCACGAAGGCGATGTAAACCCAGAACATCGGGAAGCCAAACAGACTGCCGGCGAACCTGTCATGCGCAAAGACATAGAGGCCGCAGGCCATCGCGCCCCACGCAAGACCCGGCAACAGCGCGCCGAACCGCCGGCCGAAGGCGTCGTTGAGCAGGCCCATGCTGATATACGAGCAGCCGCCGACGACGGAGGCGATCACGGAGATGTTGCGCACGACTTCAGGCGGCGCACCGAGCGACTTCTGCATCAGTGTCGGCATGAAGACGACGATCCCGTAATAGCAGAACATGTAGGCCATCATCCACGCCAGGCACATCAGCGAGATCGGCAGCAACCGGCCCTGGAACATCAGCAGCATCGTATTGGTGGTCTTGACCTTTCGCTCGACCAAGCCGCTCTTGCGCGCGCGATCGAACTGCAGCCACGCCTTGGATTCCGGCATGAAGAAGCGGATGAAGATCATCAGCAGGATCGGCGAGCCACCGGTCAGGAGCGCAATACGCCATCCCCATTCCACGCTGAACGACGTGGTGGCCCAGACCCCGATGATCGAGGCGCCGGCGCTCGCGACGACCGCGCTGCGCTGGATGAAGGCGCTGCCGATACCGCGCCGATCCTTGTTCCAGGCCTCATTGAACAGCACCATGCCGGCGCCCCATTCGCCGCCGAGCCCGATGCCGGTGATGAAGCGGAGCAATGCCAGGCTCCAATAGTCCCAGGCGAACGCCGATGCGATCGACCCGGCGGCGAACACGCCGAGCGTGAGCTGCAGTGCCTGCTTGCGACCAATGCGGTCGCCGAGCCAGCCGAATAGCGCGCCGCCGATCACCGACCCGATCAAGGTCAGGCTCGTCACGCTCGCGACCTGGGTCAGCGAAATGCCTAGCGACGACTGTATCGAGCTCATCAGGAACGGCATGATGAGCACGTCGTAGAGATCGAGCGCAAAGCCCAGCATGCAGGAGAAGATGATCGCGGCGCGCTCGCCGGTCGTGTAGCTGCCGATTGCGGAAAGCGAGGATTGTTCGGTCATATCTGTCTTACTGGTATACGATCTCAATCGGTCGACTTCGGTGCCTGGAACACAGCGCGCAGGGTGACGATCTCTCCGAGCCGGGCATAACGTGGCCCTGCAATACGCGCGATCGGATCAAGCGCCTCGGTTTCCACCTTGCCGTCGTTCACGAGCCCATCCCGGAGATGAAACATCAGGACCTCGCCGACAATCAGCCGGCTGCGAGCCTCGCCGAATTCGAGACATTGGTGAAACCGGCATTCCATGGCGACCGGCGGCGCGGCGGGCCGCGGCACCTTGATGCGTTCGCTCGGCACGGTCTCGAGCTTGAGCAATTCGACTTCGCTCACCTCGGGCGGATGCTCGACCGAACTCTCATGCAATGCCGTCATCAGCGGCGTGTCGGCGATGTGAATGACGTATTCTTCGGTATCGAGAATATTATGCGCGGTGTCCTTGTAGACGCCGGCCTTGCGGCCGATGCTGATGGCGAGCATCGGCGGCTTCTGCGAGACAAAGGTGAAGGCGCTGAAGGGGGCGAGATTGAGCACACCTTTGCGCGACATGCTGGTCACCCAGGCGATCGGCCGCGGCACGACGATGCCGGTCATCAGCCGGTAGATGCGTTCCGCGCCGAGTTCTGAGGGGTCAATCTGCATGCTGCCTCGAAGCTTGACTGGCGTATGCGCGCCGGCCTCAATCGGCCCGGATGTTCGCCTTGCGGACGATGGGAATCCACTTGGCGTCTTCGCGTGTCAAATAGGCCGTGAACTCCACAGGTGACATCGCGACGGCCTCGGCGCCGAGCTTGTCGAATTTCTCGACGACCGCGGGATCCTTCAGGATCTCCGCCATGGTGTCGTGCAGCTTCGTTACGATCGCATCAGGCGTACCGGCCGGCGCGAACAGGCCGGTGAAGGTCTGCGCATCGAAATCCTTGTAGCCGAGTTCGGCGAAGGTCTGCACGTCGGGCATCGAGGCGAGGCGATGCGCGCTGGTGACTGCAAGCACACGGACCGCGCCGCTCTTGACGAAGGGCAGCGCGACGGAAACCTGGTCGAACGCAAACTGCACCTGCCCGCCGATCAAGTCATTGGTCGCCGGCGCGTTGCCACGGTAATGCACTGTGACCCATTGCAGGCCGAGTTCCGATTGCGCCAGTTCGCTGAGCAAATGATTGGTCGTCCCCGCTCCCGGGGACGCCATCGTGAGCTTGCCCGGCTCGCGGCGCGCCAGGTCCAGAAACTCCTTCAACGTCTTTGCCTGAACGGAGGGATGAACCTCGAGCACCAAGGGCGTCATCGAGATGGTCGTGATCGGGAGGAAATCCCGTTTCCAGACATAGGCCTCGCGCTTGTTGATCTCGGGGGCGAACAGCACCGGGCCGTTGGCACCAATGAACAGCGTGTAGCCATCCTTCGCCGATTTCGCGAACGTCTCGCCCGCGATCAGGCCACCGGCGCCGGACTTGTTCTCGACGATGAAAGCCTGCCCGAGCCGTTGCTGCAGCTTGTCAGCCACGATGCGGGCAGCGCTGTCGACATTGCCGCCGGCGGGATATGGCACGATCAAGCGGACATTGCGATCCGGCCATGTCTGGGCTGCGACGGGTCCAGCTGCTATCGCCGCGATGGCAGCGACCGCAACAGCGAGAAACCTCATGTGACATCCTCCCAAAGCCGCGGCGGATGAGGTCTCCACCCTGTTCTCGTTGAGTGTCCGATCGGGATCGTCTAGCCGACGCCTCGATGCGATGCGAGATCATTCGGCGAGCGGGCTTTACTTGTCGACGGCTTTGCGCCAATTCTGTCCACATTATGGACAGCAAGCCATGACCACGGAACCGAGGCAAGGTGCCCAGGCGATCCGGCGAGCGCTGATGGTGCTGCGCATCCTCGCCGCTGGCAGGGAGAGCGGAGTACCGCTTACCGAAGTGGTGCAGGCGACCGGGCTGACGCGGCCGACGGTGCACCGGATCGTTCACGTGCTGATCGAGGAAGGCATCGTCGAACGGCACGAGAAGACCGGCCGCTATGCGATCGGCGGACAGGTGCCGGAATTGGCGCTGGCGCGCCCCTCGCGTTCACCCCTGCTTGCCGCAGCGGACGATATCCTGGCGCGAACCTCGCAGCGGGTCGGCGACACATTGTTCCTGACGGTACGTACCGGCAATGATACGCTATGCGTCGATCGCAGGATCGGCTTCTATCCGATCCAGGTGCTGTCGATCGAAGTCGGCGCCAGACGTCCGCTCGGCGTCAGCAGTGCAGGTGTTGCGATTCTTGCCGCGATGCCGACGCCCGACGCACGCAAGATCGTGACTGCCAATGAAGTGCGGTTTGCCGGGTATCGCACCAGCGTGGCGACGGTGCTTTCACAAATCGCCTTGGCCAAGCGCAGAGGCTACAATCTGCGCGAGGCCGGTCTGGTGCAGGGAACGAAATCGCTGTCCACCTGGATCAAGACCCCCGATCGCCAGCCGGCCGCGGCGATCACCGTATCAGCCGTTCGCACGAGACTCGGACCGCGCCGAGAGCAAGAGGTCGCCGAGATTTTGCTGGAGGCGGCACTCGCGATCGAGAAGAAGATTGAGTCTCTCCCTTAGAGGAACTTGACCAGACTCATCTGGTAAAGCATCGATGTCGTTTGATAAGACGCCTGCAGTGCAGTCTGCAGTGCCAGGATTTTGGTCGCGACTTCGTCGTCATTGATGCCTTCGATCGAATCCAGCATCGTTTGGGCCATCGCCTTGGTCTGAACCTGCCGATCGGTAGCCGCTTTGATCGAGCCCTGCGCGCCGGCGAAGTCGGCCTGGATATTTTCAATCGTCTGGGTCCCCGGCACCGTCGCCAAACTGTTTGCGACGCGCTGGTTGAGCGCAGTAACCTGGGCATTCGCATAGGGATCCGTTGCCGACGTGGTTACGGCCGCAAACACTGCCACTGTCTGCAGTTGCGACCGCAATGCCGGTTCGTCGGCTCTGGCGCCATACTGCACCGTGATGGATGTATCGATCTGGGCTACCGCCGATCCGCGCGCCGGTCCGTTCGCCGCAGTATTCTGTTCGCCGTTGTACCAGATCACGGTGTTATCGGGAGTGCCGGCCACAAGCGTGGTGGCCGACGCAAGCGGCGTCGTCCCGACGCGCAGCGGAGGTTGATCGAAAAAGTTCTCACCGGCTTCCATCGCCGACGCCGCCACCATCGGACCGTTCGCCAGATTCTTCATCGAGGTCCCGAGCGCCGTGTTCAGATTGGCCGCGGTCGCGGTGGTATCGGCACCAATCAGGAAGCTGTTGGCGGCAAGCGGCGTGGTGTTCGATGCCGTCATGACGATATCTTCCTTGGTGCCATCAGGCATGGTGAAGGTGAACTTGACCTGGTCACCCGGCTTCGGATTGGTCGCGCCAAGATCGACCGACATGGACTTCTGCACCGGTGTCGCCGGTGGCGCCGGCGGAACAGTCGCGGGCAGGTCGACGGGCTGGGTGACAGTAGCGCCCGTTATATTTGTGGATACGCCGGTGAGCTTGATCCCGAACGGCTGCGCCTGCTGCGGAGGCGCCGGTGTTGCATCCTCCTCGGTGAGAACAACTGAAGTTGCCGGCGTACCGACGGCACTGCCGACGCGACCGTTCTGATTGACACCGAGATCAGCGATCTTTCGCTCGGCGATGACCTGCTTCAGTCCGGCGACCTGCGCGCCATGACCGTTCATGATCTCATCGGCCGATGCCACAGGGGCGGTATCCGTAGCACGGCCGGAAAACAGATAGCGATCGCCTGACTTCGCGTTGAGCATGTCGACTGAATCGGTGAAGTCGAGCAATGCGGTCTTCTGCCCCGAGGTATGACCCGCATCGTCGAGATCCGAGCTTGCGCTGACGGCGGCGCCCTTTACTTCCGACCCGATCTTCACCAACTGCTGCAGTGAAAGGTTAGTGACACCAATGCGCGTGTTCAGATTGGTCGCAGTATCGGAATAGGCTCCTATCCCTGTGATCTGCGCGCGTAGCGCGATCGCAAGACTGCGACCACTACCCTGCCCCGCGTAAGTATTGGAGATCTTGCCGGACGCGAGTTGCTGCGTCAGCGTATCAAGCTGACTGCGCAAATCGAGAATGCCCGAGCCGATGTAGGATGTGCGTTGACTAACCCCGGATATCGTCATGGCTGCCTCACAATACCTGCATCAGGGTTTTGTACATGTCGTTGACCGCCGACATCACGCGCGCGTTTGCCGAATAAGCATTCTGTAACGACAAGAGATGCGCCATCTCTTCATCCATGTTCACGCCCGAGGACGTCGACATCTTCTGCTGGAGCGTGCTGAGCACGACGTTCTGACCATCGGCAAGCTGCTTCGCCGCGTCGGCATCCGCCCCCTGCTGACTGGTGAATTGCCGCATGAAACTGAGCAGCGTGCCCTTGAACGGTGCGCTCGCACTACCAACCCCACTCTGCGCACCGAACGTGTAACTCGCGTTGCTTAGCTGATTGAGGATGAACGAGGGCCGTGTGGTGTCTCCTGCGGGCGTCGAACTCCCGTACGTCACGAGCTTGGCAGGATCATTGATCAGCGCGCTGTTGACGGTCAGGCGTCCCGCAAGACCCGTTATCTGAGATCCGGACGCGCTGATCGCACCGCTGTAAGGTGCCCCGCTGTCAATGAAGAGGGCGATCTGCGGACTGCCATCGTTCAACGCATTCGGGTTCTTGGTGACCGTAACCGAAGCGCTATCGATCCGGGCGAAAGCGGGATTGCTCAGAACGCTCAGCGATGTGCTTGTTCCGCTGAATGTGACGCTGCCGCCCAGTGCAGCATTGAGCTGATCGAGCACCGACGAGAACGATCCGGAGAAATCGATCCCGATCACCTGATCATTCGGATTCGCGGTCGTATCGTTCGACAACGGCAGCACGCGGGGGTCATCGACGCGCACGAAGGAGATTTCGCGCTGCTGATTGGTCGCCGCATCAGTGTAAGTGAGATGGATGACGTTGCCGGATTTCATGCCCGAGATATCGAGCGCAAACCCCGAAGGCGTTCCGGCCGGGACTGGCGAGCCCGTTATCGGCGTGCCCGCTGTTGTCTGATCGGACAACGCGCTCGACAGCGACGCAGCAAACTGGTCGAGCTGGTTCTGTGCCGTGACTAACGTCTTGTCTCGTAGTTCGGTATAAGCCGCGATCTTGCCCGATTTGATCGCACCGGTAGCCGTGAGATCGATCGATGCGCCGCTACCCGGAAACTCAAGTACGACGGAGCCAAGCTGGCTCTGATTGGGATCGCTGCTCCACGTCGTATTTGCACCAACGGTGGCCTGAGCATTGAACGACAGGGTCGCGGCTTCGTTACCCACGAGCTGGATGCCGGAGCCGGTAAAAACCGTGACCTGGTTGACGCTATTGGTCGTGACACGGATGTCCATCAGCTCTGAAAGCTGATTCACATATTGATCGCGTTGATCGAGCAATGCGGCGGTCGACGCATCGGTAGACGTGCCGCCGGATGGATTAGCCATCAATTTGTTGTTGATTGACGCTATCTGCTTGAGCAGATTGTTCGCCGTCGTGACCGAGTCCTTGATGCCGGTCTCTGCGGTCCCGCGCAAGGTTTGAATACCTTGCGTCATCGAGTTCAGTTGTTGCGTCAGCGTCGACGCCGCGTTGAGAACGCCTATTCGGGCCGACTGGCTGTCAGCGCTGGTATTGAGCGCCTGCAGCGCCGTCGTGAGATTGTTAAACGCGCTCTCCAGCGTTCCGATTGAACCCGGATCTCCATAGAGGCTTTGCAGTTGCTGCAGAACGTTCGAGCGAAGCGAGGCGTACGACGCGCCCGACGTTTCCGTGCGCAACTGCGCCTGGATATATTGATCGAGTTCACGATTGATCCCGGCGACGACAACGTTGCTGCCATGCGCACCGGCATAGGACGTGACCTGGTCAACCGTCTTGCGAACGTAGCCGGGCGTTTCCGCATTGGCGACGTTCGACGAGACCAGCGAAATCGCCGCCTGATTGGCGCGAAGGCCGGACATGGCGATGGCGAGGGCGTCGTTCAGACTCATGACAAGACTACTCTCAAGCGGTTACGTGCGCGCCCGGTGTCAATTACCGCATCACGTTGAGGAGATCCTGGACCATCGTGTTCGTTGTCGTGATCACCTTGGTGTTTGCGGAATAGGCCTGCTGCGTCACGATCAATTTCGTGAATTCGTCGGCGATATCCGTGTTCGAAGATTCAAGCGACGAGCCCGAAATGCTCCCGCCTTTTCCATAGAGCGCGTCTCCGGATTCGTTGGTCACTTCAAAGGCGCCGCCGTCGACGCGCTTCAGGAAGTTGGCGCCGTTGAAGGTGGCTATGGAGACCTCCGCAAGATCGATGGTGCGGCCGTTCGAGTAGGTGCCGACGACACGTCCCTCGTCGCTGACCGACACGCTTTGCAGTTGACCAGCGGCGTAACCGTCCTGCTGCAGTTGGTTCACCTGCACGTTGCCATTGGTATCCGCAAACGACGTTAGTCCGCCGGTGCCAAATGCCATTGTGACGTTACCGAGGCTGGTCCCATCCACGGTAAGCCCGGCCAGCGTGATCTGACTGACCACCGGCTGCATCTGCCCGTTCGGACCAAACTTGAAGTCCGTTCCGACGTTCTGCCAGGCAACGGTGTTTCCGGTCGCGTTGGAATTGACCTGGTAGAATAGATTCCAGGTGTCCGTCCCACCCATCGTGGACGATTCGACTTTGGCCCATCGGAACTGCAGGTTCACCGGAGCGCCGTTGCCGTCATACACGGTCCTCGCGCCCCCGCTTATCGACTCATCCAGAAAGGCTTGCTTGTCGCTGCCAATGACGACGCCGGTGCCGGCTGTCCCGCCGCCGGCGCGCATCCCTACAACGGTGCCCGAGAAGCCCAGCGCTTGAAACGCTGCGACAGCCGATGCGGATGAACCTGCGGCCAGGCTGAAGTCATTTGCCGTACCCGTATTCAAGGTGATTGCGCCGGTGCTCGACACGCTGGACGCCGGTGACGGCGAAACATTGCCTGTAAGACCATCAATGGTGGTTAAAAGGCTTCCAACCGTCGCGGTGGAGAGATCGACAAAGGTAGTGCCGGCGACAGGCGCGGGCGCGGCTCCAGTATAAAATGAGATGGTGTTGGTTGTCGTGACACCGCCCGTGGTGGTCTTCAGCACCAGAGTGTCACCGCTGGCAAAGCCCGCCGTGAGCGAATCCGTGCCCGCCGCACTCACGAGGGACGTTGCTGCGGAAATGGGTTTCGCGATCGTCTCGAGGTTGTTCCGCGCATTACCGGTCACGGGTGTATTGGCAAACGGCGTCGCGGCCGTTCCAAGGGTTCGTGGATTGGATATGAAATCGGCAGGCCTCAGCAATTCCGAGCCTGGCACTGAGGCTTGGCGCTTGGCTGTCAGCGGGGTGCTGGCGAGATTGGCGCGATAGTCGATCTTGGTGGTTGCTTGCGACGGCAGGAAATCGTTCTGGAACCTCAGGACTTCCGGCGTACTTCCGGCGGGATTTCCGGTCGTCGGATCAATCTTCACGCCCTCGAGATAATAGCCGGCACCGTTAACGAGGTATCCGTTTTGGTCCAGCGTAAAGTCGCCGCGTCTTGTGTACCGGTTGACGCCGTCGAATATCGGCTGGTTGTCGGACATGCTGCCCGGCTTCTGTACGGCAAAGAAGCCGTCGCCGTTGATCGCCATGTAGGTGGAGACCGAAGCCGACTGAACGGAGCCGGCAATCGTGTTGGTGCTGCGCGAGTTCGCAACCACGCTTCCGGCGAGCTGTGCGTTCGTGCCAGTGTCTGGAATGAGATCAAGGAAGCTGGTGTCAATCCGCTTGAAGCCGGTCGTCTGCGAGTTCGCGATGTTACCGGAAATGTTTTCCAGCGCGTACGAGTTTGCCCGCAGTCCGGCGACGGACGTGGTCAGGGCGCCGAAGATACCCATTACATCATCTCCAATTGGATCCGGGCGGCCGCCGGGATGTTTTGGGTGTCATGGCCGCAACCGCTGCGATCGTTGCAAGCCGCCTGCCAACGAAAAAGCACAATGAAGTCAAATAGATAAATCTCCGAGATACCGGCGAAGCCGGATCAAAATTGCCGGACCGAGCAACTTTTGCCGACCTGTTCGCGTGTCGTGAATGCGACGTCCCTTGCCGGGATGTCGTATTCCCGAGGTCAATTGACTGTAGCGAAGCCGAGCGAGTCGCGGACGGCCGGCTCAATGCGTTCTGGCGTCCACGGCGGATCGAACGTCATCTCGACATCGGCCGAGCCGACGCCCGGCACCTCCGCGACACAGCTCGTCACGCCTTCTTGCAGGAAACCGGTCGCGGGGCATCCCGGGGTGGTCGCCGTCATTGTGATGCGGACGGCGTCTCCGACGACCGAGATGTCATAGACGAAGCCGAGATCGACGATGTTGTGACCGAGCTCGGGATCGATCACGACACGCAGCGCGTCCCGAATCCGGCTGGCGAGTTCGCTTGTCATGACGGAGCCCTCACCGTCAGTTCGTAGGTCGCGCCGTCAGGCGTGAACCCGCCGAGCCAGCGATATCCACGCTTCTCGAGCTGCGGGAACAGAAAGACGGGCTCGCGGCGCAGCAGCGCGGAAAGAGTCTCGCCGGGACCCAGTTTCTCGGCGGCCGCAAGGATCCGGACCATAGGCTCAGGAGGATCGAGATCGCGATTGTCGAGCTTCACGGCGGGCTCCGGCCAATTGTCGAAGCTCGGCGTTCCACTCGGGGCGGCCGTGTTCTCCGCCGCCTCCGCCGGCGTGAACAGAACTTCACATTCGCCGCCGTCGAGCGCGCGCTCGGAATGCATGAACCCTCTGTCTGCCATGACGGCAAATAGCGGGATCGGCTTGAACATGGCGTAGAGGCGGAGCCCCTGCCCTGGCTCCAGGCGTTCGAGTGCGGCCATGATGACCGAGAACGGCTCGCCGCCGGCGCGCAGGATCGGACGGACATCTACGTCGATGTATTCGGTCATGCTTCTTCCCTCCGTTTCGTTTTAGTTCCTTGCAAACAGCAGATGGGGCGCGCGGGCGCCGCCCGGAAAGCGCAGCGGGTTCGCGACATCAGCGAGCTGCCGTGTCCGGATCACTTCGCGAACGATGCCGATAACTCCGGCCGTCATCGCCATCGCAGCCGCTTGGAATCCCGACGGTTGGCCGACCAGCAGCATCAGCGTTCCGGTCCAGACGGCCGCGTAGTAGATCACGAACCACTTCGATGCCCTTCGCTCTGCGACGAGGTCCTGAACGCGGGGAGTCGGAGTTCGTCCCATCACCGGACCATAGGTCTCGAGCCAGGTCAGGAAAGCTACGATCTTATAGAGTTTGGCGAGGACCAAGCCAGACAACCAGCCGAAGACAGCGAGGAAGACGAACGCTCCGACATGCGCGGTAAAGTCGCCGGTCACGACAAGCGCTGCACCCAGAAGCGCAGTCCCCGCCAGGCTCGCGAAGGACAGCGTCGCCATCCGCGTATTGAGCTCGAGCTGGCGCCGCTTGCGAGCGCGGAAGATTGCGAACACGTCGCGCCCGTATAGGGCGGCAGTCGCGAGGCCAAGGACGGCAGCTATCGATAGCGCAACATTCAGTCCGGCAAAGACCTCGATCGCGAGCACACCACCGACCACTGTGACGGCGATCGCGAGCCCACCGGCCATCAGCGTCGTTCCGCTTTTCCGGTCGTCGACGTCAGGCGAAAGCATGAACATGGACAACAGCCGGTAGCTGACGCCCATTGCCGTCAACGTCAGCCAGCCGCCAAGACCGGCGATCGCGTGCAGCGGCACGCCACCAGCCAGAATCGATTGCCCGGCCGATCCCGCCCACCCCGCCAGCGCGAACGCGAACATCGCGCCGAAGGCGACGGTGACACAGAGCGAGGCCAAGCCAACGAGGACAAAGCGAGCCGGCCCCACCGGCCGCAGCCATGCGGTCAGCCCGAGATCGACGATGATCAGCCCGAATCCAGCGATCAGCAGGACTGCGCCGAACGGAAGCAGCCACAGCCAGGCCGGCAGCCGACCACCCAATGCCAGGAAGCCCGCGAGCAGCGAGGCGAGACCGGCGGTCAGAAGACCCAGAGCAGGCAAAGCCCACTTCTCCGAGAACAGCGGCTTCGCCACGAGCACAGGCACGAACTGGAACAGCGCGCCACACATTGCGAGGCTCAGCCATCCGATGCAGACCACGTGCACGAGGACGAGCGTGTCCGGCGATGCCAGATCGGCCGCGGGAAAACCGACGCCCGCAACCGTCAGCGCCAGCGCGACGAACAGCCAGGCGATCGCCATCGCGAAGTAGCTCATCGTCCATCGTGATATGCTGGCGCCGATCATCGTGATCTCAGAACTTTCTCTGCATCGTCGCTTGATGGCGGTAACCGTAGGTCGCCGCGATCACAGGCTCTTTGTCGGAGCACAAATTGCAGTGTCCTTCACGTAGGTGTTTGATCCCCGACAAAGATCGCAACGCCCCTGATCTGCAATATTGGAAGCGTCATCAACGGAGGACACGATGCGGATTTTCGAAAGATTGCGACGACGCAGCCGAAGAGATCGCGTGATCGAACGCAAACTTTTCGAGGCCATCACCGACGATATTCTACGGAAGCTCGAGGACCGAACGTCGATCCTGATTTTTCCCGAGAGCAAGGCTGCCTGCTGTCCGGTCGAAGAGAAGGTGCGTCAGTAGGTCCGGCTTTGCGCTATATCAATGCGCCTGTCGCCTTTCGCAATGAGGATTGCGATCTTGAACCCGACCGTGCACGCACGGACGGGTTTCTGGCGCTGCGCTTCTCGTGCCGGCGAGTCCGGCGTCTGTTACGACGTTTGGATGGACGAGGCGGTACTCGTCCATCCGGCTCAGAAGCGAAGCTGGGGCCGGTCAACCGTCACTTGGACGCGGTCTTGCCGGCTTCGAGTTTGTCGAAGAGCGTCGCAAACACCTGCTTTGCCTTGCCGCTCTGTGGGACCGCCTTGGCCTGATCGACGTTGCCGGGCGTTCCGACCACGATCATGGCGACCATGCCCATGCCGTAGTGAGGCAGACATTTCACGCCGTAGACACCCTCCTTGTCGAACTTGACGGCGATATCTTCGCTGTTCTTGCCGACGAAGGGCGTTGCGCCGTCGGGAAGCATGCCCTTGATGGACTCGGCGTTGTGACCCTTGTCGGTGGACAGGAACTTCACGGTGTCGCCGGGTGCGATCTTCACGAAGGACGGCTCGAATACCATCACACCTTCGGCCCCCCTGTTCAGGAGCTTGACTTCCACGTCCGCCGCCTGGGCGCTTCCGGCCAGGATTAGAACCGCCGCAGCGCCCGCCAATATCGCAATTTGTCTCATGCTTTCCATTTCCTGAAACTTGCGCCCGAACTCCACCGGGCTCCCGCGTGTCAGATATCCCCGCCTCGCCCGGCCCAGGTTGCGCCAGCTCAACTTCGTCGTAGAATCTCGGGCTAAGAACCTGACGAGCCGTTGAGGCTTGCATCGGCCGCGGACAGTCCCCGCGGCATATTGGAACGAGGATATCCATGGCCGCAGTCGACCGCTCGCTGGTCGCGAACCTGTCGATGTTCGCCGGGCTTACGCCGACCGAACAGGACGAACTGCTGCGCGAGGCGCGCTCGATTCGATACCCGAAGGGAGCCGCGGTGTTCGACCAGGGCGCGGAAGCGGATCGCTTCTTCGTTTTACTTCATGGACATCTTCGCGTCGAGAAGACCACATCGCAGGGGCAGCAGTCCGTGGCCCGCTACGTCTCGGCCGGCGAGCTCTTCGGCGTCGCGCAGGCCATGAACCTGACGCACTATCCGGCAACGGCCGTCGCCGCCGTGGACAGCATCGCGCTCGCCTGGCCCTCATCGTCCTGGCACCGGCTGATCGTCAAATATCCAAGCCTCGCGAGCACCGTGCTTCAGACCGTGGGGAGCCGTCTTCAAGATACGCAGGCACGCGTCATGGAGATGTCGAGCGAGCAGGTCGAGCAGCGCGTCGCCCATGCGCTGCTGCGCCTCGCCAAACAGGCCGGCAAGAAAGTCGATGCCGGTGTCGAGATCGACTTCCCGATCAGCCGGCAGGACGTCGCCGAGATGACCGGAACGACGCTGCATACCGTTAGCCGGATTCTCAGCGCGTGGGAGCAGCAGGGCCTGGTCGAGGGTGGCAGGCAGCGCATCGTTCTGCGCGACACACATCGGCTGCATAGTCTCGCCGAAGGCGAAGAAGCCGTTCGGGCAAACAAGCGCGCGCCTTAAGCCGCTCTCGCCGTAAGCTTCGACACGAAGACGTCGGTGTCTACGCCGTGTTCGCCGCATGCTTCTTCGATCGAGTGGAAAGCGCCGATCGGACAGCCGACACAGAGCATCCTGAAGTCGAGAAAGACACCTATCGCGAGCGGCCATCGACGCATCACGTCGTCGACCATCATATCCGCGGTAGGCACTGCGTTCGATTTCATGTCGCTACCTTAACGTGTCAGCCCTCAGTTCTCTTTGATCATCCGCAAATTCTCAAGCAGATCGCTTCGTCGAACAAATCGACATCTCCTTGTTCCAGCGCAACGTGCTTGGCGACCAGATCGCACATGATGCACGCATCGAATTAGGACGAATGAAGCGATGGAGTGCATCATGCTGACGAGAAGGACCGCCCTGATGGGAGCCGCGATCGCGGCGCTGATGATAAGCGCGCCGGCGCTCGCCGCCGACGATATCAAGCTGCCGCGCGAACGAGTCGAGCTGGTCGCGCCGCCCTTCGTGCATCCGCACGAACAGGCGACCAAGGCCGGACCGAAGATCGTGGAGTTCAAGCTTACGGTCCAGGAGAAGGAAGTCGTGGTCGACGACGCCGGCACCAAGTTTCATGCGATGACCTTCAATGGCTCGATGCCGGGCCCGATGATGGTGGTGCACGAAGGCGACTACATGGAGCTGACGCTGGTCAATCCCGCAACCAATTCCATGCCGCACAACATCGACCTTCACTCGTCGACCGGAGCGTTGGGCGGCGGCGCGCTGACCAAGGTCAATCCGGGCGAACAGGCGGTACTGCGCTGGAAGGCGACCCGTCCGGGCGTCTTCGTCTACCACTGCGCGCCCGAGGGCATGGTCCCATGGCACGTGGTCTCCGGCATGCATGGCACAGTGATGGTGCTGCCGCGTGATGGATTGAAGGACCGTGACGGCAAGCCGCTGCACTACGACAAGATCTTCTACATCGGCGAAAACGACCTCTACATACCGAAGGACGCAAACGGCAAGTACAAGACCTACGACACGGTCGGCGAGTCCTATGCTGATACCACGGAGGTGATGCGCAAGCTGATCCCGACGCACGTGGTCTTCAACGGGCGGGTCGGTGCGCTGACCGGCAAGAATGCATTGACCGCGAAGGTCGGCGAAACCGTGATGATCGTGCATTCGCAGGCCAACCGCGACACTCGTCCGCACCTGATCGGCGGGCACGGCGACTATGTCTGGGAGACCGGCAAGTTCAACAACCCGCCGGAGAAGGATCTCGAGACCTGGCTGGTGCGCGGCGGTTCGGCAGCAGCCGCGCTGTATACCTTCCGTCAGCCCGGCGTGTACGCCTATCTCAACCACAACTTGATCGAGGCCTTCGAACTCGGAGCCGCGGCGCACATCAAGGTGGAAGGCAAATGGAGCGATGACCTCATGAAGCAGGTCTCTCCTCCCGGCCCGATTCCGGCCGACAAGCTCGGCGCCGCCGACCCGGTAACCCTAAGCCGGTAGGTGGAGCTGAAGGAACGGCCCGCGGTCCCTACCCGCGGGCCGTTTCACCAATCGGAGGCGACATCATGCTCATCCTGATGAAAATGAAGACGGCCATGCTCGCCGGCGCGCTGACCGCGCCGATCCTGGCGACCGCGTTCTCGCCCGCGCCTCCGCATGATGACAACGGTGCTGTACGCCTCTCTCCCGCTTCCTTCAGCTATCGGGCTGCCGGCGATTTCTCGCGGGATGACAGACCGGTCGAAGGACCCCTGCGCAAACTCCGCCTGTCTGCTGATCTCATCGTCATGAAGCGGCAGGTCACGGTCGCCGAGTACGTGCGCTGCGTCGACGACGGAGCCTGTCCAAAGGTGTCGGTCCCCAACGGCTCCCTGGACGTGCCCGTCGTCGGCGTCAGTTGGCATGACGCCTCGGCCTATGCCGCATGGCTGTCGCGCAGGACCGGTGTTACCCATCGTCTGCCGACCGACGAGGAGTGGACATTCGCGGCCGCCGAGAAGGCGCGCGACGAAGCGTTGCCGCTGGTCGACCCCGCGGATCCGGCGCAGGCCTGGATCGCCCGATATGAAGCCGAATCCGCCCGCTCCAAGCCCGCCGAAAAGGCCGCGCAGCCCGGGGGCACGTTCGGCACGAACAGCAACGGACTGGACGACCTAGCCGGCAATGTTTGGGAGTGGACGGATAGCTGCTTCGTCCGCGCCTCGCTCGACGACAGAGGCGAGCGGATCACCAACACGAATTGTGGGGTCCGCGTCGTGGAGGGAGCCCACCGCGCCTACATGACCGACTTCATCCGTGATCCCAAGTCCGGCGGATGCGCCGTCGGCATTCCGCCGACTAATCTCGGCTTCAGGCTGGTCGTCGAGCCTTCCAGCTCGGTCACTGCTGCGATCTCCCGGAATGTGGCGAAGCTGCTGCCGCGAACCTGAGCGGCCGAATCTTCGCCTCTCCCGCTGGCGGGAGAGGGAGCGCAGCCTCACCGGGGCTACCTCTCAACCTGATATGCGATTGAGCTAGAACAAAGTCATTCCCCCACGGGTCCGATAGATCATGCGGAGACGAAGGAGGAAGGCAGATGCGATCCGACTTGGCGCAATCCTACGGGCAGGACCGGCTGCCACGCTACACCAGCTATCCGACGGCCCCGCATTTTTCACCTGCGATCGGCGAAGTCGATTATCGGCAGTGGCTCAAATCGATACCCATTCGCCAGCCGGCGTCACTCTATCTCCACGTCCCGTTCTGCCGAGCCATGTGCTGGTACTGCGGATGTCATACATCCGTAAGCAAGCGTGACGAGCCGATTGCGATCTACGCGTCGGGCCTGCGCACGGAGGCACTCCTTGTCGCCGAGACGATTGGACAAAGGCTGCCGCTCTCCCATATCCACTTCGGCGGCGGCACTCCGACAATCATGTCGCCGGAGACCTTCGCGGACCTCATCGGTGCCTTGCGCTATTCGTTCTTCGTGCTGCCGGAAGCCGAGATCGCCGTCGAGATCGATCCGCGCACGCTGACCGAGCCGATGGCGGAGGCGCTGAGCTATTGCGGCGTCAACCGCGCGAGCCTTGGCGTCCAAAGCTTCGATCCAGCCGTGCAGCGCGCCATCAATCGGCACCAGAGTTTCGAACAGACGGCAGCATCCGTCGAGCGGCTGCGCCGGGCCGGCGTCCGCGGGCTCAATTTCGACCTGCTCTATGGCCTGCCCCTGCAGACCGTGGATTCGTGCCTGGACACGGTTGCAAAATGCGTCGAGCTGCGTCCGGATCGCTTCTCGGTGTTCGGCTACGCGCACATTCCCTCCTTCAAGAAGCACCAGCGCAAGATTGCCGAGGAGTCCTTGCCTGACAGCATCGAGCGGCATCTTCAGTCGGAGACGATCGCGCACGCGTTGCTCGATGCGGGCTACATGCGCATCGGCCTCGATCACTTCGCCCTTCCCACCGACAATCTTGCCGTGGCGAGACAAGAAGGCAGGTTGCGGCGGAATTTCCAGGGCTACACCGACGATTCGGCCGACACCCTCATTGGCCTCGGCGCGAGCGCCATCGGCCGCATGCCGCAAGGTTTCGTGCAGAACGCCGTGCCGACGCGTGACTACCTTGCGCGCATCGTCGAGGACCGGGTCGCCACAGTCAAGGGCTACGCCTTCACCGAGGAAGACCGCTTCCGCGCCGACATCATCGAGCGGATCATGTGCGATCTTGCGGTTGACCTCCCCAAGGTATCGCGGCTGCACGGCCGTGATCCACAGTCAGCTATCGTCGATCGGTCGCGGATCGAGAGCCTCATCGCCGATGGCGCTGTGACGATGTTCGGTGACCGCCTCGCGGTCAATGATGGCGCCGAATTCCTGGTCCGCAGCGTCGCCTCGGCATTCGATGCGCATCTTCCACGCTTCGTGGCCACACACAGTCGCGCGGTTTAGAATTGCCAAGGCAAGAGCGTGTTGAGATCAGGTCGCGTTGGCGCCACGTCGGAAGTGCTTCACCTCTCCCATAGGGAGAGGTCGGCGCGCAGCGCCGGGTGAGGGGTTACGGTTCCTCGATGGAGTTCATCCCCCTCACCCGGATCGCATCTCACGATGACCTCTCCCCGATGGGGAGAGGTAAGCACTGGGTCACGCCGATTCGAACAAATCATCACGCTCCGGTTATTGCGTCAGCTGCCGGTAGAGCGCCGGCAAGGCGGCTGGCAGGCGTCGGATGTTGCCGACGATCGCATAGCCGCTGCGCCCGAACAGCGTCGGAAAATAGCTCTGGGCGGTCGCATCGATCGTGACGCCGAAGACTGCGGCGCCGAGCTGGCGCGCCTCCTGGACGGCCTTGCGGGTGTCTTCGATGGCGAAACGCCCCTCATAATGGTCGACGTCGTTCGGCTTGCCGTCGGTGAGAACGATCAGCAATTTCTTTCGCTGCGGCTGCGCCGCAAGTTCCAACGCGGCGTGGCGCACCGCCGCGCCGATGCGAGTGTAGTATCCGGGCTTGAGTGCCCCGATGCGCCGCTCGACCTGCGCACTCATCGGCTCTCCGAACGCTTTGGCGGTCTCGAGCCGCACCCAGGAGCGACGGCGCGAGGTGAAGGTCAGGATGCTGTGGTGATCGCCGCAGGCCGACAGTCCGTGAGCCAGGACAAGCAACGCTTCCTTCTCCACGTCCAGGACGCGGTACCCATCGACCCAGGCGTCGGTCGAGAGCGACACGTCGACGAGCAGCGTCACCGCCAGATCGTGACCTTGCGGCCGCATCGCGAGGTGAACGCGATCGAGCGTGCCGCTGCCGGCGCGGAGATCGCAACGCGCACGGACCAGCGCGTCGATGTCGAGATCGTGCCCGTCGGGCTGTGCCCGCGCGAGCTCGTGGCGAGGCCGCAGCGCCTCGAACTGGCGCCGCACCTGGCGGATGCGGCGGCGCGTGGCCTGGTCTGCCGCCCAGCTTTCGCCGGTCTGGCTCGCATGCGCCGTCAACACGCGGCAGTGGTCCTGCAGATAGATGCGGCCGCGATAATTCCATTCCGGGTACAGCCGCTCGCCGTCGAGCCGCGAGGGGTCGACCGCTTCCGGCGGCAGGTCGAGATCGAACTTCAGCTTCGTCGCAGGTTTTCCGCTGCGCCGCCCGATCGACAGTTCTTCCAGATCGTCGGCCGCCTTGCGCGCGTTCTCGTCCTCGGTGTTGTCGGAGGGACGATCAACGTTCACCATCTCCGCCATCGCCAGGATCTTCTCGAACCGGTTGAGGATGAACGGATCTCTCCTGTCAGCTCCGTTCTCCCGCTCGCGTGTCGCAAAGCGCTTTCGCGAGTCCGGCGCGTCCGCCTGGGCGTCGTGCGAGACATCATCCTGATCCTGAGATATCTGGGCGAGGTCGCGGGTCCAGCAATCGCCCCACAACGGGCATGGCAGCACCGGACGATATCCGGGCGGCGCCCGTTCCGGCAGCGCGTTCTCGCCGATCAGCGAAAACCACAGATCCCCTCGTGGCGGCGCCGCGGCGCCCAGCAGCGCGAGCACGATCTGTTCGACCTCGCGCTCCACGCGAGGCAATGGCCGCTGCGGCCGACCGGATGCCACCGCCGCCGCAAGTCTTGTGTAGGAGCCGGCCAGTCCCGGAAAACGGGCGGCGATCATGGCGGCCGTGGCACGGGCGCGACGTAGGATGAGGAGATCGCGCCGCAGCGGATCGGTCTCGTCTATCGGCGCCAGCGGCACGGTGGCAAACCAGGCAGCGAGCCAACGATACAGTGCCGCGTTCAGGTCGCGATCCGGAAACAGAGCGATGCGCTCGGGCAGAAACACGGTCGCCGCGTCCCGTCCGGGATGGATTCGTCACCGAGGCCAATTCGCTGCCTCCAGGCGAGCCGGTGCCCGGATTTGCGGGCGCCCGCGCCGGCGAGCGCGACGCCCGCCTCGCCGCCGAGCGCGCGGAACATGACGGCGATCTGTCCCTGCATCTCGGAGAGTGCGACCGCGTGATCGGCGTGAACCGGATAGGACGCGGTCGCGCCGACCAGGCGATGCCACGCACGGCCGACGGTCTCCTCCAGCTCGAGAAAATCCAGCATCGACGCTCACCTATCCAATGACGGCCCGTGCGACCTCCACCAGCGCGGCCTTGACGTCGCTATCATCAGTCAACGGCTCAATCATGCCGGCGAGGACGGCCTCGGTGACGGAAAGACCGGCCGCGACGAGGGCGGCGGAGTAGACGATGAGGCGCGTCGAGACACCCTCCTCCAGGTCATGTCCCTTGAGCGCGCGCAGACGTCCGGCGAGCTGCACCAGCGGCCGCACGCGATCCGGCGGAAGCCCGCTTTCCGCCGATACGACGGCGATTTCCTGCTCCGGCGGCAGAAAGTCGAACTCGATGGCAACGAAGCGTTGCCGTGTCGACGGCTTCAATGCCTTCAGCAGACTCTGGTAGCCGGGATTGTAGGAGACGACCAGCATGAAGCCTGGCGGCGCGACAAGCTCCTCGCCGGTGCGCTCCAGCGGAAGGATCCGGCGGTCGTCCGTCAATGGATGCAGCACCACCGTCACGTCCTTGCGGGCTTCCACCACTTCGTCGAGATAACAGATGCCGCCTTCGCGCACCGCCCGGGTCAGGGGACCGTCCGTCCAGACCGTGTCGCCGCCCTTGAGCAGGTAGCGGCCGGTGAGATCGGCCGCGGTGAGGTCATCGTGGCAGGCGACGGTATGCAAGGGGATGCCGAGGCGTGCGGCCATGTGGGCCACGAAGCGGGTCTTGCCGCAGCCGGTCGGGCCTTTCAGCAGCACCGGCAGGCGGTGACGCCACGCGTGCTCGAACAGAGCGCACTCGTTTCCGCTTGGCACATAAGCCGGAATCTCCGAAGCGGGGCCTGCCACAGCCTGAAAGACGGATTTCATGATGGTTCTCCGGGACATCGAGGGAATGGCGGCCGCGACGCGCGCGGCCGCCGCGTTGCTCTACTCGGCCAGCTGCAGCGCTCCGCCGGCGAAGGACCGCTTCTCACGTCCGGGCACCAGCACGGCCCAGACGAACATCAGCGTGGAGATCGCGACGAACACACCGGAGCCGAGACGGACCCAGTAGAACATTGCGAGCTGGTCCTGCACTTCCATGTAGCCTTGGCCGAGGACGCGCTGCAGATGGACCTGGACGATGCCGGCGAAGGTCAGCGCGAAGGTCATCGTCAGCATCGCCGTGCACATGATCCAGAAGCTTGCCATGCTGAGCCACTGGTTGTAGGGCGCGCGGCCGCGGATCTCCGGGATCGCGTAGGCCATCACCGCGAGGTTCAGCATCACATAGGCGCCGAAGAACGCGAGATGCCCGTGTGCGGCGGTCACCTGGGTGCCGTGCGTGTAATAGTTCACCGAGGACAGGGTGTGCAGGAATCCCCACACGCCTGCGCCGAGGAACGCCATCACGGAGCAACCGACGGACCACAACAGCGCGGCACGGTTCGGATGCTTGCGTCCGGCCTTCCAGGTCATCTGCACGGTGAAGATCACCATGGTGAAGAAGGGCGCGACCTCCAGCGTCGAGAACAGCGAGCCGATCCACTGCCAGTATCCCGGCGCGCCGATCCAGTAGAAGTGGTGGCCGGTGCCGAGGATGCCCGAGAACAGCGCCAGGCCGATGATGACGTAGAGCCACTTCTCGACCACCTCGCGGTCGATGCCGTTGAGCTTGATCATCAGGAAGGCGAGCACGGAGGCCATGATCAGCTCCCAGACGCCCTCGACCCACAGGTGCACGATGTACCACCAGTACATCTTGTCGACCGCGAGATTCGCCGGATTGTAGAACGCGAACAGGAAGAAGATCGCAACGCCCCACAGGCCGAACAACAGGATGTTCGTCACCGTGGTCTTGCGCCCCTTCAACGCCGTCATCGTCACGTTGAACAGGAACATCAGGCAGACGACGACGATGCCGACCTTGATGATGAAGGGCTGCTCGAGGAATTCACGCCCCTCATGGTAGTGGAAGAGATAGCCGACGACCGCGGCGCCCGCGGCGCCGAAGAACATCCAGAACTGGATCTTGGCGAGCAGCGGACTGAAGAGCTCGGTCTCGGTCTCCTCCGGCAGCAGGTAGTAGGTCGCGCCCATGAACCCGATCAGCGACCACACCGATCAAGGCGTTGGTGTGTATCATCCTGACGATATTGAAGGGCAGGAGGACCGAAAGCGTGTTCGGCAGGACGTAGATCGTGCCTGCAAGCAGGCCGAAGATGACCTGGGCAAGGAAAAGCGTCAGCGCGCCGTAGAAATACAGCATCGCGACTTTCTGGGTCTGGTACTTCATCGAAAAGCTCTCTTGTTGAAGGGCTGTCGGGACGCGGTGCTCATCCGGCCTTGTTGGGCGGCCAGTCCTGGCGCTTGATGGTGCTGGTCCATTGCAGGAAGTCGGCGAGATCGTTGAGTTCCTGGTCGGTCAGGTTGAATTGCGGCATCTGCCGCCGGCCGGGCGCGCCTGATGGCTGCGACTGCATCCACGACTTCAGGATGTCCCTTGCCGCGGCCGGATCTTCCTTGCCGCCCCAGCGATCCCACACGTTGCCGACCTCAGGCGCGAAATAGGCGCCCTCGCCGAGCAGCGTGTGGCAGTTGATGCAAGAGTTCTTCTCCCAGACATGTTTGCCGCGCGCGACCGAATCCGTCAGCGTCGAGGCGTTGGTCGAGGTGTTCACCATGTAGTAGTGGCTGTGGGCCGTCAGGCCGAGAAAGATCGCAAAGAAGAAGGCGGATCCCCCGTAGAAGACGTTCCGGGCAGCCGTTTTCGTGAGGCGTTCAGCCATCACCTATCCTTTCCCGTTCTTGTTGATGGTGCGAGCGCCCGGCCAATCTACGCAGCAGTCCCGTCGGTTCTTTGTGCTGGAGCAACCAGCGCCACATTCGACGCCTCAGATCAGCAATCTGGCGACGGAGGCCGCCCAGGCGAACGATGCGACGGCGAGCACCCAAGCGGTGATCAGTCCGCGCCAGATCGCGGGCACGGAGCGAAGTCCGAGGAAGTCGAGCAGGATCCATCGCCCCTTCAGGGCCGTGAGCCCGAGCACGACGATATTGCCGAGCCATGCAATCGGCACGCTTCGGGAAGCGATCAGCGTCGCGATCGCGAGGCCAATCAGGAGGATCAGGGTCGTTTCGAGCGGATGACGGGCCATCATTTCAGCGCACCAGATAGATGATCGGAAACATCAGGATCCAGACCAGGTCGACCATGTGCCAGAACGACGTTCCGGTCTCGACCGCGCCCCCTTCCGCACCGCGCTGAACCACTGCCAGGATCACCATGCCGAGCACGACGTGCAGCAGGTGGAAACCGGTCAGCAGGAAGTACAGCGTGAAAAACGTGCTGGTCTCCAGGCCCGCACCGGTCGCGATCTCGCCTGCATATTCGAGCAGCTTGATCGCAACGAATGCGCCTCCGAGCACGATCGCAAGCCCCAGCCAGCGACGGCACTCCGCCGCTGCACATGCGCGAGCAGCTGCCGCTCCACGTGCGGCGGCCCACCCGCTGGTCACCAGAACCAAGGTGTTGAGCGCCGCGAGGCCCGGATCAAGGACGGCCTGGCCGGAGGCGAAGATGGCAGGATTGACGGCGCGGGCGACGGCGAATGCGCCGAGCAGCAGGCCGAAGACCGCAAGCTCGCTGAAGATCAGCACCCAGATCATGGGGTCGCCGGGGAGTTCAGCCAGCAGGCCGCTTTCCTGCACTTCGCAATCTTGAGCCGACATGGATCCTCCAGGCGGGTCGTGCATCGGATCGCTATCGGGGATGACAGCCCCGATCTTTGTTGCCGGACAAAGACGGGTGCAGCCCGCCGCATAGGGTCCGGTCAGCACGGTCGCACAAGGCGGGCGGCATCGAGTTGCTAGAGCACGATGCGGAAAAGTGGAAACCGGTTTTCCGAAAAGATCATGCCCAAACAAAGAGACGAGATCGGAGTTGGAACCATGAGCGACGCGCAGGTCGGCCTTATCACCGCGACGCCTCTGATCATGATCTTCGCCGGCGCGCTGCGAGCCATGGGCGTCCTGTCGACCACCGCAACGGTCTCAGCGATTGCACTGTCGGCCGCAATCGCCGCGTTGCTTTTCTTGACCCAGTAGCCGGTCTCCGAACGGTCATCCAATCGGCGGCCGCAGGGTATGCCAGTCAGTCGTCGACTGGAACGCATGGGCTGCGCGAGCAAGCACATCCTCAGAAAGATGCGGGCCGACCAGTTGCATGCTGAGCGGCATCCGATCCGACGCCATACCCATGGGGAGCGTGATCGTCGGACTCCCGCTGAAGTCGAACACCGCGGTGAAGCGCAGGATGCTCAAGAGCACGTTCGGATCGGCGCCGTATTCACTCATCTTCGCAAGGCTCGGAATCGGCACCGGCATCGTCGGGATGAGCAAAAGATCGATATCCCCGAGCAATGCTGCCAGGCTGCCGCAGAACTTGAGGCGCTCATGATGAATGGCGGCGATTTCGACACCGCTGACCGACCTGCCCTGCTCGATCAACTGCGCAAGGTCCGGACCGTATTCCGATCTGCGTGATGGATAGGTCTCCAGGTGCGCTTCCGCCGTCTCGACCGAGCACATCGGGATCCACAGGCTGACGAGTTTCTCGTAGGAGGGAAATCGAACCTCACGGATTTCGGCACCGAGCTCCACCAGCGTGCGCTCGGCCTCCAGCAAGGCCGCCACGACCTGCGGGTCGATTCCATCCTGCGTGTATTTGCGATCCACACCAATCCTGAGGCCGCGTACGCCATCGCCGATTCGGGCCAGATAATTCGGAACGGGAGCCTGCAGAGCCGTCGGGTCGTTGACATCAGCGCCTGCGATGACGCCCAGCATCGCTGCGGCGTCCGCAGCACTTCGGCACATCGGTCCGATATGATCGAGCGAGTCCGCCAATGGGAAAATCCCGTATCGGCTCACCCGGCCCCATGTCGGCTTGATCCCCGTTAATCCGCAGGTCGCCGAAGGAAATCTGATCGAACCGCCGGTGTCGCTTCCGATCGATCCGTAGCAGAGACCGGCGGAGGTGGCGACGCCCGATCCGGTCGATGAGGAGCCGACCCAATAGTCCGCATTCCAGGGATTGAGCGGGGCCTGATCATCAGGATGATGGCTCGTATAGGCGCCTTCCGTCATCTTGAGCTTTCCGAGCGTGACCGCGCCGGCGCGCTCGAGCCGATCAACGATCGTCGCATTGAAGGACGGCACGAACGTCGCATGAACCTTGGTGCCTCCCGCCGTCGGCGCAAATGTCGTGTAGCACAGGTCCTTCAGACCGATCGGAACGCCATGAAGCGGGCCGCGCCAAATGCCCTTGGCGATCTCGCTGTCATGCTTCCTTGCCTGCGCCATGGCTCGCTCCGCGAGGACGACGGCATATCCGTGCAAGCCTCCATCGAGCTTGTCGATACGGTTCAACGTTGCTTCAGTAACCTCTGAAGGCAACAGCTCCTTGCGGCGAAACAGTTCGGACAGTTCAGATATGGACTTGTAGTGCAGTTGATCCGCAGACATGTCGAGTTCCTGTTGTCATCGGGAATGCGCTCGCGCCGGCGCTATATGCTTCGTCATCGAGCGCAAGGATGTCGCGTTCAAACTCCGCCTAGAACTGGACACCTCGTGTCAAGGCACCGTCCACGACAAGGTTCGTTCCCGTGATGAAGCTGGCGGCCCGACTCGCAAGGAACACGGCGGCATTCGCCATCTCCTGCGGCGTGCCCATCCGTCCTGTCGGATTGAGCGCCAGCGCACTCTTGTACAGTTCGGGATTGCTGTCCTTGATCATGTTCCAGACACCGCCCTCGAAATAGGTGTTGCCCGGAGACACAGAATTGGCCCGTATGCCCTTCCCGGCAAGTTGGTAGGCCAAGCCCTGCGTATAGTGGATGATCGCCGCCTTGAAAGTGCCGTAGGGGCCGCTCGCAAAATCGACCTCGCGTCCCGACACGCTGGAGATCGTCACGATCGCAGGAGCGCCGCTCTTTTCCAGATATGGCATCGCGGCATTCACCAGGCGGACCGTTCCCATCATGTCGGTGGAGAATTCCTTCTCCCAGCTTTCCTCGTCCTGCCCTATGGACAGGGCGCTGACATTGGCGACGACGACATCAATGCCGCCGAGCTTCGATGCCATGTTGCTCACCCAGGCCTTGAGTGCCGCACCATTGGATACATCGACCGAACCGCCAAACGCCGCAACGCCCTTTGCCTTGAGCGCGGCGACCGTGCTGTCCACGTCCGCCTGATTGCGCGCGCAAATTCCGACATTGGCGCCCTCAGCGGCGAAGGTCTCGGCGATCGCCCTGCCGATGCCCTTGGTGCTGCCCGTGACGAGAACGTTGGCTCCTTTAAGACCTAAATCCATGTTCGTCTCCCTCCTGATCATTTTGATTTCAAACGACCCGTTCATGAACAACAAGGCGTGTTGCTGGAAGAAAGCGGCCAGCCTCATAACAGCAGTTGCGCGCGGACATTGTCTGCGTTGACGTCCTCGCCGGCCAGCGATCGCGTGATCTTGCCTTTTTCCATGATGTAGCAGCGCTCGGCGATCTCCAGGATCGTATCCAGGTTCTGCTCGACGAAAACGATCGTCGTTCCCAGCTCAGCCCGGAACGATTTCAGCGCGTCGCAAATGTGCTGCACGATCGACGGCTGGATACCCTCGGACGGCTCGTCGAGGATCATCAAGGTCGGATTTCCGATCAGAGCCCGGCCGATCGCAAGTTGCTGTTGCTCGCCACCCGACATGGTCCCCGCAACCTGCCGTCGCCGCTCCTTCAATCGTGGAAAATACTCGTAGACGAGCTCCGGCAGCTTCTTGCCCTCTGGTCCGCCGATCAGTTCGCCGACCTGCAGGTTTTCCTCGACGCTCATCTGCGGAAACACATCCCGTCCCTGCGGGATGTAACCGAAGCCGGCGCGCGCCCGGGCGTCGGCCTGCAACTGGGTCACATCCTCACCTAAGAAGGTGATCGTGCCGCGCCACGTCTCCAGAAGCCCGATCAGGCACCGCATCAGCGTCGACTTGCCGACGCCGTTCCGGCCGATCACGCCGACGATGTCGCCGCGGGACACCGACATGCTCACGCCCTGCAGGATCGGCGTGGCGCCGTAGCCCGCCCAGAGTTCCCATACGTCCAGAATCCGATCAGTGGGCATGCGTCTTACCAAGGTAGATTTCAGCGACCTTCTCGTCCTGAATGATCGTCTCGAGACCGCCTCGCGCGAAGATCTTGCCGAGATGCAGCACGGTCACACGTTGTGCAATCTGGCGCACAAATGCCATGTCGTGCTCGACGACGAGAATCGTCATGCCTTCGGCATTGAACGACTTGATGAGCTCCCCGGTCTTGAACGTCTCCTCCGGCGACATGCCGGCGGTCGGCTCGTCCAGCAATAATAGCTGCGGCTGCAGCGCCAGCGCCATGCCGATTTCGAGCCACTGCTGCTGGCCGTGCGAAAGAGCACCGGCCAATTTGCCGCTGTCCGACGCAAGATCAAGAAGCGTGAGCAGCCGCTCCTCCTCAACGTCGCGCTCCGCGCCCGAGAGGCGCCCCTGCAGTGCGATCTGGATATTCTGCCGGACCGGCAGCTCCTTGAACACGCTCGGCGCCTGCATCTTGATGCTCATGCCCCGCTGCACACGCGCAAAGGGGCGTTCCTCGGTGATATCGATGGAGTCGAAGAAGATGCTGCCTTCGGTCGGCGGATAGAGGCCGACGATCAGCTTGAACAGCGTGCTCTTGCCGGCGCCGTTGGGGCCGATCAGGCAATGAACCTCCCCGGCATTGATAGTCAGATCGACGTCGGAGACGGCCGTCAATCCGCCAAAGCGTTTGGTCACGCCCTTCACATCGACAAGCGCCATGTCAGGCCTCATCCGATTGCAGGCGACCGGTGTCCGCCAGAGTGGAATTCGCGTCACGCCGCCGGCGCCCGGTCCAGCGATCGACCACGAGCTTGCCGACACCGAGCACGAAGCCCTGCGGCGCCAGCATCACGGTGGCGAGCAGAAGCGTACCCATCAGCACGAGCGCAGCCTGCTGGCTATAGACGGTGATGGTCTGGAAGCCGAACAGCAGCAGGAACGAGCCAACCAGCGTCGCCGTCAGATCGCTTCGTCCGGAGAATGCGACCCACACGATCGGCATGGCGGCGGCCGGCAACCCGATGCTCGACGGGGTGATGAACTGCCCCCAGGACGTATAAAGGGCGCCGCTGAGGCCGGCGAGCCCGCTCCCGATGACGAATGTAAGCAATTGATACTTGCGGACGTCGTAGCCGAGCATCTCGGCGCGCTGCGGGTTCTCGCGCGTCGCAACGATCACGTTGCCGATGCGCGAGTTCACCAGCATGCGCAGCGCGATGTAGACGATCACGATCAGCGCAACCATGACGTAGTACAGCGCTGACCCCTCAATGTAGAAATCGCCGATTGTGAGCGGGTCCATGCCCTTCATGCCGTTGAAGCCGTTCAGCCGCGCAGTGCCGATGTGCCATTCCGGCCCGGCCGTCTGTCCAAGGAAGAACGCCAGCACCAGCGTCGCCGAGAGCGTCACGATGCCGAAGAAGATGCCGCTGATGCCGCCCCAGATCATGAAGTAACCGAGGATTCCTGCCGCGATCATCGCGATGATCACCGACAGCATCAGCGCTGCGATCGTCGTCGAACCTCCGCCCATGTTGATGGCCAATACGCCATAGGCATAACCGGAGATGCCGAAGAAGAATGTCTGGCCGAACGACAGCATGCCGCCATAGCCCCACATCAGGCAGAGGCCGAGCGCCATGAAAACCCAGATCAGGAAATAGGAGAAGTTGCCGACATCGTAGGAGTCCGCGAAGACCGGATAGATCAACGCGGCTGCCAGCACGGCGAGAAAGCAGGACCAGAACGTCCATCCACGTCCCAAGGTCTGCGGACCATCAAGCAGTTTGAACATCACACCCCCGCTTAGCGTCCGCGACGGACCAGCACGCTGGAAAGGCCCTCGGGCAAGACACGGATGATCAGGATCACTGCAAACAACATGCCGATCTGGCCGATGATCTGCCCATAGCTTGCATTCAGGGCCATTCGAATCATCGCCAGGAACACGGCGGCCGGCGCGGTACCAAGCAGGACATTTGCTCCGCCGACCACGACGGTGACGAAACTCTCCACCACGAACGTAGCACCCATCGTCGGAATCAGCGTCATCGTCGGCGCGTAAAGCGCACCGCAAAGGCCGGCGAGCCCGGCGCCGATGCCGAAACTGATTGCGTAGATCCGCCCGGTGCGCGCACCCAACGCCTTTGCCATCGCGGCATTCTGCATCGTCGCGCGCGCCATCACGCCGAATCGTGTCTTCATGAAGATCACATAGAGACCGATCAGCACAGCGACCGCACACGCGAACAGCACGAGTCGATAGGTCGAGAATGTGTAGCCGCCGATCGCAAAGCTGCCCTCCGGCGTGCCGATCCCCGTGACCGACGATCCCACGATCAGCAGCATCGATTGCGTGACGATCAGGCTGAGTCCCCAGGTGGCGAGCAAGGAATCCAGCGGTCTCTTATATAGCCGACGAACAATAAGGTATTCGACGGCAACCCCGATCAATCCAGCCGTCACCGCGGCAAGCCCCTGCGCAATGGCAAGCGGCACGCCGAGCTTCACAAGTCCGACCGTCACATAGGCCCCGCACATGATGAACTCGCCATGCGCCATATTGATGACGCCCATCATGCCGAACACGATCGCAAGTCCTGCCGCCGAGAGGATCAGAAACGCGAAGACGTCGGCGAATTGGTAGAATACCGAGAATAGTTCAGCCGACATCGTCGGTCTCCCGCTCCTTCGTCATGGACGCCGCAGCGATGCGGCGTCCGCGCAATCCAAAGTCATGATCCGATGAGTGGCGTCACGACTTGTTGGGCAAATGACTCGGCGTGTACTGGTCCTTGTCATTCTTCTTGGTGAGGTCGCATCCGATGTCGCCAAGCCAGTACGGCTTGATCGTTCCGTAGTCCTTCACGACGGCACCTCATGTTGAGGACCGACGGAGATCAGACGCATGCGGTGAGAAGTGTGCTGGCTCTTCGGGTCGATGCAGACCTTGCCTTCGGGTGCATCGATGCAGGCCTCACCGGTTGCGATCACCTTGCGCATGTCCTCGAGCTTGGTCGATTTCCCCTTTTCGACCAGCGCCTTGTACATGTAGAGCGCGTTATAGGCGTTGTAGCCCATGTCGTTGATATAGAGTTCATCGGGGAACTTCGCGTGCCAGCGCTTCTTAAAGTCGTTGGCTTCGGGCGTATCGATCTCCTCGAACCAGTTCGCGGTCGCATGCATGTTGTTGAGCGCCGGCGGCTTGAACCGCTTGTGCTCGAAGCCGAGCATGACCTTGATCGACGAGCCCATCGGCAAATTGAGCTTTGCCGCGGCGGCCTGCTCGAAGAACGAGTCCTGGGCGGCGCCGACATTGATCGTCAGAAGCCAATCCGGCTTCGCCTTCTGGATATTCTGGATCGTCTGCGCGAACTGTGAAACGCCGAGCGGGATGAATTCCTCGCCGACCACCTCGCCGCCGAGGTCCTTCATGATCTTGCGGTTCCACTCCGCCGAGATCTGTCCGAAATTGTAGTCGGCGGCGATGACGTAGACCTTCTTGCCGAACTTCTCGACCATCCAGGGGATCAGCGTCGAGAACTGCTGCTCGGGGACCGCCCCCATGCTGATCATGCTCGCGTCGCAGACGCCGCCTTCGTACTGGTTGGTGTAGAAATACGGCGTGGTCGTTCGGTCGATGATCGGCCGGACGGCCTCGCGCGAAGCGGACGTAATGCCTCCGATCAGCACGTCGACCTTGTCGCGGCTGAGCAGACGCCGGGCAAATTCCTGATAGCGGGCATTGTCGCCCTGCGGATCGAGATGGATCAGTTCGATCTGCCGCCCGAGGATGCCGCCGCTCTTGTTGATCTCCTCGACCGCAAGCTGCGAGCCATGGAGTTTGGGCATGCCCATGAACGCGAGATCGCCGGAGACGTCTTCGAGCAGACCGACCTTCAGCGGCGGCTCGGCTGCCTGCGCGGCGCCGAACGCCGCCGTCCCCAGCACGACGCCAAGAAGAGCGGTCCGGAGCAGATGTCCTGATTTCATTGAAATGTCCCCTTGTTGAAAAGCGGCTGAAATTCACGCCTTGAGGTAGGTTTTCAGGATCGATGCACCCATCGTGTATTTCGGGTCGACCATGTTGCCGAGCCGCATGCGCCCTGCCTGGCTGAGCAGCATGTATGCGTCGATCTCGTCGAAGCCGTAGTCCGCGCTCATCCATCGCGTGAGTTCGCGATAGGCGATGCGGGCCGCATCCTCGAGCGGGCGTGCGCTGCCGATGGTCATGATGAAGTCGCGCGTCTCCAGACGCGGCCAGGCAAAGCTCCAGTTCTTGATCAGATCGATCTGGAGCGTCACCGTCGCACGCTGTTCGAGCGCAACGCCGGAGAGTTCGCCATCGCCCTGTGTTGCATGGCAGTCGCCGACGTAAAGAAGCCCGCCCTCGGCATGCACGGGCAAATAAAGAACGGCCCCGGGTGCGACATCGGGCAGGTCCATGTTGCCGCCATGATAGTCCGGCTGCAACGAGGAGATTGCCTCGATCTCGGGCGAGACACCAATCGTGCCGATGAACGGCTCATAGGGCAGCGTGATCTTGTCGTTCCAGCGCACGCCGCTCCTGTCGACATGCAGCTTGCGGACGCGCTCAGGCAGCGGTGGATTGAGCATCGCTGTCGAGCTCGTCCCAACAAGCCCGCCGAACTCAGGGATGATGCAGGTCGTTCCGGCCGGCTGCTCGCCGCGAGTCTCAACGTCGTGGATATAGACGGCAAGGCAATCGCCCTTCTTGGCGCCCTTCACCGCGATCGGCCCGCATTGCGGGTTGAGGTAGGGAAAGTTCAGTTTCGCCGTCGGACTGTCGCTCTCGCTCGTAAGCACGCCGCCGAACGCGTCCTCGGTCTCGACGACAACGACCTCTCCCGGATCGATCGACAGCGTCGGCTTCGCATAGGGTCCGTAGACGTAGTGAAAGCCCCCCTGCTGCTCGATCGTCAAACTACGTTTCGTGCCGGGCACCCCCTTGGCGAGGCCGCGCTTCGACATGATGGAACTCTGCAACCAATCTTCTGCTGTCATGCGAACGGCTCCTTGGATCAGAGAGCGGGATGAGGCTTGTGCCAATCGGTGACGCGCTGGAACGCGTCACCCGCATGGACAAGACCCGCTTCATCGAAGTGGCGGCCGACAAACTGAAAGGCGACCGGGCCGCCGTTCGGGGCGAAACCGCCCGGAAGCGTAATGGTCGGGCTTCCGGTTATGTCGAACGGACAGGTGAAGCGCAGCAATCCGGCGATCAGGGAAGCGTCTTCGCCGAGCGTTGCCATCGTCGCGAGCGTGGGTGCGGCAAAGGCTTGGGCCGGCACAGCGATGAGATCGACCGTCTCAAACAACCGTCGCACCGCGCCGCGAAACGCTTCGCGCCGCAGCACGATCTTCTGATAGTCGGTGCCGGACTGCTGCAGGCCGAGATCGAGCAGCCCCGCAAGCGCGGGACCGTATTCGCCCTTGCGCGACGGGTAGGTCGCCTCGTGCGCAACCGCTGCCTCGATGCCGCAAAGCGGAAACCAGTCGTCGACAATGGCCTTGGTATCCGGAAAGGCGATCTCGCTGATTTCTGCGCCGAGGTCCACCGCGACCCGCAAAGCTTCACTGAGGACCTTGCTTGCGGCCTCATCGGTGCCTTCGCTGGTCCAGCGCCGATCGACACCGATCGCAACGCCCCGCAGACTGCCGGACAGGCCGGCAATATAGTCCGGCACGGCCAGCGGCACGGCGGTGGTGTCCTTGGCGTCCTCGCCCGCGATCGCGCCGAGCATGGCACCGCAATCGACCGCGCTACGCGTCATCGGCCCGATATGATCCAGCGTCGCCGCGAGTTCGAACGCGCCATAGCGACTGACCCGCCCCCAGGTCGGCTTCAGCCCGGTGATGCCATTGGCCGCGGATGGAAAGCGGATCGAGCCGCCGGTGTCGGTGCCGAGCGAGCCGAAGCAGAGGCCGGCTGCGGTGGCGGAACCCGAACCGCTCGACGACGCTCCCGACCACAAATCGGCATTCCACGGATTTTTCGGCGGATCGATCTTCGGATGATGATCGGCGTAGGCACCTTCGGTCTGCTGCAGCTTGCCGAGGATGATCGCGCCCGCCTCTTTCAGGCGCGCAACGACCGTGGCATCCTCGCTCGGACGGAAGTCGCGATGGATGGTCATTCCATGCGCGGCCGGCGCACCCTTGACCCAGCAAAGATCCTTGATCGCAACCGGCACGCCGTGCAGCGGCCCCTTGACCTTGCCGGAGGAGATTTCCCTTTCTGCTGCCGTCGCTTCCGCAAGCGCGGAATCAGCCATGACATAGGCGTAACTCTTGAGCTTGGGATCGAGCCGCTCGATCCGTTCAAGCGTCGCCTTCGTCACTTCGACGGGCGACAGCTTCTTTGCCTGTATCTGCTGCCCAACCTCGACCAACCCGAGATAGCAAATATCTGTCGTCGGCATCGCGTTTCGTTCCTCGCTCGTCGCTTCGCAGGCGCGTCACGGCCGATCGTCGCATGCGCCATCGGCCTGGCGACACGCATGTTTCGCCAGTTTCTTGTACGGCAAAAGAAAAAAGCCACCCGCCCCTCCGGAATGAGGTGACGAATGGCTCAAATGCCGCTGCTATGGTCTATCGCATGGGCTCAAGATCGAACGGAGCAGTCGCCGCTGGGATCAGGACGTCATCGGCCTGACCGAAGCAAATTAAGGTTCGACAGTAAGCCCGGCAGTCAAAAATTCTAGGTTCGTGACTAGCGCATTGTCAACGAGGGAGGTTGCACAAATTTCGCGAGCGTCATGCGCAGTAAATCGGCAAGACCTCTTGCACCGATATCGGCGATGATGATTTCCTCAGGGCTCCGTCTCGTCGAAAGCCATCAATGACAAAGCCGTCGGTTCCAGTTGGCATCATATGTTCACAGTCCGGGCCCTATCAGGCCATGGGGCGCGAGATATTGAAGAGCGCCCTGATGGCGGTCGACGAGATCAACAATCACCCTGACTTTGATTTCTCGCTCACCGCGCATGTCCGCGATCCCCGCGGGGTCATTTCGGAATACCACACGGTTTGCGATGACCTCATTCGCAATGCCGGCGTCGAGCATATCATCGGCTGCTACACCTCGGCCTCGCGCAAGCAAGTGCTGCCGATCGTCGAGCGAACCGATCGCCTGCTCTGGTACCCTGCCCGTTACGAAGGGTTCGAATGCTCCGACAACGTCATCTATGTCGGCGCGTCGCCCAACCATAATGTGCTGCCGCTCGTGCGCTACGTGCTCGACAATTTATCACGACACATCTTCTGCGTCGGATCCAACTATGTCTGGACCTGGGAGACCAATCGCGTCACCCGCGAACTGGTAACAGCGGCGCAGGGAAGCATCCTTGCCGAACGGCTGCTCGAGCTGGGCGAAAGCGCAGTCGGGCACATCGTCGACGAAATCGTCCGCCGCAAGCCGCCCGTCGTCTTCAATACGCTCGTCGGCAGTTCGAGCTACGATTTCATCCGCGCCTTTCATGCCGCTACCACGGCGGCCGGTCTCGACATTCCGATGCTGAGTTGCAGCCTCTGCGAGCCGGAGCTCAAGATAGTCGGACCCGCATCCGCCGGATGCATCACGTCGTCAGCCTATTTCGAGAGCATCCGCCTGCCCGAGAACCTCGCCTTCGTGCAGCGCTGGAAGGCGCGTCATGGCGAAGCCAGCAGCCCCTCCGTCGATGGACAATCCGCCTATGTCGCGGTGTATCTCTTGGCGCGCGCGCTGCATCGGGCCGGGACGTCTAACATTGGTGAGGTGCGGCGCGCGGCCGCCGGCTATCGCTACAATTCGCCGCAGGGACCGGTCTGGATCGATGGTGCCAATAACCATTGCGTCCTTACACCACGCCTGGCCGTCTCGAATGCGCAGGGACAGTTCGACATCTTCTGGGAGTCCGACGCACCGGTTAAGCCGGATCCCTATTTGACGCAGCTCGACATCGCCGCCGGACCCGTGCGTGAGAAGTCAAGGGACGGAACGTCGCCGAGTGCGCTTCATTTGCGGGTTGTGAAATGAGCAAACCGTCTTCGTTTTCCCTCCGCGGCCGCAAGGCCCTCGTCGCCATCAAGGACGAGCGCGACCTGTCGATCGTCAGGCGCCAGTTCGAACGTCTGGGAATCGACGTCCTGACATGGGAGCAAGGAAGCGCTCTCGCGTGTCGGTCGGATGTGACGCTGATCGACGATGAATTCCTGCCGCTGACCTCGCCGACGCAACGGGCCTTGCTTGGACAATGTCCTGTCATCGCCCTGCTCGGCACGGAGACTCCAAGCCGGCTGAAGCTGGTGCTGGAACTCGACCCGGCATCGTTTCTGGTCAAGCCGCTGCGCTCAGCCGGCATCTACGCCGCACTGGTGATGGCGTTCGAGCGGGCCGAGCGCACCAACGAATTGAAGCAACAAGTCCTCAAGCTGGAAGAACGCCTGCGCTCGCGCCGCGTCGTATTGGCTGCCGTCCTTCAGGTGATGCACACGCACTCCGTTGCCGAACCTGCCGCTTTTGCGCTGATCCGGCGAGCTGCCATGGAGCAGCGCAAAACCATCGAGCAGATGTCGGCTGAGATCGCCGCGAACGGGAGCCTACCCCGCGCGACCGGATAGAAACCCGCCTAACCATTCAAGCCGGCGCGTCGCTCCTGTGCATAGCGCACCAGCGCGGCGAAGCGGTAGATGCCGTGGACGAACTTGCCATAGGGCATGGTGATGAACAGCGCGAACACGGCGCCGAGATGCAATGCGAGCAGCGGCCCCATCGCCGGCGTCGCGCGCAACAAGAGGAGCGCCATGCCGGTGATACCCGTCAGGAACAGCATGGCAATGAATCCGACATCCATGCCATAGCTGGTATCATCAAGCAGCGCGGGATCACGCTGAGCTTTCGCGAGCAGCAGCCCGATCGGCCCGACGATCAGGCCGATGCCGCCGAGCGAGCCAAGCACGACCGGCACGTCCCACCACGGATAGGGCGCCTCGCGTCCCAGGAGATAGTGATAGAGCGTGGCAACCGACGTCGCCGCAAAGCACAGCAGGAAGCCGTAGAAGGTGAGATGGTGATAGAGCTTACGCCGATCGGTGGGCCGATCGTCCTCATTGTAGCAGCCGACCCCGCCGCCATGGAGATAGCGCAGCTCACCGGCATCACGAATCGCCTGGAAGATCGAGCCGCCATCGGCGCGCGCACCGATCGGCTCGCCAATATCGCGCCAGAATGCGCGCACGCTCATGACGAGGGCCAGGATCGCATAGAGAAAAGCCGCGCTGAACAGCGCCGCCATCGTGTTATGAGGCATCAGTTTATAGAAGGCGCCAGGGCCGGTATGGATGCCGAAAAGCACATTCGGCTCGTTGAAGGCGGCAAAGCCGAAGATGAAAGCGGCCATGCTGAAGGCGGCAATCAGGCTGATGACGAGCCCATTGCGTGCGAACACGCCGGACAGCGCGCGCGGCCAGGCGTAGGCAGCATAGGATTCGGCGCGCGCCACCGCCAGCGTCTTCGGCACATTGACGTTGAACTCATGCGGCGGCGAGAACTGGCAGTCGACATAGCAGGCGCCGCAGGCGTGACAGAGATTGGCGAGATAGTTGAGGTCGCCGTCGGAGAACGACCGGCGCATCTCCATCGCGGGGAAGACCGCGCACAGCCCCTCGCAATAGCGACACGAATTGCAGACCGTCATCAGACGATCGACTTCCTGCAATATCCTAGTTCCGTGCATTCTTTGCCGCTTCCCGTCCTGCGATCCGGCCGAACACGCTGCCGATGGTCATGCCGATGCCGGCGGCATAGCCGCATCCCAGCACATTGCCGGCCATGATCTCGCCGGCGGCGAACATGTTGGCGGAAGGTTTGCCATCCTTCATCAGCATCCGCGCCTGCTTGTTCACGCGCGTGCCGAGATAGGTGAAGGTGATGCCGGGCCGCACCGGATAGGCGAGATAAGGCGGCGTCTCGATCCGGCGCGCCCAATGCGTCTTCGGCGGCACGATACCTTCGGTGCGGCAGTCATCGAGGATGGTGTGATCGAAGGTGCCGGGCCGCACCGCGGCGTTGAACTCGGTGATGGTCTTTTCCAGCGCCGCCGGATCAAGCTCGAGCTTGCCGGCAAGCTCGGCAATCGTACCGCCCGCGATCGGCGGGAACAGCGTCGGCATGAAGCTGGTCACGACGGTCGAATCGAAAATGATATGGGCGATCTGGTCGGGCTGTGCGGCGACCAGCCGGCCCCAGATCGCATAGCGCTTCGGCCAGATGTCCTCGCCTTCGTCGTAGAAGCGCTCGGCGTATTTGTTGACGACGATGCCGAACACGACGGAGTCATGGCGTGTGATGATGCCGCCGTCGAATTTCGGCGCGCGGGCGTCGATCGCCACCGCGTGGCACTGCGTGGGATCGCCGACCTGGTGCACGCCCTTGGCCAGCAGCATCTTCAGGATCGAGCCGCGATTATAGGGCGTGCCGCGGATCAGGAAGTTGTCGGCGGCCTCGCCCCAATATTCCCTGAGCCATTCGATGTTGGCTTCGAAACCGCCGGCGGCGGCCACCAGCGTTGAGGCGCTTACCTCCCTTGTGCCGTCGATCGGCCGCCTCAACTCGGCCGAGAGGAACATGCCGTCCTCGACCTTGATATCGACGACTTCGGCATCATAGCGGATGTCGACGCCAAGCCGTTCTGCCGTGAGATAGAGCGCGTTCAGCATCGCACGTCCGCCGCCGAGAAAGAACGAATTGGTGCGGCCAAGGCTGAGCGTGCCGCCGAGCGAGGGCTGCCAGCGCACCCCCTGTTCCACGATCCAGTTCAGGATATCCTTGGACTCGTGGATCATGAACCTGGCGAGTTCCTCGTCGGTCTCCCCGCCGGTCACCCGCAACAGATCGTCCCAGAATTCCTCCTCGGTGTAGGGACCGGTGAGGATCTCGGTCGCGGCGTCGTGGGCGCAGCGCATGTTGCGCGTATGGCGCGTATTGCCGCCGCGGTAGAACTTTGGCGCCCCCTCCAGCACCAGCACGGAAGCGCCCGCACGCCGCGCGCTGATCGCCGCGCACAGCGCCGCGTTGCCGCCACCGATCACCAGCACGTCGTATTTGCTGCTCATTCCCTCTGCCCAACCGAAATGCCATTTTCGGCGCTTTCCGGGATGCCTGCACCATTGTCCATTCTGTATACAAAGATATACATAAGCACCGCAAGCGCCGTCTTTGCATGGGATTGATGCGCTTTGCGACCGGAGACAGGATGGCAAAGCGGCCAAACAAGGCGATCGGATCGATTTCGCGCGGTTCCGGCGTTCAGCTTGGGGAAGCCGTGTTCCGCTCATTGTGCGAGGCGCTGAAGGCGGGAGCCTATCGGGCCGGAGACCGGCTGCGGGAAGAAGAGGTGGCACAGCGGCTGAAGGTCAGCCGCACGCCGGTACGCGAAGCGCTGGGTCGGCTTGCGGCGCGCGGTTTCGTGGCGCCGGCGGGCGGACGGGGGCTGATCGTCCGCAGCCTCGATATCGGCGAGGTGCTCGAGCTTTATACCATGCGCGAGATCCTGGAAGGCTCGGCCGCCCGGCTCGCCGCCGAACACGCCTCGCAGCCCGAGATCGATGCCCTGACCGACATCGAGCAGGCCTTTGCGGAACACCCGGACGATCCAGTCGAGATGGCAGAGCTCAACCGCGCCTTCCATGAAGCGATCTGCCGCGCTGCCCGCAATCGCTATCTCGATAATGCTTCCAGGGAGCTGCAGGATTGGATTGCGCTGCTCGGCCCCACCACGTTCTCCGTGGCCGGCCGCCCGTCGACCAGCCGCAGGGAACATCGCGCCATCATCAGCGCTATCGCGGCCCGCGACGGCGACAAGGCGGAGAAGCTGGCGCGCACCCATATCCGGGAAGCGCTGCGCTGCCGCCTGAAACTTCTGCAGAAGCAATAGCGCACGCTGCGCGCTATTTCCTTGCCCGCCGCTGCGTACGCGCCGTCCCCTCGAGCGGTGGGATAGCGCGGTCCAGGAGCTCGGTCGGGCCGCCGAGCGAGTGCGTCAGCCGCGCCGCCGCTTGCGACAGCAGCGATGACATCGTCTTGATACTGTCCTTGGTGAAGCGCGGCTTGGGGCCGGACAGCGACAGCGCGCCGACGAGCTTGCCGTTCGGCCCGAACACGGGACAGGCAATGCCGGCACAGTCCGGGTCGCGCTCGCCGAACGAAACCGCAATGCCGCCCTTCCTGATGGGATCGTAGGCCTCGCCGCTCTCGCCATCGAACGCCAGGATGACTCGTCCTGCGGCGCCGCGGTCGAGCGGCAGCAGCATGCCGGCCTCGACGCGGTCGAGCGTCGAGTGCTGGGAATCGATGCGAAACACGCACAAGCGGCGCCTGCCGTCATGTCGGACGTGGAACGACGGACTTTCCGTGCCCGCGGCCACCAGTTGCCGCAGGACCGGCATCACCTGATCATGCAGATTATTGGCGCGCTGATAGATCGCGCCCAATCGGAACGGCGTCGGCCCGAGATGGTAGCGGCCGTCGGTGAGCTGCACGAGATAGCCGAATTCCTGCAGCGAGGTCATCAGCCGCAGCAGCGTGCTCTTGTACATTCCGGTGTGCCGCGACAGCTCGGCGAGACTCATCGGCTCCGGCTTTTCCTCGAACGCCCCCAGGATGGTGAGCGCACGGTCAACGGCGGCAACGCCGGGCGAACGCATGGTACTTCCTATTTGGAGAAGCCGGCGGGATCGATCAGCTTTGCGATGACTGGAAAATACGCATCCCCCATCCCCTTGTCGATCGTCTCCTCGAAAATGCTGCGCAGGAGCGCTGCGCCCCGCAGGTTCAGGCCGGCCTGGCCACCCAGCTCAAGCGCATAGGTCAGATCCTTCAGTGCATATTCGGTCGAGAACGCCCGCAGCGGGAATTCCTTCGCCACGATCGCCTTCATGCCGTGATTGCGGAGCGCAAAACTGTCCGCCGACCCCTTGGACAGGGTTTCCAGCAGCAGTTTCGGTTCGACGCCGCTGTGGCTTGCAACAGCAACAGCTTCCGCCAGCGCATTGACCGTCTCGAACAGCACCATGTTGTTCAGGATCTTCGTCACCTGGCCGGCGCCGGTGCCGCCGCAGAGCGTGACGTCGGTGGCGAAATGCCGGATCACCGGCTCGACCTTGGCAAACGCATCGGCCGTCGCGCCGACCATCACGCTGAGCGTGCCATCCTGCGCCGCCTGGCGGGTGCGCGCGATCGGCGCGTCGATCCACAGCGCGCGCTTTTCCGCCAGGCGCCGCGCAAACTCGCGGGTCATGCCGACTTCGGAGGTACCGAGGTCGATCACGGTCTGACCGCTTCGGATCGATTGCGCGATGCCGCCCTCGAAGGCCGATGACACATGCTTCGCGCTCGGCAGGCAGATGAAGGTGATCTCGCTGCCGCTGACAACATCGGCAATCGACCCGGCGCCCACACCGCCATCGGCGACGATCCGGGCCAGCGGCTCCGCCGAAAGGTCGAACGCCAGCACCTTCTGTCCGCTCTTGCGCACCAGATTACGGCAGATCGGCTCGCCCATGACGCCAAGACCGATGAACCCGATTGTCCCTGTCATGCAGGCATTCTCCTCACACTTTGGGGCGGCGCCCCGCCCGTCTCGATAACTTCACTTGACCAGCGGACAGCCGCCTTCGCTCATGGGCCGGAACACCTCTTCGCCAGGCCTCAAGCTGACGATTCGGTAGTAATCGTACTTGTACTTCGATTCTTCCGGCTTCTTCACCTGCACGAGATACATGGTGTGCAGCACCCGTCCATCAGGACGAATTGCGACATCCTTGTTGTACATGTCGTTGACCTTCATCTCGTGCATCTTGGCGGCAACGGCGGTCGCATCCGTCGTTCCGGCCGCCTTCACCGCGGCGAGATAGTGGTGGACGCCGCTATAGACGCCGGCCTGGACCATGCTGGCGACCTTGCCATCCATCAACGCCGCATAGCGCTTCGACCAGGCACGGGTGTCCTCGTTGAGGTCCCAGTAGAAGGAGGTCGTCACTTGCAGGCCTTGCGTCGCCTTCAGCCCGAGCGAGTTGACGTCGGTAATGAAGACAAGGAGACCCGCCAGCTGCTGCCCGCCTTCGACAATGCCGAACTCGCCGGCCTGCTTGATCGCGGTCTGCACGTCCGCGCCCGAGGTCGCAAGCCCGACGACATCGGCCTTCGAGCCTTGCGCCTGCAGCAGGAACGAGGCGAAGTCCGCCGTGCCGAGCGGGTGCGCGGCCGAACCGATCACCTTGCCGCCGGCGGCCTCGATGAACCTGGTGGCGTCGCGCTGCACTGCAAAGCATGGCCGAACGCATAGTCTGCCGTGACAAAATACCAGGTCTTGCCGCCGGCGCGCGTGATCGCATCGCTGGTCAGCTTCGACAGCGCATAGGTGTCGTAGTTGAAGTGAAAGCTGATCGGCGAGCAGGACTTTCCGGTGAAGTCGGACGAGCCTGGGCCGCTGATCACGAAAATCTTGTTCTTCTGCCGCGCGATTTCGAGGATGGCAAAACCCGCGGAGGATGCCGCGCCATCGGCGATCATGTCGACGCCTTCATTGTCGAACCATTTGCGCGCGGTGGCGGAGGCAATGTCCGGCTTGTTCTGGTGATCGGCCGTGATGATCTCGATCTTCTTGCCGAGGATTTCGTTGCCGAAATCCTCCGCCGCGAGCTTCGCCGCGGCCACCGAGCCGCGACCGCCATTGTCGGCGAACACACCGGACTGGTCGTTGAGCACGCCGATTCGAATGACGTTATCGGCTGCCGACGCGACACTCACCTGCGCGGCCAGCACGGCCGCGATCATCAAACGCAACTTCATCAATACGCCTCCCTGCCTAACTCAAGTATTCTGCCTGCCCACGATGTCCTGCAGCACTGGAGCGATATAGGCCCGGAACTGCGCCGGATTCTCGCTCATCGGGAAATGGCCAAGCCGCTCCATGATCGTGGCCTTGGCGCCGGGAATGCTCGCGGCGGTACGCAGCGTGTCCTCCGGCGTGCAGGAAAAATCGTATTCGCCGGTCAAGAGATAGAGCGGGCACTGGCGCACATCGATCTGGCCGACGCGGCCGCGCAAATCGCCGTCGACCCGGTAGAAATAGAGATCGCCCTTGAAGATGCCGGGACCGCCCTGCTTGTAGCCCCAAAGGGTCTCGTCGCGCGCGACCACTGGACCGTTCGGCGCGATCAGGCCCGAGACCAGCGCCGCGCAAACTTCGCCGCCATGGACATCGGACCGGTTCAGCCATGCCGTGTCGTACCAGGGCTGCTGGAAATCGGCGGCCTCAAGGCCGATCAACGCGCGAAACTCGCTGGCGTGCGAGATCGCAAGATTGAGGACGATACGCCCGCCGATCGAGCAGCCCATCACCACCGGCCGATCGAGCCTCAGCGCGTTGCAGAAGGCGCGGATGGTGGCGGTGTAGGTCGCCGTCGTCAGCCTGTACTCGTCGCCATACTGGCTGTCCGGCGGGTTCGACTTGCCGTGCCAGGGCATATCAAACGCGATGATGCGGAATCGCTTCGTGAACTCTTCGTCGACCAGCAAATGGCGCCATTGCCGCGCATCGGAGCCGGCGGTGTGCAGGCAGACCAGGGGAATACCGGTGCCATTCTCCTCGAAATAGATGCGGTTGATCTCGCCATCGATCTCGACATGGACGTAGCGTCCGACGATCGGTTCGACAAAGCCGCTCATGGCGCGCTCACCAATCCGCTGCGACGTGGCAGCGCCAGGAGATCCTTGAAGTACTGCAGGTGCGACATGAAGGGATGCAGATCGCCTTCCAGTGTCGCCTCCCCGCGCTTGGTAAGCGCGAGCAGATCGTGCCAGCCCGGCGTCGGCACCGCCTGCCAATAGGCGCGATACGCGGCCGGCGTCGCGCGATAGGCGAAGCGCCAGGACCGCATCAGCACCGGCGCGGGAGTCATATCGAGGATGCGCCCGCCGCAAATGGTCACATGAAAGGGCTGCACCGTGGGTCCGAGCAGACACTCCACGTCAAGCAGCCGGCCGCGGCCGATCAGCTTCTCGTCGCGCGACAGCAACTCTGGAATGGTCTTGAACGCATCGACCACCTGATTGTCGAACGCAACAGATGGCCGGTCGGTCGATGCCGCATCAGGGTTCACGCTCGATTCCTCCGGGCCGTTTGTTCTGCAGAGCAGAACGGTGCTCTATTTTTCTGTAACCCGTTTACACGCACTTCCTGGCTGAACTCAAGGGGGTTCGGCCGCGGTTGGCAGTCGAGCCAGCGGTAAAGGTATTTCTCCGCGCGATCCGAGGGGGCGCGGGCATCACCACAGTGGCGGCGGGATGAACCATGCCCGGCTAACGCGCCGGGGAGATTCTCTGTAATAAGGTGGGGATGTCAGCGCGGTTGATCGCGGGAAGACGTCGAATGCAAGCGCGTCGACCGCCGCCGCTGGCGCCAATGATATATTTCGATCGAGGCCGGAGCGCTCAATGCGCGCCAAGGCAGCCGTCTAACGGTAAAATCACCGGCGTTGCGGCGTTTCGTCGTCCTGCTGTGAGCTGGCTTCATCCGCCGCTGGGAATATGGCGTCGTAGATCGCACGCGCTTCCCGGATAAGCCGGGCCCGCTCGAGCTCAGACTTTGGAACAAATCGAACGACTTCACCCATATGCGGCTCCAAGCCAGATTGGGGCAGTTCCCCGTTGGATGACAACTATCATTTCAAATAGATCGTAAATCCTGTGTGGATCCGCATCCCATCTGTCCCGATGCGGGCATAAAATGATCGTGAAATCGCGTGAGAGAAGGAACCGAAGAGTCCCGACCATTTCCTCGAAACGGTGACGACCGCCGAACTGATCGCTGCTTTGTCGACGACTTCTGATTCAAAGGAGACAGTTCAATGACCGCTCGCATCGAGACACCCGTCGCAGTCGCGGCGGAGCAAACGAATCCCGAGATCGTCAACCAGGACAGGCGCAAGGTGCTGACTGCCACCGCGATGGGAATCGCTGTCGCAAGCGCGGCCAACTTGTTTCCTGCCTATCCGGCGCCGGCCGACACAAGCGATGCGATCCGGCCCTTCCGCGTCAACATCCCCGAGCAAGACCTCGTCGAGCTTCGCCGGCGGATCGTAGCGACGCGCTGGCCCGACCGCGAGACGGTCAATGACCAGTCGCAGGGCATCCAGCTCGGCAAGCTCAAGCCGCTCGTCGAATATTGGGGCAAAGGCTACGACTGGCGAAAGGCGGAAGCGAAGCTGAACTCTCTGCCCCAGTTCATGACCGGGATCGACGGCCTCGATATTTATTTTATTCACGTCCGCTCCAGGCATCCCAATGCGCTACCGGTCATCATCACCCATGGCTGGCCGGGCTCGGTGTTCGAGAACCTAAAGGTCATCGGTCCGCTCACGGATCCGACTGCCCACGGCGGACGCGCGCAGGACGCCTTCGACGTGATCATCCCTTCGATGCCGGGCTTCGGCTTCTCCGGCAAGCCGACCGACACCGGGTGGGGTCCCGACCGCATCGCGCGAAGCTGGGCGGAACTGATGCAGCGCCTTGGCTATACGAAATACGTCGCGCAGGGCGGCGACTGGGGCTCGCCCGTGTCGAGCGCGATGGCGCGCCTGGCGCCGGCAGGCCTGCTCGGCATCCACATCAACCTGCCGGCGGTCGTGCCATCAGAGATTGCCGCTGTGATCGCCGCCGGTGGGCCGGCGCCGGAGGGACTGTCCGAGAAGGAACGCGCGGCGTTCGACGCGCTCAGCGCGGCAGCCAAAAAAGGCAACAGGTCGTACGCCGTGATCATGGGCGCGCGGCCCCAGACCATCGGCTACGCCTCGGCGGACTCTCCCACAGGTCTCGCAGCATGGATGCTCGGCCATCCCGGCTTCACGAATTGGACCTACGACAACAGCGATCCAGAAAAGTCGCCTGACGAGGTGCTCGACGACATCACGCTTTACTGGCTGACGAAGAGCGCAACGTCGGCGGCGCGGATCTATTGGGAATACGGCGGTGGGCGCAGCCCTGTGCTGGCGGCCGGAGAAAAGACTTCCGAGATCTCGCTGCCGGTTGCCATCACGGTATTTCCGGGGGAAAGCTATCAAGCCCCGGAGACCTGGGCCCGACGCGCCTATCGCAACCTCATCTATTTCCACGAGGTCGAGAAGGGCGGCCACTTCGCGGCCTGGGAGCAGCCGGAGCTCTTCAGCGCGGAGATCCGAGCCGCGTTCAGGCCGCTGCGGCAATCGATGTGAGATGAACAGGCACGCCAACCGATGACCAGGGAGATATCCATGACGGGTGCAACCGAAGGCGCGAGAGTGCGGGTCGACATGAAGCTGGAGATCGTCGTCATTCCCGTTTCGGATGTCGACCGCGCGAAGCAGTTCTACGCGAACCTTGGCTGGAGGCTCGATGCCGACTTCGCCGCTGGTGACTGGCGCGTGATCCAGTTCACGCCGCCTGGCTCGCCCTGTTCAGTCATCTTCGGCAAGAACGTCACCGCGGCGGCGCCCGGCTCCGCGCAAGGCCTCTATCTGGTCGTCTCCGACATCGAGGCCGCCCGCAACGATCTGCTCAGTCGCGGCGTCAAGGTCAGCGAGGCCTTCCACGGCGGCGGCGACGTGCACACTGGCACTGACGAACCCTATCTATTTGGCCGGCTGCGGGTCAGCGGCCCCGATCCCGAGCGTGGCAGCTACCAGTCGTTTGTCTCCTTCAGCGATCCTGATGGCAACGGCTGGCTGGTCCAGGAAATCACCGCGCGTTTGCCGGGACGGGTGGACACGGACGGCACGACATTCGCCTCGCGTACCGATCTCGCGAGCGCGCTCCGGCGTGCGGCGGCCGCGCATGGCGAGCACGAGAAGCGGAATGGCGGCCAGCGCGATGAGAACTGGCCCGACTGGTACGCCGAGTACATCGTCAATGAACAGGCCGGCAAACCGCTGCCGTCATAGTGGCGGCTTACCCGAGGCAGCGCGTCGGCCAGTCGCCGCTACATGAAGCAGAGCGGCGACTGGACGCGGAGTGGCTGCGCTGCCCTCAGGCCCGCTGCGGCATCGCCACGGGCAAGTCGTGCTGCACCACCGGCTCGTCGGCGGCGATATCCTCCCGATAGGTCTCGGGCCCGATCCACACCGCGATCACCGTACACAGCGACAGGAACATCGCGTAGCAGGCGACCGGCCACCAACTGCCATAGGCCGCGACCAGCGCCGTTGCGACGAACGGGGCCGGACCGCCGGCAAGCAGCGAGCCAAGCTCGCGCGCAAACGCGAATCCGGCAAAGCGCCGCTGCGGCGGGAACAGCTCGGCGAAGTAAGCCGCTTGCGGTCCGAACATCGCGGCCGTCACCACGGCCCGTGCCAGGATGAAGGCCACCGCGATCCAGATCCACTCCTTGGTGCCGACCATCCAGAAGAACGGGAACGCCAGCGCCACGCCGGCGAGCGCGCCAAACATGTAGACCGGCCGCCGTCCGATGCGATCGGACAGCGCCGCAAAGCCGAGGATCGCGAACAGTTCGACGGTGAATGCGAGCATCAGCGCGCTCAGCGCCTCCGATTTCGGGACGCCCACGGTGGTGATGACGTAGCTGAGGCCGAACACCGGGAAGAAATAGCCGAGCCCGTTCTCGGCCATCCGCGCGCCGAGCACGACCAGGAAGTTGCGCGGATGCTGGCGCAGCGCCTCCATGGCCGGGTTGCGCTCGACCTTGCCGCGCGCGACGACGGCCTCGGTATAGACAGGCGTTTCCGTCACGCGCAGGCGCACGAAGATGCCGACCAGGATCAACAGGAAGCTCGCCAGGAACGGCAGGCGCCAGCCCCAGCTCAACATCGCCTCGCGCGGCAGCATGGTCACCAGCGCAAAGGCGCCTGCGGCAAGCAGATTGCCGACGGATACGCCAAGCGGCGCGAAGCCGCCCCAGAAGCCGCGATGCCTCGCCGGCGCGTTCTCCACCAGATAGATCACCGCCCCGCCATATTCAGCGCCGGCGCCAAGGCCCTGCACCACGCGCATTGCGACCAGCAGCAATGGCGCCCAGATCCCGATCTGATTGTAGGTCGGCAGCAGCCCGATCGCGGTAGTGCCGACGCCGATCATCAGCAGCGTCGCGACCAGCACCGGCTTGCGGCCATAGCGATCACCCATGATGCCGAAAATGATGCCGCCCAACGGGCGCACCACGAAGCCGACACCGAAGGTCAGGAATGCCAGCAGCGTTCCGACGACGGGATCGCTCTTGGGAAAGAACAGCTCGCCGAACACCAGCGCAGCCGCCGTGCCATAGAGGAAGAAGTCATACCATTCGAGCGCGGAGCCGACGCTCGCAGCAAGGATCACACGTAAACGCGATTGGCCGGCGCCGCCGGCCTTGAGCTCGGTCATTGGTTTCCATCCCTGTTGATTTGTTTTTTGGTCGTCGCAAGCGCGAAGCCCACGGGAGTTGCTCCCCGCGGGCTTCGTCAGATTTCTTTCAGGCAGCGCGCGTGAAGTAGCTCTTTTTCGACGCGGACTGCGTTTCGTAGATCGAGCCTTGGCGCTTCGGCGGCGGCAGCGGCATGCGCACGGGAACGCTGGTCATGCGCGGCGCGACCACCGAGCCGCCGGCGAGCAGACGGCTGTCGAACTCGGCAAAGTCCTTCACGCCGGCCAGAGGCCAGGCATCGCTTGCCGCGACCTCATAGAGCAGCAGGTTGCGCGGGCGGTTCGAGGTGTTGGTCGCCGAGCCGTGCAGCGCGCGCACGTGATGGAACGACATGCTGCCGGCCTTGCCGATGCATGGCACCGCACGCTTGATCTCGTCCTGAATCAGGTCCGGATCGATCAGGCCGGCGAAGCAGCCATCCTCGCCGTGGTGATCCCACATGGTGTCGCCGACATGCGACCCGGGCGTCACCAGCATGGGACCGTTCTCCAGATCGCAGTCGTCGAGCAGCACACCGATCGCAAGGATGTCGTCATTGGTGTGGGGATAGAACGCCCAGTCCTGATGCCACTCGACCGGCGAGCCGTACTGCGCGGATTTCATGTTGAGCTTGGAGCCATGCAGGCGCAGGCCAGGGCCGATCAGCTTGGTAAGGATGGAGATGACCGGCTCGCTGCGCACGATCTGATCGAAGATCGGGTGCACCTTGTGCGGCGCCTTGATGCGGCGGACTCTCGGGTTCTCCTGGGTGTGGCCGGGTTCGAGGTCATAGACGTCGGTGTGCTCGGTGACATCAGCGGCACCGGCGACCAGTTCAGCCAGCACGGTGCGGACCCGCGCCAGAGTATCCTTATCGAGCACCTCGGGGACGACGATCACCCCGTCGCGCCGGTAGGCCTGGACCACTTCGTCTGAAATCATACGGCGGTTCCTCCTTTTGTTATGCTAGCGCTACCATGGCTGAATGTTAGCGCTATCATATGCGATGCTAGCGCTGTCACTATGGATGCGCAATCCGGAATCGTGCAGATTCACCGCCGCCATGGGTTCCAACCTGACCGAGACCGAAATCATTTCCGACGAGGCGGCCCCGACGCTGTCGGCGGTGGCGAAACGCGCCGGCGTCTCATCGATCACCGTGAGCCGCGTGGTCCGATTGCCGGATCTGGTCGCGCCGGAAACCCGCGCCCGGGTCGAGAAGGCGATGCGGGAACTCGGCTACGTGCCCAACCTGGTCGCCGGAGCGCTTGCGAGTGCGAAGACCAATTCGGTCGGCGTGCTGGTGCCGACGATCGCCAACTCGATCTTTGCCGACACCGTGCAGGGCCTCTCCGACAAGCTCGAACCGCTCGGCTATTCCGTGATCCTCGCGCAGTCGCGCTACGACGCCGCGCGCGAGGACCGCATGCTCGCGGCGCTGCTGTCGCGGCGGCCGGAAGCGATCATCATGGTCGGCTCGCCCGCAACCGAGGACGGCAAGCGCCTGCTGCGTCACGCGCGGATTCCGATCGTCGAAACCTGGGAGCTGCCGATCGATCCGATCGATGCCGTTGCCGGTTTCGACAATTACGAGGCCGGCGTCGCGGTCGCGCGGCACTTCATCGCGCAGGGCCGTCAGCATCTCGCCTTCATCGGCGGCGACGACCCGCGCGGCACGCGGCGATGGCTCGGCTTTGAGGACCACGCACTGGCGCACGGGTTACAACCGCCGCGCCGGCTGATCCTCGAACGCAACGCGTCCGGCAGTGTCGCCGCGCATGCGAACTTGCCTGGTGTCGATGCCGTGTTCGCGGCCAACGACGCCCATGCCATCGGCTTCATGGCCGGCCTGCGCAAGGCAAGGCTGCTGCGCGACGGCCCGGCCGCGGCGCAGCCGGTCGCCGTCATCGGCCTCGGCGATCTCGAGATGGGACGGCTGATCTCGCCGAGCCTGAGCACCATCAGCGTCCATGGCGATGCGATCGGCCGCACCGCCGCGACACTGACGCTCGAACGCGGCGGTGAACGCCGGATCGATCTCGGCTTCGAACTGGTGCTGCGCGACAGCGGCTAGCGCGCGATCCGGGATCGCAATCGCGATGATGGCTTTGGAGCGCGCTGCTCGCGCAACGCATCGGCTGACAGACAAACCACTTCGGAAATCTGCATGAGCTGTCTGGCGAGAGGACTGGTCTTGCGCCAGACCATGCCAATGGTTCGTGAGGGCTGCGGGTCCTTGAAGCGGGCGACCGATACCGATGCCGAGCGCGTCTCCACCCCCACGGCCATTTCCGGAATCAAAGTAACGCCGATGCCGGCGCCGACCATCTGAACGAGCGTGGACAGCGAGCTTGCTTCCAGCACCTCGCGTGGCGGCGATGATTTCATGTTGCAGAACGACAGCGCCTGTTCGCGAAAGCAATGTCCTTCTTCCAGTAGGAGAAGCTTCATTTCGCGCAGCGCTTCGCTGCTCGGCACCGGCGTTCCCTCATCCTCGCCCGGCCGCACCAGCAGGAAATTTTCCGTGAACAGCGCGACCTCGGTCAACGAAGGTTCCGACACCGGCAGGGCGACAATGGCCGTGTCGAGCCGGCCTTCCGCCAGCTCCTTGATCAGCTTCGGCGTCACCGTTTCGCGAACGTGAATGTCGAGCTCGGGATGCATCTGCGTGAGATTGGCGATCACCTTGGGCAGCAGATAGGGCGCAATCGTCGGGATCATGCCGATGCGCAAGCGCCCGACGAGCTGGTCCCGCGACGCCCGCGCGAAGTCCCCGAGTTCATCGACCGAACGCAGGATTTCGCGGACGCGCTGGGCGAGTTCTTCGCCGAACTTCGTCAGCACGACCTGCCGGGCGCTGCGCTCGAGCAGCACGCCGCCGAGCGCCTCTTCCAATTCCTTGATCTGCATCGAGAGCGCCGGCTGCGTGATGGCGCATGCCTCCGCCGCACGCCCGAAATGGCCGTGACGCGCCAGCGCGTCAAAATAACGAAGCTGTCGCAGGGTAAACTGGATCATCAGGATATCTTATCGGTACAATCACGAAAGTCAATTTCACCTGATGATAACGGTCGTTTAGAGTCGTTCGAGACCGACCAGAAACTGCCAACCAGACCCGACCAGAAACTGCCGAAGGAGGCGATGATGGATGACAAGACAAAATGCCCGGTCGCGGGCGGAAAACACGGATTTACCAACCGTGACTGGTGGCCAGGCCACTTGGACGTCCAGGTTCTGCACCGGAATTCCGACCTGTCCGATCCGATGGACGCGGAGTTCGACTATGCCAAGGAATTCAAGACGCTCGACCTGAACGCGGTCATCAAGGACCTGACCGCCCTGATGACGGACTCCCAGGAATGGTGGCCCGCCGACTTCGGCCACTACGGCGGCCTGATGATCCGCATGGCCTGGCACAGCGCGGGCACTTACCGCATTACAGACGGCCGCGGCGGCGCCGGCGCCGGTCAGCAGCGTTTCGCCCCGCTCAACAGCTGGCCGGATAACGCCAACCTCGACAAGGCCCGCCGCCTGCTCTGGCCGATCAAGCAGAAATACGGCCGCAAGATCTCCTGGGCTGACCTGATGGTTCTTGCCGGCAACGTCGCGCTGGAATCGATGGGCTTCAAGACGTTTGGTTTCGCGGGTGGCCGCGTCGATGTCTGGGAGCCGGAAGAACTGTACTGGGGTCCGGAAGGCACCTGGCTCGGCGACGAACGCTACAGCGGCGAGCGCCAGCTGGCCGAGCCGCTCGGCGCGGTGCAGATGGGCCTCATCTACGTCAATCCGGAAGGCCCGAACGGCAAGCCGGACCCGGTCGCCGCGGCGCACGACATCCGCGAGACCTTCTTCCGGATGGCGATGAACGACGAGGAAACCGTTGCGCTGATCGCCGGTGGCCACACCTTCGGAAAGACCCACGGCGCCGGCGATCCGTCGCTCGTCGGTTCGGAGCCGGAAGCTGGTGCGCTGGAGGATCAAGGCCTCGGCTGGAAGAGCAAATTCGGCACCGGTATCGGCGCTGATGCGATCACCGGCGGCCCCGAGGTGATCTGGAGCCAGACCCCGGTGCAGTGGAGCAACTACTTCTTCGAGAACCTGTTCAAGTACGAATGGGAGTTGGTGAAAAGCCCGGCCGGTGCCTGGCAGTGGCAGGCCAAGGGAGCCGAAGCTATCATTCCAGATCCCTTCGACAAGTCGAAGAAGCGTCTGCCGACTATGCTGACCACCGACCTGTCGCTGCGCATGGATCCGGCCTACGAGAAGATCTCGCGCCGCTTCTATGAGAACCCGGACCAGTTCGCGGACGCCTTCGCCCGCGCCTGGTTCAAGCTCACCCACCGCGACATGGGTCCGATCGTGCGCTATCTCGGCCCGCTGGTGCCGAAGGAAACGCTGATCTGGCAGGACCCGATCCCGGCCGTGGATCATCCGCTGATCGACGACAAGGATGTCGAAGCGCTGAAGGCGAAGATCCTCGCCTCCGGCCTGTCGGTGCAGCAGCTGGTCTCGACCGCATGGGCCTCGGCGTCCACTTTCCGCGGCTCGGACAAGCGCGGCGGCGCCAACGGCGCGCGCATCCGCTTGAGCCCGCAGAAGGACTGGGAGGCGAACGAGCCGACGCAGCTCAAGAGCGTGCTGCAGAAGCTCGAAGCCATCCAGAGCGAGTTCAACGGATCGCAGAAGGGCGGCAAGAAGGTCTCGCTCGCCGACCTGATCGTGCTCGCCGGCAGCGCCGCGGTGGAGAAGGCCGCCAAGGACGGCGGCACCGACGTGAAGGTCCCCTTCGCGCCCGGACGCATGGACGCCTCGCAGGAGCAGACCGATGTCGCCTCCTTCGCCCCGCTCGAGCCGCGGGCCGATGGCTTCCGCAACTACATCGGCAAAAAGCATCAGTTCATGCAGCCCGAGGAAGCCCTGGTGGACCGCGCGCAACTGCTGCGGCTCACCGCGCCGGAGATGACGGTCCTGCTAGGTGGACTGCGCGTCCTCGGCGCCAATGTCGGCCAGTCGAAGCATGGTGTCCTCACCACCAAGCCCGGCACGCTGACCAACGACTTCTTCCTCAACCTGCTCGACATGCGCACGCAGTGGAGTGACGTCGGGAATGGCGTCTACGAGGGCCGCGACCGCAAGAGCAACGAGCTGAAGTGGACCGGCACCCGCGTCGACCTGATCTTCGGTTCGCACTCGCAGCTCCGTGCGATCGGCGAAGTCTATGCCTGCACCGACTCGAAGGAGAAGTTCGTGAAGGACTTCGTGGCGGCCTGGACCAAGGTGATGAACCTCGATCGCTACGACCTCAGAGCGGCCGCTTGAAGCCTTAAAGGCTGTCTCAAGCGATAAATTAGAAATCAGAGAGGGCGGCGTTTCAAAGCGATTGAAACGCCGCCCTCTTTGCTTTCACCGTCCGCACAGCAATCCCACACCAGAGCTCGCTGCGGCGCAGCATGCAAAATGAGACTGCCCGTCAAGCCGCGCGGCACGAAGACGTCCGCGCTGCGTCCGCCATCGGTTAGCCTTCACCCAACAACCAGACGTCGCGGCCGTCGCAAACACGCGGGCCGCATGCAAGACGCTGCAAAATGGGAGGAGGAGAGCGATGTTGAAAGGCAGTGTGGGACTGATCGCGCTAGGCAGCCTGTTGCTTTCAGGCGCCGCAGTCGCGCAGGAGAGGATCAAGGTCGGCGTCACCGCAACGCTCGAAGGCACCTACACCGTGCTCGGCGAGGACGGCATCCGCGGTTTCCAGACCGCGCTCAACACGCTCGGCAAGAAGGTCGGCGACAAGGAGCTCGAATTCGTCATCGCCTCGACGGATGCGACGCCCGATTCCGCGGTGCGCGCGGTGCGCAAGCTGATCGAGCAGGACAAGGTGCAGATCCTGCTGTCGCCGCTGTCCGGCGACGAAGGCATCGCGGTCAAGAATTTTGCCAAGTCACGTCCCGAGCTGACCTTCGTCAACGCCGCGTCCGGTGCGCAGGAGACGACCTATGTCGACCCGGCCCCGAACTTCTTCCGCTACAACATGGACGGCGCGCAGTGGCAGGTCGGTCTCGGCAAATACGCCTATGACACCAAGGGCTATCGCAAGATCGCGACCGTCGGCGAAGATTACTCCTTCATCTACACCCAGGTGTTCGGCCTCGTGCTTGAATTCTGCGGCGCCGGTGGACAGGTCACGAACCGGCAATGGGTGCCGCTCGGCACCAAGGACTTCGCCTCCGTGATCGCCGCTCTGCCCGACGATGTCGATGCGATCTATCTCGGCCTCGGCGGTGCCGATGCCGTCAACTTCCTCAATCAGTATCAGCAGGCCGGCGGCAAGGCGCATCTGATGGGCGGCTCGATCATGATCGACCAGACCATCCTGTCCTCCAAGGGCAACGCCAAGAACGCGCTGATCGGCACCATCGCGGCAAGCGGCCAGGCCGACACCTGGGAGGATCCCGGCTGGCAGAAATTCGTGAAAGCCTATCAGGACTCCTTCCCGCCGAACAAGCGCTTCCCGAGCCCCTCGCTGCTCGCCACCAATTATTACGGCTCGACCATGGCGCTGATCCTGGCGCTGCGTGAGGTCAATGGCGACCTCAGCAATAACCAGGCAAAGCTCAAGGAGGCGCTGGCCAAAATTGAGCTCGACGCGCCCAACGGCAAGATCAAGCTCGATTCCAACCGGCAGGCAATCGGCACCAATTTCGTGACCGAGGTGGTGGATGACGGCAAGGGCGCCCTGTTCAGCAAGGTCGTGAAGGTGATCCCGAACGTGAACCAGACGCTCGGCTACGATCCTGCCGTGTTTGCCAAGATCGGCCTGCCAAGCCGCACCATCCCGGAATGCAAGAAGTACTGACCTAATTTTTGCAGGTGCGAACCGACTGTTGGCTGACGGCCGCGCGGCGTTCTCACGCTTGCGTTCTTCCTTCGGATGTTGAACGCTGGTTGAAAAGATCAAAAACATCCCGCGGGAGGGAGGGCATGAGCAAAGCGCTTGCCGTCTTCCACGGCCGGTTCGGTCGCGCGACGGTCTATCAGTTGAACCGTCCCTTCAACGTGCATGCGCACCGCGAAGGACATCTGATCTTCCATGTCGGCGGCACACCGGCGCAGATCGACGTCTGCGATCAGCGCCGGCTCCTCACCGAGGATTCCGTCGTCGCAGTCAACCCGTGGGAGCCGCACAACTTCCTGCCGGCGGACATGGACAGGGGCGCGATCTTCTTCGTGCTTTATGTCAACGCGGAATGGTTTGCGCCCGACACGCCGTGCACGCAGGGCCTGCGCTTCGGCCGCACTCATTTCAAGCGCAGCGACACGCTCGACCGGCTGATCCGCCACACCGCGGCGCTTGTGTGCGGTGCCCCCTCGCTCAAGAGCCTCGATGGCGAATTGCGGCGCCTGATCGATCTCAGCTACGAGGAAAGCTGGCGGCAAACCGAAGCCCGGCAGGAAATCCGCACGACTGCGGCGATCACCGATTTTCGCATCCGCAGATCCGTCAAACTATTGTCCGAAAGCCCCGGCGCCGAGATCGAATTGGATTCGATCGCCCGCGCCTCCGGCCTGTCGCGGCCGCACTTCTATCGCTTGTTCCGCACCCAGACCGGCGTCACGCCGCACCTCTATCGCAATACGGTGATGATGGAGCAGGCGCTGGACGCGCTGGTCGCCACCGAAGCGCCGATCGCCGATATCGGCTACGATCTCGGCTTCTCCTCGCAAAGCGGCTTCACCCGCTTCTTCGCCGCCAATGTCGGCATGGCCCCGACCGACTACCGCCGCGCCGCCAAGGTGCTGCGCCCCTGATAAAAGATACTCCCGGTCAAATCCGCCCGCTCGGCCCGCACTAAGATGCGGACAACGCGATCCGAAAAAGACGATCGCGAGCCTTGAGGGAACGCACGTCGATGGCACGGTTCATCGAACGCCATCCGGCATGGGCGCTGATCGCGATCATCGCGGTCGCGCTCCTGCTGTGGCTGGTCTTCGCGGTGTGGCCGCCGGGCCTGGAGCAGGCGATCGGCCGCAAGCGCGTCTTCCTCAACGCCATCTTCAACGGCATCACGCTCGGCGGCCTCTATTTCCTCGTCGCGAGCGGCTTCACGCTGATCTTCGGCTTGATGCGCAACGTCAACCTGGCGCACGGCTCGCTCTATCTGTTCGGCGGCTATGTCGGATACGCCATCAGCAGCTGGACCGGCTCCTGGATATTGAGCTTCGCGGTTGCTTTCCTCGCGGTCGGCCTCGTCGGCGTGCTCCTGCAGATCCTGGTGTTCCGCCGCATGGAGGGGCAGGACCTGCGGCAAACCATGGTGACGATCGGGCTTGCGATCGTGTTCGCGGATTTGATGCTGTGTGTGTTCGGCGGCGATTTCTACCAGATCCCGACGCCGAGCTGGCTGATCGGCCCGGTGCAGCTTCCGTTCATCACCGCGGTCAAATCCTCCGGCGAGCCGGTCTATCTGCAATATCCGATGGTGCGGCTCGCGATCTTCGCCGCTTCCGTCGTGATCGGCATCGCGATGTGGCTGGCGCTGAACCGCACGCGGATCGGCATGATCGTGCGGGCGGGAGTCGATGATCGCGACATATTGGCCGCGACAGGCGTCCAGATCCAGGCCGTGTTCGTGCTGGTGTTCGCGCTCGGCGCTGGACTTGCCGGCATTGCCGGCGTGGTCGGCGGCACCTTCCAGTCGATCTCGCCGGGCGAGGATACGCGCTTCCTGCTCGCCTCGCTCGTGGTCGTGATCGTCGGCGGCATGGGATCGATCCCGGGCGCAGCGCTCGGCGCTGTCATCATCGGCCTCGCCGAGCAGCTCGGCTCCGTCTACATCCCGACCTACGCCATCGTCGTGACCTTCCTGATCATGGTCCTGGTCCTGGCGCTGCGGCCGCAGGGCCTGCTGGCGAGGCGATGACATGTCGTTGACGCAGCTTCATGCACCAGCGAATGCGGTGGAACGTCCGAAGTTCCGCGCCTGGCCCGAACTCAACAACCCCGCTGCCTGGCTGGTTGCGCTGATCCTCGTGATCATGCCGCTGATCGCGAGCGGCTTCTTCCTGATCGAGATCTTCGGCACCTCGCTGATCCTCGGCATCATCGCGCTCAGCCTGATGTTCCTCGCCGGCTATGGCGGCATGGTCAGCCTGATGCAGCTCACCATTGCGGGCTTCGCCGGCTACATGGTCGCGGTGTTCGGCGTCAGCGGCAACGCCAATATCAGCCTCGGCTGGCCGTGGTGGCTGGCGACGCCGATGGCGCTCGTGCTCGCGACGATCTTCGGCACGCTCGGCGGCGCGCTCGCGGTCCGCACCGAGGGCATCTACACCATCATGATCACGCTCGCGATCGGCGCTGCGTTCTACTATTTCACCAACCAGAACTGGGCCATCTTCAACGGCCATACCGGCATCAACACGGTCGCCACGCCGCAGTTCTGGGGCGTTGACTGGCGCTCCGATATCCCCTTCTACTATCTAATCCTCGGCGTCGCCGCGCTCTGCTATTTCGCGGTCCAATATGTCGCGCGCGCCCCATTCGGGCTGGCGCTGCAGGGCGTGCGCGACAATTCTCGCCGGATGGCGGCGCTCGGCTTCAACGTCAATGCCCACCGCGTGGCGGCCTATGCGTTCGCATCCTTCATTGCCGGGCTCGGCGGCGTATTGCAGGTCTGGAACTACCGGCAGATCTCGCCCGGCTCAGTCGGCGTCGAGCGCTGCATCGACATCCTGATCATCGCCGTGGTCGGCGGCATCACCCGACCGGTCGGCCCCTTCATCGGCGCGCTCATCTTCGTGATCCTGCGCACCTTCGCGCTCGATGTCCTGATCAAGTTCGGACTCGACGGCAATCGCTTCCGCCTTCTGATCGGGCTCGGCTTCCTCGCCATCGTGTTCTGGTCGTCGGATGGCGTGATCGGCCTTTGGGAGCGCTGGCGCCGCCGCCAGACACGAACCTCAAGCAGCACCGCTGGACGCCGCCATGGATAGCGTCGCCCATCGCCTCTCCGCGGTCGGCGCCGGCGCCGCGCTGGAATTGCGCGGCGTGACGCGATTGTTCGGTGCGCTGGCCGCACTCACCGACGTGACGATGACGGTGCGCCCCGGCGAGCGGCGCGCGGTGCTCGGATCCAACGGCGCCGGCAAGACCACGCTGTTCAACTGCATCACTGGCGATTTCCCGCCCTCGTCCGGCACCATCCGCTTCTTCGGCGAGGACGTCACCCGCTTTCCGCCCTATGAGCGGATCCGCCGCGGCCTGCGCCGTACCTACCAGATATCGGCGCTGTTCCCGGGCCTCACCGTGCAGGACAATGTCTACCTCGCCTGCCGCGGCGTCTCGCGCGGACGCTTCTCCTTCCTGCGTCCGGGAGCGAACGATGCGCTGATGCATGCGACGGAGACGCTGGTGCAGGCGGTCCACCTCACCGCCGTGAAAGACCAGCGCGTCGCCGAGCTCGCCCATGGCCAGCAGCGCCAGCTCGAAATCGCGCTCGCACTCGCCGGCGCGCCGCGCTTCATCCTGTTCGACGAGCCGGCGGCGGGCCTGTCGCCGGCGGAACGGCTCGAGCTGATCGAGATCCTGACCTCGTTGCCTGCGCATATCGGCTACATCATCATCGAGCACGACATGGATGTCGCGCTGCGCGTCGTCGAAAGCGTCACGATGATGCACAACGGCCGCGTCTTCAAGGAGGGCCTGCCGCGCGAGATCGAGTCCGATCCCGAAGTGCAGGAGCTCTATCTCGGAGGCGGCCATGAATAATGCCCGCCGCGCCGGGCCCGCCTTGGAGGTCAGAGGCCTCGACGTCTATTACGGCCATTCGCATGCGCTGCAGGGCGTCGACCTCACGCTGGATTCCGGCGTGTTCTCGGTGGTCGGCCGCAACGGCATGGGCAAGACCACGCTGTGCAAGACCATCATGGGCCTGGTGCGAGCCAGCGGCGGCTCGGTGCGCGTTCGCGGCGAGGACGTCACGCACATGAGCCCGGCCCGGATCGCGCGGCTCGGCGTCGGCTATGTGCCGCAGGGCCGGCGCCTGTGGCGCTCGCTCAGCGTCGACGAGCATTTGCAGCTCGCGGGCGGGATGCGCCGCGGCCCGTGGACGATCGAGCGGATCTACGACACCTTCCCCCGCCTAGCCGAGCGCAAGGATCATGGCGGCAGCCAGCTCTCCGGCGGCGAGCAGCAGATGCTCGCGATCTCGCGCGCGCTGCTGACCAATCCGCATCTGTTGATCATGGACGAGCCAACCGAGGGCTTGGCGCCGGTGATCGTCGCACAGGTCGAGGAGATGCTGGTCCGCCTCGGCGAAGACGGCGACATGTCGGTGCTGGTGATCGAGCAGAACATCGGCGTGGCGACGGCGGTCTCCAAGAACGTCGCCATCATGGTCAACGGCCGCATCAACCGCATCATCGATTCCGTGCGGCTGGCCGCCGACCGCGAGTTGCAGCAGCGCCTGCTCGGCGTCGGGCTCCATGGCGATGTTGCAGCCGATATCGACGCCGGCCCCGCAAAGCCCGAGGCGGACGCCGCGCCGCGGCCTGCACGTGCCAAGGGCCCGGTCCGCATCTACATCTCCAACCCCACGCCGCCGACGCGCTGGTCGCAGCCGGTGCCGATCGCCCGCATCGAGGCCGCCGCGCGAACGCATTCGGTCGGCGTCACACGGCTCGAAGAAAGCACCCGGCAGCGACGCGAACCGGCCACTGTGCAGACCGCGGGCCCGCCGGCCGTGCTGGTCGTCGGCACGCTCGACACCAAGGGACCGGAGCTCCGCTTCATCCGCGACATCATCGCGGCAAGCGGGCTGCGCACCCGCCTGGTCGACGTCTCCACCAGCGGCAAGCAGACGACCTGCGACGTCTCCGCCCAGGAGATCGCGCTGAACCATGGCCGCGGCGGATCGGGCGTGTTCGGCGCCGATCGCGGCGCCTCGGTCAACGCGATGGCGGACGCTTTCGCGAAATGGCTGCGCCGGCAGGGCAACGTCGCCGGCATCATCTCGGCCGGCGGCTCCGGCGGCGCCTCGCTGGTCGCCCCCGCGATGCGCACCCTGCCCGTCGGCGTGCCCAAGATCATCATCTCCTCCGTCGCCTCGGGCGACGTCGGCCCCTATGTCGGCCCGGCCGATATCATGATGATGTATTCGGTCACCGACGTCCAAGGCCTCAATTCGATCTCGCGCGCGGTGCTGTTCAACGGCGCCAATGCGCTGGCCGGCATGGTCAAAGCGCGTCTCGACGAGCGCAGCGCCCGCCAGCGCGAGACCGGCAGCGGCCTTCCCGCCGTCGGCATCACCATGTTCGGCGTGACCACGCCTGCGGTGCAGAAGATCGCGGCCGCGTTGAAGGACGATTTCGAGTGTCTGGTGTTCCACGCCACAGGCGTCGGCGGCCGCTCGATGGAGAAGCTCGTCGATTCCGGACAGCTCGCCGCCGTCATCGATCTGACAACCACAGAGATTTGCGATCTCCTGATGGGCGGCGTCTTCCCAGCCACCGACGATCGCTTCGGGGCGATCATCCGCAGCCGCGTGCCCTATGTCGGTTCGGTCGGCGCGCTCGACATGGTCAATTTCGGCGCGCCCGACACCATTCCGGAGCGCTACCGCCAGCGCAAATTCCACGTCCACAACCCGCAGGTCACGTTGATGCGGACGACAGTGGAAGAGAACGAGCGCATGGGCCGCTGGATCGGCGAACGGCTGAACCAGATGGATGGGCCCGTGCGCTTCTTCCTGCCCGAGGGCGGCGTCTCCGCGCTCGATGCGTCGGGCCAGCCGTTCTGGGATCCTGACGCCGACGCGGCGCTGTTCCGCGCACTGGAGCGGACGGTGCGCCAGACCGGCAACCGCCAGCTCATTCGCATCAGGCGCAACATCAACGATCCCGAATTTGCGGCTGCAATCGTAGCCGCGTTCCGTCCTCTGCTCGGACGCGCCGGTGGACGGCGGAGAGTGGCGAGGTGACCCATGGCCAGGTTTGAACGCGCGGCGCTGTTGAAGAGGTTTCGCGACATGGCGGCCAGGGGCGAGCCGATCGTCGGCGGCGGCGCCGGCACTGGCCTTTCCGCCAAATGCGAGGAAGCCGGCGGGGTCGACCTGATCGTGATCTACAATTCCGGGCGCTACCGCATGGCCGGCCGCGGCTCGCTCGCCGGGCTAATGCCTTACGGCGACGCCAACGCAATAGTGCTGGAGATGGCGGGCGAAGTGCTGCCAGTCGTGACCAACACGCCGGTGCTCGCCGGCGTCAACGGCACCGACCCGTTCCGCGACATGGACCTGTTCCTGGACCAGCTCAAAGCGCTTGGATTCTCCGGCGTGCAGAACTTTCCGACCGTCGGCCTGATCGATGGGATATTCCGCGCCAATCTCGAGGAAACCGGCATGTCCTATGCGCTGGAGATCGAGATGATTGCCAAGGCGCATGACAAGGACATGCTGACGACGCCTTACGTCTTCAGCGAGACCGAAGCGGCGGCGATGGCGATTGCCGGCGCCGATATCATCGTCTGCCATCTCGGCCTGACCACCGGCGGCTCGATCGGGGCGCAGACCGCGCTCAAGCTCGAGGACTGCCCGGCCCGCATCGATGCCTGGGCCGAGGCCGCCCTCAGCGTCAATCCGCACATCCTGGTGCTCGCGCATGGCGGTCCGATCGCGGACCCCGCCGACGCCGATTTCATCATGAAGAAGACCCGCAAATGCCACGGCTTCTATGGCGCCTCCTCGATGGAGCGCCTGCCGGTCGAGCGGGCGCTCACGGATCAGGTACGCAAGTTCAAGGCGATCGGCGCCCGGTAGCGCCGAGCAAGGGAGGTTAGGATGTCAGGGATTCTCATCGGCGAATTGATCCTCTGGCTCATCGTGGCGATCATCGCGATCGTCGTCATCGTCTACATCGTCAACTGGCTCTATCACCGCTCGTCGAAGGAAGTGTCCTTTGTCCGCACCGGCTTCCTCGGCGAACGCGTCGTGATCAATGGTGGCGCCTTCGTGCTGCCCTTCATCCACGACTACACGCCCGTCAACATGAACGTGCTGCCGATGGGGATCGTACGCTCCAGACAGGACGCCGTTATCACCCGCGACCGCATGCGCGTCGATATCGAGGCGGACTTTTACGTCCGCGTGCAGCCGACCCGCGAAGCTGTCTCGATCGCGGCCGCCACGCTCGGCCGCCGCACCATGGAGCCGGAACAGCTCCATACGCTGCTCTCCGGCAAGTTCGTCTCCGCCATCCGCTCGGTCGCCTCCGAAATGACCATGGAGCAGATGCACGAGCAGCGCGGCGACTATGTCGCCCGCGTCAAGGCTGCCGCTGCCGAAGCGCTCGCCCAGAACGGCCTCGAGCTCGAATCCGTCGCGATCACCGATCTCGACCAGACCGACCTCGAGTTCTTCAATCCCTCCAACCGTTTCGATGCCGAAGGTCTCACCCGCCTGATGGAGGACATCGAGGCCAAGCGCAAACTGCGTAACGACATCGAGCAGGACTCGATGATCAAGATCCGCTCCCGCAATCTGGAGGCCGAGAGGCAGGCTCTCGAGATCGAGCGCGAGAGCGAGACCGCGCGGCTGGAACAGGAGCGCGACATCGAGATGCGCCGCGCCCTGCAGCGCACCGAAGTGGCGCGCGAACGCGCGCTGCGCGAGACCGAGGCCGAGCAGGCCCAGATCACCGCGCGCGAGGCGATCGAAAAGGCCCGGATCGCCAACGAGCAGGCGATCACGGAGGCCCGCATCGCCTCCGAACGCGAGACCCGGCAGAAGGAGATCGAACGTACGCGCGCGGTCGAGGAACGGGAGCTTTTGGCCCGCGAGGAGATCGAGAAAGCCCGGATCGCCAATCAGCGCTCGGTCGACACCGCGCGGATCGCCTCCGAGCGCGAGGTGCGCCAGCGTGAGATCGAGCGCATGCGCACCGTGGAGGAGGCCGAGATCGCGGCGCGCGAAGCGATCGAGAAGGCCCGCATCCAGCAGGATCGCGTCGTCACCGATGCCCGTATCGCCAATGAGGAAGAGACCCGGCGCCGCGAAATCGAGCGCACGCGCACGGTCGAGGAAGCCGAGATCGCTGCGAAGGAGGCGACCGAGAAGGCGCGCATCACCCAGACCATGACCGTCAATGTCGAGCGCATCGCCTCCGACGAACGTACCCGCGCGCTGGAGATCCAGCAGGTCCGCACCATCCAGGAAGCCGAGATCGAAGCGCAGCGCGCCGTGGAAGCCGCGCGCATTGCCCGCGAGCGCACGCTCGCGGCCGAAAGAATCGCCGCCGAGCAGAATACGCGGCAATTGGAGATCGAACGCAACCAGGCGCTTGATGTCGCCGGCATCGCCGCGCGCGAAACCACCGAGGCCTCCCGTATCGCCCAGGAAGAACGCATCCGTTCGCTGGAGATTGCGCGCAACCGCGCCGTGGAAGAAGCCGACATCGCCTCGCGCGAGGCCATCGAGGCCGCGCGCATCGCGCAGGAGAAGGCCGTTGCCGCCGAGCGCATTCAGGCCGAGCGAGAGACGCGCGCGCTCGAGATTGCGCGCACCGAAGCGATCGAGGCAGCCGACCTCAAGCGGCGCGACGCAATCGAGCGCCAGCGGATTGGGGTGGAGCTTGCGCTGGAATCCGAGCGGATCGCCTCCTCCAGGACCCGCGACGTGCTCAATATCGACCAGAAGAAGACGATCGAGATCGCCGACGAGGAGCGCGTGATCGCGCTGTCCGCCAAGCGGTCCGAGCGCATCGATGCCGACCGCCAGGTCAGGCAGGCGGAAATCGTGGCGCGCAAGGAAGTCGAGACCACCGATGTCTCGCGCGAGCAGGCGCTGGAGGCGGCACGGATCGAACGCCGCCGCGCCATCGAGCAGCTCGAGGTCGCGCGCGTCCAGTCGCTGCAGGAGGCCGAGATCGCCTCCCGCGAGGAGGTTGAGCGCGCCCGCATCGCCTCCGACCGCGGCCTCGACGAGGCCCGCATCGGCCGCGAGCGCGACCTGCGCCGGCTCGAAGTCAATCGCGAGAAGGACGTCGAGACCGCTTTGATGGAGAAGGCGATCGTCCTCTATCAGAAATCGCTGGAGGAATCCGCGGCGAAGGTGGCGGCGGAAGATGCGCGGGTGCGCGCCACCGAAGCCGCCGAGCGCGTCGTCACCGCGCGCGAGAGCGAAATCGCAAGACGGCGCAAGACCGTGGAAGTGCTGCTCGCCGAGAAGCAGGCCGAGGAGACGCGCATCGCGGCCGAGGCCGAACGGGTGCGCGCCGCCGTCGAAGCAGAAGCGCAGCGGCTACTCAACGAGGCCGAGAACGTGCTCACCGATCAGGCGCGCTACTCGCTATTCCGCCGAAAACTGCTTGACCGCATCGAGGGCATCGTGCGCGAGAGCGTCAAGCCGATGGAGAAGATCGAGGGCATCCGCATCCTCCAGGTCGACGGCCTCAATGGCAACGGCAATGGCAATGGCTCGTCGCGCAGCGCTACCGACGAGGTGATCGACTCCGCGCTGCGCTACCGGGTGCAGGCGCCGCTGATCGATTCGATCCTGTCCGATATCGGCGTCGAGGGCGGTAGCCTTGCCAAGATGCCCGGCCTGATCCGCGAGGCGCGCGACATGCAAGGCATCAAGGACTCCACGACACGCAAGAGCGGTGAAGCCAAGCCGCCCGCAAGTCCCGCCACGGGCGAGCCACGCCCGCCGCGCAAGAAGGAGTGAGCAAGCGCCATGGCCAGGGTCTATGTCTCCACCGTCGTCAACGCCCGCAACGATCGCGTCTGGGCCCGCGTGCGCGACTTCAACGGCCTGCCGAACTGGCATCCGGCAATCGCCGAGAGCCGCATCGAAGGCGGCGAGCCCGCCGACAAGATCGGATGTGTGCGTGATTTCCGCCTGCGCAACGGCGACCGCATCCGAGAGAAGCTGTTGGGGCTGTCCGACTACGACATGTTCTGTACCTACTCCATCCTGGAATCGCCGATGGGGGTGGAGAACTATGTCGCGACGCTGCGGCTGACGCCGGTCACCGATGGCGACCAGACCTTCCTCGAATGGACCGCAGAGTTCGACTGCACGCCCGAGCGCGAGGCCGAACTCGTGGGCAATATCGGCGGCGGCGTCTTTCAGGGCGGCTTCGACGCCCTGAAACGCGCCTTTGGAGGCTAGCGCGATGCGATTGGGTCCATCCGCTGTCGCGACGATCACCCACTTCTCCCCATCGGGGAGAGGTCGGATCGCATCGCAAGATGCGATCCGGGTGAGGGGGAGCGCTCTCTCGAGGGACCTGAGCCCCCTCACCCGGCGCTTCGCGCCGACCTCTCCCCTGTGGGGAGAGGTGATATGGATCGGAGGCTAGCGTGCCGCATATCGTCAAGAGCACGATCATCGATGCGCCGACCGAGGCGGTGTGGGGCGTGCTCCGCGATTTCAACGGCCACGACCGCTGGCATCCGGCAGTCGCGACCAGTACGATCGAGCGCGCGCATGGCGCCGACAAGATCGGCTGCATCAGGCGCTTCAAGCTCAAGGACGGCTCGGAGCTGCGCGAGCAGTTGCTGGCGCTGTCCGACCTCGAGCAGTCCTTCAGCTATTGCCTGCTCGATACGCCGATCCCGATGTTCAACTATGTGGCGCATGTCCGCCTGCTGCCCGTCACCGACGGCGACCGCACCTTCTGGCACTGGGAATCGCGGTTCACGACGCGGCCGGAGGACAGCGCCAGCATCACGCAGATGGTTTCCGAAGAGATCTATCAGGCCGGCTTCGACGCCATTCGCCAGCACCTGAAGGAGGCTGCATGAGCGCGGAGGAATGCCCATGACCGTCACGGTAAGGACCTTTGCCTCAACCGGCGAGGCAGCCGCGGTGCTCTCATCAGATCGCGGCGCGCGCTATCTCGGCGGCGGCACGCTGGTGATGCGCGCGCTGAACGAAGGCGACATCTCGATCTCCACCATCGTGCGCGCCAGCGACCATGCGCTGACGCGGATCGATGCGACCGGCTCCCGCGTCACCATCGGCGCCGGTGTCACCTTCGCCCACATCCTCGCCGAGCGCGATCTCAGCTTCCTGCACGCTGCCGCCCGCTCGATTGGCGGCCCGGCGGTCCGCAACATGGGCACGGTCGGCGGCAATCTGTTCGCCGCGACCCCATATGGCGACTTCACCGTCGCGCTGCTCGCGCTCGACGCTATGGTTTCCGTGCAGGGCGGCCTCGGCAGCCGCGACGTGCCGATCGAGGAATTTTTGCAGACACGCGAGCGGCAGACCGGCACGCTCGTGCTCGCGGTCTCCTTTCAGAAGCCTGCGAGCGCGGATGCCTTCCGCTACCGCAAGATCGCCCGCATCAAGCCGAAGGGCGGCGCCGTGATAACGCTCGCCGCGCATCTGCCTGTCAGCAGCGGCCGCATCGTCGGCGCACGCATCGCGCTCGGCTCGATGGCGCCGACACAGATTCGCGCCCGTGCCGCCGAGCGGGCGCTGGAGGGGCGCACGCTCGATGGGGCAACGATCAGCGCCGCCGCCGCGGCCGCCATTGAGGGCACTTCGCCCGCCGACAATGCGCTCGCCTCCGGCTGGTACCGGCGCGAGATCGTCGGCGTTCATCTCAGACGTTTGCTGTCCGGTCAGGAATAGGATCATCATGGCCAAGACCGCCCTGCAATTCCGACACAACGGCCGCGACGTCGCGATCTTCGTCGACGGCGGCACCAACCTCCTGGTCGCGCTGCGCGAGTTGATCGGCGACATGACGCCGAAATTCGGCTGCGGCCAGGGCGGCTGCGGCGCCTGCAGCGTCCTCATCGATGGTGAGCTGCATCTCTCCTGCCTGACGCTGGCCGAGGCGGTCGCCGGCCGTTCGGTCGAAACGCTCGATGGCATCAAGGACGGCCCGAACCTGCATCCGCTGCAGCGCGCCTTCGCCGACAATTTTGCCGCCCAATGCGGCTATTGCACGCCGGGCATGCTGATGGCCGCCAAGGCGTTGCTCGACCGCAACCCGCAGCCGAGCCGCGCCGAGGTCGTCGAAGCGATCTCGGGCAATATCTGCCGCTGCACCGGTTACGAACCCATCATCAATGCCGTGCTCGCCGCCGCCTCCACCGGTCGCGCCCGCGCCTGAAGGACTTGAGCCATGCTGGAATTGCGCAAGGACATCTTCGCCGACGAACGCGACGACAACTTAAAGGAAATCGGCAAGGGCACGCAGCGGCAGGATATGCTCGGGCACGTCACGGGCACCTCGACCTATTTCGACGATCACAAGCTGCAGGGCATGCTGCATTTGAAGGTGGTTCGCAGCACCCATGCCCATGCGCGGCTGCGCCGCATCGACACCAGCGAGGCCGAGCGCGCGGCGGGCGTGCGCCGGATCATCCGCGGCAGCGATGTGCCGCGCAATCTCAACACCCTGCTCAGCCTGATCAATTTCGGTAAGGACGACGAGCCGTCGCTCGCGGTCGACAAGGTGCGCTACAAGGGCGAGCCGATCGTCGCCATCGTCGCCGACAGCCCGCGCGAGGCCTATGAGGCAATGGCCAAGGTCCGCATCGACTACGAGCCGCTATCGGCCGTGTTCGACGTCGAGGACGCGCTGAAGCCGGGCGCGCCCGTTGTCAACGAGACCTATCCGAAGAACGCGTTCATCTATCACGATATCTACGATCACCAGAAGCTGCGCTTCGGCGACGTCGAGCGCGGCCTCGCCGCGGCCGACCATGTGCTGGAGCAGCGCTACCAGATGTCGCCGATCGAGCACGCGCCGACCGAGACCAACGGCTCGATCGCCGCACCCGACACCAACGGGCGCTACATCGTCTACACCTCCACCCAGGCGCTGTTCTTCTCGCTCGACACCTGCGCCAAGATCCTCGACGTGCCCTCGAACACCTTTCACTTCATCGGCGGCACCGTGGGCGGCGGGTTCGGCGGCAAGGTCGATACGCTCACCGAGCCGCTCTCCATCCTCGGCGCCATGCTGACCGGGCGTCCGGTGCGCTACGTATTCGGGCGCGAGGAAGAGATGCAATATGGCCCGCCGCGCGGCGCCGAGCGCATCTACATCAAGGATGGCATGATGCGCGACGGGCGGATCGTGGCGCGCAAGATCCGCGCCTACTTCGACAGCGGCGCCTATACGCGCCTCTCCAGCTACGCGGCCGTCAAATGCGCCGCGCATCTGCCTGGCCCTTACACGATCCCCAACGTTTACGGCGACGTTTATTGCGTCTTCACCAATCGCACGCCAGCGACCGCGATGCGCGGCTTCGGCGTCACCGCGATGGATTTGGCGATCGAATGCCAGATGGACAAGCTCGCGCATCTCGTCGGTATGGACCCGATGGAGTTCCGCATCCTCAACGCCTATCGCGACGGCGACATGAAGGCGCATCGCCGCGAGGCCAAGAACTGCGCGCTGATCGAATGCGTCCAGGTCGCCGCCGAGAAGGCCAAATGGCCGATCCGCGAGGACTTCAAGCGCGCCTCCTCGCGCAAGGATGGCGGCGGCAGCCGCGCCACGATCCCGCCGACGCCACGCGATTTCCACGCGCCGGTCGCGACGCCGTCGCAACAACGGACCACCTATGACCGCGCGCCGGCCGCCTCGCGCGAGCCGCCTCCGCCGTCGCCACCGCCCCCTCCCCCGCGGCCGCAGGCGCCATCGCATGGCGCCGCGCGCTTCTCCTCCGTCTTCGGCACCAGGAGGCGCTGACCATGACAAGACATCGCGGACGCGGCATCGCGTCGATCAACTACCCGATCGGGATGAATCTCGGCGGCGACCCCAGCCAGGCGCTGGTGCACTCCAATCCCAGCGGCAAGTTCACGGTGGCGCTGTCCTCGATCGATCTCGGTCAGGGCATGAAGTCGGTGACGCGGCAGATCTGCGCGGAGACGCTCGGCGTGCCGGTCGAGGACGTCTATGTCGACACCGCCGATTCCGATACCGGGCCGCACTGCATGGGCTCGTTTGCCTCGCGCGGCACGCATCGCGTCGGCAATGCGGTAATGATGGCCGCACGCGAGGCTCGTGGCGTGATGATGGAAGCGGCCGCCGAAGAGCTGGAAGTCAACGCCGCCGATCTCGAGACCGACGGCCGCGGTAACATCCACGTCAAGGGCGCGCCGCATCGATCCATCTCGACCAAGGACGTGGCGATCGCTGCGCAGTTCAAGCAGGGCAAGACGATCTCCGGCCGCGGCATCTTCCTGGTGCCGCTGTCCGACGTCGATCCTGAAACCGGCGAGATGTCGCCTGCCACATGCTACGCGCATGCCTGCCTAGTCGCCGAGGTCGAGGTCGATGACGAGACCGGCGAAGTCGCGATGGTCCGCATGGACAGCGCCTATGAGCTCGGGCGTGCGCTCAATCCGCGGCTGGTCGAGCAGCAACTGGTCGGCGGCGCCTGGATGGGCATCAGCCACGCGCTCTACGAGACACCCGAGCCCTATTATCCCGACCCGAGCCACGGGCCGCGCGACTTCGTCGAATATCTGATGCCGGGACCCGGCGACATCTGCCCGCATGACATCGCAGTACTGGAACGCCCCGCCGCCGACGGGCCGTTCGGCGCCAAGGGCCCGGGCGAGATGTGCGCCAACCCCGTGCTCCCTGCCGTGGCGAACGCGATCTTCAACGCGGTCGGCGTGCGCATCGATGAATTGCCGATCACGCCGGAAAAGGTTCTGCGTGCGATCAAGGCGCAGGGCGGCGCGCGGCCGCAGCCGCGGCGCTAGAGGCCGCACACATGCCGGTTCGCAGCAACATCGTCGGCATCGATTCACCGGAAGCGCTGGAGAAGGCGCTGCGCGCAGCCTACTACCTTGCCGACGACGGCATCGCGACATCAGCCTATCTCTCGCTCGCGCTCGGCAAGCCGCTGCTGCTCGAGGGTGCGCCCGGTGTCGGCAAGACCGAGGCGGCCAAGGCGATCGCCGCCGTGCTGGGGCGCAGATTGATCCGCCTGCAATGCTATGAGGGCATCGATGCCGCGGCCGCGCTCTATGAGTGGAACTATCCGCGCCAGATGCTGGCGATCCGGCAGGCCGGCGACGAGACCATCGACATCTATGGCGAGAGCTTCCTGATCGAGCGACCGATGCTCGCCGCGCTGCGCGCACCCGATGCGACCGTGCTCCTGATCGACGAGATCGATCGCGCCGATCAGGAGTTCGAGGCTTTCCTGCTCGAATTCCTCTCCGATTTCCAGATCTCGATTCCCGAACGCGGCACGGTGCGCGCGGCAGAACATCCAGTCGTGGTGCTGACATCGAACCGGACGCGCGACCTGCACGAGGCGCTGCGCCGCCGCTGCGTCTATCACTGGATCGACTACCCGACCGCCGAGCGCGAGGCGCGCATCGTCATGATGCGCGCCTCCAGCGTCGCCGAAGCCACCGCCCGTGCGGTCGTTGCCGCGGTCGAAAAACTCCGGCGCGAACCGCTGAGCAAGGCGCCCGGCATCGCCGAGGCGGTCGACTGGGCGGAAGCTGCAACGCTGCTGCACAGGGGCGGCGCGCGTTGGCCGGACGCATTCAAGCGCTCGATCGGCGTCGCGCTAAAGGACGAGGAGGACCTGCATTTCATCTCGCCCCGGCTCGATGCGCTGATAGCGGAGGCTGCAGCGTGACCGACGAATTGCTACTGCCGCGCGCCGCACAAGTGTTCATCTCCTTCGTCGCGCTGCTGCGCCACAACGGCTTCGCCGTCGCGCCGGAACAAACCACCGCCTTCCTCGCCGCGATCGAATTGCTCGGGCCGCGCAGCCTCGAGCACATCCGCCGCGCGGGTCTCGCGACACTCGCGCCGCCGCCGGAACGGCGCGCGACCTATGACCGGCTGTTCGATATCCATTTCCGCGGTGCTGAGGCCATCGAGCGGGCCGAGGGCGAAGACGAAGACATCGTCCGCCTGCAGGAGGAAAGCCGCGGCGAGGACGAACCGCCGCTCGCCGACGAGGCCAACGAATCCGGCCTCGCCGCCGCCCGCACCGAGGCGCTGGTCGAGCGCCGCTTCGTGCACGGCACCACCAGCGACCCATTGCGCCGGCTCGCGCGCGAAGCGTCGCGGCGGCTGCCGCGCCGCCGTGGCCACCGGCGGATGCGGGCGCGCCGCGGCCCCTTCGCCGATATTCGCCGCACCTTGCGCGACAGCGTGCGCAATGACGGCGAGGTGCTGCGTCTCGGACATCTGAAACGCCGCCTGCGCCCGCGCAAGATTCTGCTCCTGATCGACGTCTCGGGCTCGATGAAGGCGCGCACCGAGGAGAACATGAAGCTCGCGCATGGGCTGATGCAGGCCGCCCGCAATGTCGAGGTGTTCACCTTTGGCACCCGGTTGACGCGCGTCACCCGCGCGCTGCGCCTGAAGCGTCGCGAGCAGGCGCTGAACGCAGCCGCACATCTCGTCAGCGACTGGGACGGCGGCACCCGCATCGGCGACGCCTTGCAGGCATTTCTCGCCGTGCCGCGGTTCGGCGGCTACGCGCGCGGCGCCGCCGTGGTCGTGGTCTCCGACGGATTGGAGCGCGGCGACATCTCAGCCTTGCGCGACGCGGTCGCCAAATTGTCGCGACGCGCCTGGTCCTTGAGCTGGCTGACGCCGCTGGCGAGCGGGCCCGGCTTCCGGCCGCAAACCGAAGCGCTGATCGCGATCGAGCGTTTCGTCGATGATCTCTCCGACGGCGGGTCGAGCGCCGCCGTCGTATCGCATCTGTTGTCGCTCGGAGGAAGGAGAGCCGCATGACCGACATTGTCGACGCCCACCACCACATCTGGCGGCAGGCGGATCTCGCCTGGCTGTCCGGCCCGATGCAGCCGCGCATCTTCGGCCCCTATGAGCCGATCCGCCGCGACTATCCGATCCGCGAATATCTCGACGACCTCGCCAGCACCGGCGTGATCCGCTCGGTCTATGTCCAGACCAACTGGCCCACTGATCGCTTCGAGGATGAGGCGGCCTGGGTGCAGCAGACAGCGGGCGAGCATGGCTGGCCGCATGCCATCGTTGCCTATGCCGACTTCTCCGCCAGCGACGTGCGCCCGCAACTCGACCGCCTCGCGCGCTATCCGCTGGTGCGTGGCGTGCGCATGCAACTGCACTGGCATGAAAATCCGCTCTACCGTTTCGCCGCGCGGCCCGATCTCTGCGCCGATCCCGTGATCCGCCGCAACGTCGGCCACCTTGCTGATTATGGCTGGAGTTTTGACCTGCAGGTGTTCGCACCGCAGATGGCGGATGCCGCCGGCCTCGCCGAATCCTGCCCCGACGTGACCTTCATCCTGCAGCACGCCGGCATGCTGGAAGACCTGTCGCCGGAAGGCCGCGCCGCCTGGCGCGCCGGCATGGCAAGGCTCGCACGCTGCCCGAACGTGGTCTCGAAACTTTCGGGGCTCGGCACCTTCATCCATCGCAACGACCTCGCACATATCCGTGGGATCATTGAAGACACCGTCAATGTCTTCGGCGCCGAGCGCTGCCTGTTCGGCTCAAACTTTCAGATCGAGAAACTCTGGACCAGCTACCGCGAACTGATCGCCACCTATCGCGCGGCCACCGTGCAGCTTCGAGGTGAGCAGCGCGACGCCATCTTCAGGGCCACCGCGATGCGCGTCTATCGTATCGGATGACGGCGCACGAAGTCGCACAAAGCAAGATCAATCGGGAGGGAATGGATGCCGTTGGAAATCAAGATCCTGGACTATGGCGATATCGAACTGGAGTCGAGCTTCCTCGTGCTCGGGCGCGACTGCGGCCGCACCCGGCGCGTGCTGACGCTCGGTTTCCTGATCCTCGGCGGCCCCTATCCTGTCGTGGTCGACACCGGCTATCGCTCCAACCAGATCATGGAGACGCTGGGCATGCGCGGCCTGCAATTCCACGAGAACATGATCGAGAACCAGCTTGCGCGTCACGGCGTACGCATGGGCGACGTGCGCTTCGTCTGCCACACTCATCTGCACATCGACCACGCCGGCAAGGACGATCTGTTTCCGATGAACACGACCGTCGTTCTCAACCGCCGCGAGCTGGAATATTCCGTGTCCGGCCTGATGCATCCGCAATACCCGGCGCCCGACATCAAGCACCTGGTCGACCGCTTGCACGCCAAAGGCGCGCTGCGCTTCCTCGATCTCGAGATCACCGGCCCGATCGAACTGATGCCCGGCGTCTATTGCGACGCCGCCAATGCTCACACCGAGGGCTCGATGAATATCCACGTCCACACCGCTGATGGCATCGCCACGATCTGCGGCGACGTGATCTATGATTTCAACGACCAGATCGTGACGCCCTTCAACGAGATCCATGACTGGGAGCCGCGCACGACAGGCAATCACGGCACCAGCAAGCGCGCGGAGAAAGCCGCGATCAAGAAGCTGCTCAGCAGCTCGCGCTATCTGCTGCCGGTCCACGACCGGCCCGCCAAGATCGAAGGCGGTGCAGTGGTCGGCCGATTGCACGACCAGGTGCCGGGCCCGATCGTGCAGAGCCTGCCGGAGCGCCACTGGTTCCCGGCGTGAGCTCAAGAGGAAGACACACCGATGACGCACGTCACGCTGCGGCCGGAATTCGAGAACCTGATCGATCCCTATGCGCCGGTCGGCCAGGTGGGCACCGGCTTCGAGTTCACGGAGGGCCCGATCTGGCATCCGACCGATCATTATCTGTTGTTCTCGGACATGCCGGCCGACGTGCGCCGGCGCTGGGATGCGCGGCGCGGCGTTGTCGAGGTCAGGCGCCCCTCGAACAAATGCAACGGCATGACCTATGACGCGGAGCTGAACCTGATCGTCTGCGAGCATGCCACCTCCTCGCTGATCCGCGAGCGGCCGGATGGACGGCGCGACGTGCTCGCTTCGCATTTCGAGAACCAGGAGCTCAACAGCCCGAACGACGTCTGTGTCCATTCGAGCGGCGCGATCTATTTCTCCGACCCATGGTATGGCCGCATGCCGGTCTATGGCGTCGAGCGGCCGCGCCAGCTCGGCTTCCAGGGCGTCTATCGCGTGCCGCCTGGTGGCGGCGCACCCCGCCTGCTCGTCGATCGCGATCTGTTCGAGCAGCCGAACGGACTCTGTTTCTCGCCGGACGAGCGTGTGCTTTACGTCAACGACACCGTGCAGGCGCTGATCCGCGCCTTCGACGTCGAGGCCGACGGCGCGCTCGCCAATCCGCGCGTCTTTGCCAGCAACATCCGTTCCGAGTTCGAGCCCGGCCTGCCCGACGGCATGAAGTGCGACCAGCACGGCAATGTCTGGGTCACCGCGCCCGGCGGCATCTGGGTTTATTCGCGTGACGGCGAATTGCTCGGCAAGGTGCGCCTGCCCGAGCTTGTCGCCAATCTCGCCTGGGGCGGCGCAGACTTCCGCACGCTTTATCTGACCGCGACCCATTCGGTCTACGCGATCCCGACCAAGGTCGGCCCGCGCCACGAGCCCTATATGAGCGGCCGGCGCGGTAGCGCTGCTGCGGCTTCTTCGGCGCCCGCCCCTCACCTGACCGATGGCGAGATGCGGCTTGATCCGCAGCGCTGCGCGATGATCATCCAGGATCTGCAGAACGATGTCATCATGGACGGCGGCGCGTTCGCGGAATCAGGCGCGCCGGCGCATGCGCGGCAACAGCGCGTCGTCGACAATGTCCGTCGCCTTGCGGAAGTCGCGCGCTCGCGCGGCGTCGTCATCATCCATGTCTGGTTCATCGTCGAGCCGGGCGCGCCGGGCGTCACGCTGAATGCGCCGCTGTTCGAAGGCCTCGTCGACAGCAAGGCCATGGTGCGCGGCAGTTGGGGCGCCGCGCCGGTGTCGGGGCTCGAGCCGCGCGCGGGCGATTTCGTCGTCGAGAAGATGCGCATGAGCGCCTGGGAGGGCACGCGGCTGGAAACCATCTTGAAGGCCACAGGCCGCGACATGATCATCAATACGGGTGCCTGGACCAACATGTCGGTCGAGCACACCGCCCGCACCGGCGCCGACAAGGGCTATTTCATCATCGTGCCGGAGGATTGCTGCTCGACCATGAATGCGGATTGGCACAATGCCTCGATCAACTTCGCGCTGCAGAACGTTTCCGTCGTGACCAACGCCGACACCGTTATCAAGGCCCTGGAGTGAGAGGCGCAAGTACGTGCCAAAGCTCCTTCATCTCGCCTGCTCGCCGCGCGCCGATTCGGAATCGGCAGCCGGCGCGCGCATCTTCCTCGACCATTTTCGGAAAGCGCGGCCGGACTGGGACATCGACCTGATGGACCTCTGGCGCGATCATCTGCCCGAATTCTCCGGCGCGATCGTCAATGCCAAATACGCCCGCCTGAAGGGCCAGGCCTTCACTGATGCCGAGCGTGACGGCTTCGCCGCCGCCGAGCGCATCGCCTTGCGTCTCGCTCTCGCCGACCGCGTGCTGATCTCGACACCGATGTGGAACTTTGGCATTCCTTACAAGCTCAAGCATTGGCTCGACGTCATCATCCAGCCCGGGCTGACCTTCCGTTTCGATCCGTCGCAAGGTTATCTGCCGCTGCTCAAAGACCGGCCGACGCTCGTCATCCTCGCCAGCGGCAGCGACTTCATCACCGGCATGAATCGCGGACGCATCGATATGGCGACGCCCTATTTGCGCGAGGCGCTCCGCTTCATCGGCATCAGCAGCGTGCGTTTCGTGGCGATCGGGCCCACCACCGGCCCGGCCGAACCAATCCGAATCGCGCGCGAGCATGCCCATCGCCGCCTCGCCGAGATGGCCGCGAGCTTTTGATCAGGCGATCCCGAGGGAATGGATGCCGATCATTCCCGCCAACACGGCGAGCGCAACTGCGCTCAACCTGTAGCCGATCGCAGGCCCGATCCTGTCGCCAAGCCCATGGCGCAGCGAACTGCCGAGCAGAATCCATCCGGCGCCGACCATGACAATCTGGGCCGCCAATGCTGCGAGCCAGGGCAGCAGTTCGAGAGGACCGATCGCCGATGGAAGGATCGTGAAGGCAAAGATGATCGCCTTGGGGTTCAACAGCGTCGTGACGAAGACCCGGCCAAAGGTCACCGGAGCGGCGCTGCCCACCTGACGGGCTCCATGACGCCAGAGCATCGCAGCGAGATAGATGAGATAGATCACGACGGCGATCCGAAGGCCGATCCCGAACTCGGGTACCGTCGCGATGACCGGGCCCAGGATGGACCGCAGCAAAACGATGGCGAGCAGGTAACCGCTCAGCTCCGCCGCCAGCAGATGGGCCGAGCGATATGGTCCGACGCCGGCTCCCGATGTAGCAAGCAACGTATTGGTTGGGCCTGGCGTTGCCAGCAGCGACAGCGTGGCCGCGACGAAAGTAACCTTGTCCATTGGCCCATTTATCGGAACGTCGAGCGATGCCGCCTTGATCTCGATCATGAATTGGTCGATCGAGTGTTGACTGGTCGACGGATACCGATGCGGCTATCCGCGATTTTTCCTAACGATTTCAACGTGATTTGCCGCGTCCAGACCTTCGCACAAAAATAAATCGCTTAACCCGTCGGGCAAATCAGTGATTTAACTCCGCGCGTCTCAGCGCGAATGAGGGGCGGGTCGCGATCGTCACGAACGTTGCGGTGAGATGCGGTGGACGCGATGCGTGCGACTGACGAG
>NZ_JBVBEF010000010.1:0-136090 GCF_055456055.1 Bradyrhizobium sp. LeoB3
AGGTCCTCCTTGCCGACCAGTTGACCTGTTACCCATGTCGTCGGTCTATTCTGTTACCCATGTAGCCGGTCAGGACCCCGCACTTCACCTCTCCCATAGGGAGAGATCGGCGCGCAGCGCCGGGTGAGGGGTTACGCTCTCTCGATAGACCTCAACCCTCACCCGGATTTCCCGCTGGCGCGCGAAATCCGACCTCTCCCTTCGGGAGAGGTGAAGGCACCGCCTCACACATTCGATCCCTGAATCGCGTCGATCACGGCGTCCGTCACCTCTTTCGTCGTCGCTTTGCCGCCGACATCCGGCGTCAGCACGCCGGCGGCGCAGACGCGTTCCACCGCCGCCATCAGACGCATGGCCGCGTCCTTCTCGCCGAGATGCTCCAGCATCTGCGCGCCGGTCCAGAAGGTCGCGACCGGGTTGGCGATGCCTTTGCCGGTGATGTCGAAGGCCGAGCCGTGGATCGGCTCGAACATCGAGGGGAAGCGGCGCTCGGGGTCGATATTGCCTGTTGGCGCGACGCCGAGGCTGCCGGCGAGCGCGCCTGCGAGATCGGACAGGATGTCGGCGTGCAGGTTGGTCGCGACGATGGTGTCGAGACTTTTCGGGTTGAGCGTCATGCGCACCGTCATGGCGTCGACCAGCATCTTGTCCCAGGTGACATCGGGGAATTGCTGCGCCACTTCGGCGGCGATCTCGTCCCACATCACCATGCCGTGCCGCTGCGCGTTCGATTTCGTCACCACGGTGAGAAACTTCCGTGGTCGCGACTGCGCGAGCCGAAACGCATAGCGCATGATGCGCGTGACGCCGACGCGGGTGAAGATCGCAACTTCAGTGCCGACTTCCTCGGGCAGGCCCTTATGCGCGCGTCCGCCGGCGCCGGCATATTCGCCTTCCGAATTCTCGCGCACGATCACCCAGTCGAGATCGCCGACGCCGACATTGCGCAGTGGCGAGGCGACGCCGGGCAGGATCTTGGTCGGCCGCACATTGGCGTATTGGTCAAAACCCTGGCAGATCGGCAGCCGCAGTCCCCACAGCGTGATGTGGTCGGGCACATCCGGCGCGCCGACTGCGCCAAAATAGATCGCATCGAACTTCTTCAACTCATTGAGCCCGTCCGCCGGCATCATGACGCCGTGCTTCTTGTAATAGTCCGAGCCCCAGTCGAACGTCTTGAACTGGAAGGCAACATCGCCGGAGCGTTTCGCCAGCGCCTCCAGCACACGAATGCCTGACGAGATCACCTCGGGGCCGATACCGTCAGCAGGAATGGCGGCGATGGAATGGGTGCGCATGAGGAGTCTCTCCCTGGGTATGATTTGTCGGATGCGTAACCCACCCTCTCGCACGCGCCAAGCTTCTTAGTCATTCCGGGCTCGACGCTGTCGCATCGCCTCGGAATGACTAGGGGACGCATTGCGCAATCCTCTCCTCCGTCATGGCCGGGCTTGACCCGGCCATCCACGTCTCTCCCGTGCACGGAAGCAAAGGACGTGGATGCCCGGGACCCGGCTACGCCGAGGCTTCGCCGGGCACTCTAATGTCAGTCCGGCGAAGCGATAGCGAAGACGGGCAAGCCCGGGCATGACGGCGTCATATCGTTCGCACGATTTTCCTTAAGCCAATCAACGTGATTTCCCCTGTCCACCCCTCGCGCGAAAAACATTCCGCTTTCGCCGTCGGGCAAATCAGTGATTTAACTCCGCGCGTCTCACGGCGGACGAGGGGCGGCTCGCGATCGTCACGAACGTTGCGGTGAGATGCGGTGGACGTGAGTGTCACGACTGACGAGCGAGACACTCACGAACGGCGAAGTCGTGTGGTCCTGGCGCCCCGACGCTGGCGCTAAGTCCTTAAGGGATGGAAACATCCCTAAGGGCGACGGTGGCAAGAAAGCCCGGTCACCGGGGAGAGCGCGAAGGAAACCGTAACACCATCGCGCAGGGAAAGCCGGAATGCTTCGGTTGAACCTGTGGTCCTACCCCCGTGCTTTTTGCTGCACGGGACCCATGGGTGCAACCGGCACCCGGCTTTCCCTGCGCCCTCTGTTCAATGAGAGGGCGAAACGAACGCAAAGCTCGGGCAGGTCATGCCGCGAGAATGCGGAGTCATATCCCCTTCGCTGTTTGACAATTGAAGCCAGCCTATCTCCTCACCCTGAGAGGGTGAGGAACAAGCAGCAGGGAACCCGCCCATTCCCGTAACCGGCCGGACTTCCTGCATTTCCAGCCGCCAAACCGGACTTTGGTAACCTCGCCTTAACCACGGTTAGAGTCAGGTGAGGGACGGAAATGACGCGCGAACAGCCCTTGTTTTGACATGTTGGCGGAGGAAGCAGGGCCCGGCCTTGGACGGCCCTCCCATGCGACTGATGAAAGCTTTTCGCGGCTGGCGCTTACCGCCGCGCTGGGCGCGCGGCTGCGAGGGGCGGCTCAAGCGAGGTGGAGACCGGTTGGCGTGAGGAAAACGCGTCGAAACGAAAATCCGGGACCGGCAGCCATTTGCTCCGGGAAGGACAGAGGATCTTTGCGTTGAAAGGATATTGCCGATGAATCCCGCCGACGTGGCGCAGGCAGCGCTGCCCATGGCCTCGAGCGACGTGTCGCTGATCGCGCTGTTCCTGCAGGCCCACTGGGTCGTGAAGGCGGTCATGCTCGGGTTGCTCGCCTGCTCGGTCTGGGTCTGGGCGATCGCGATCGACAAGATCTTCCTGTATTCGCGCACCCGCCGCGCGATGGACCGGTTCGAGCAGGCGTTCTGGTCGGGGCAGTCGATCGAGGAACTCTATCGCACGCTGTCGGCCAAGCCGACCCAGTCGATGGCGGCCTGTTTCGTGGCGGCGATGCGCGAATGGAAGCGGTCCTTCGAGAGCCATTCGCGCTCCTTTGGCGGCCTTCAGATGCGGATCGAGAAGGTCATGAATGTGTCGATCGCGCGCGAGGTCGAGCGGCTGGAACGGCGGCTCCTGGTGCTCGCGACCGTCGGCTCGGCCGGCCCCTTCGTCGGCCTGTTCGGCACCGTCTGGGGCATCATGTCGAGCTTCCAGTCGATTGCGGCATCAAAGAATACCTCGCTGGCGGTGGTGGCGCCCGGAATCGCGGAGGCGCTGTTTGCGACCGCAATCGGCCTGATCGCCGCAATTCCGGCGACTATTTTCTACAATAAGTTCATTTCCGAGGTGAACCGGCAGGCCCAGCGCCTGGAAGGCTTTGCCGACGAGTTCTCCGCGATTCTGTCGCGCCAGATCGACGAACGGGCCTGATGAGGCAGCAAGTGATGAACGCAAGCGGTGGGTTTTAGGCCATGGCGATGAGCATGGCCGGTTCGTCTGGTGGCGGTGGCCGCCGTGGCCGGCGCCGCGCCGCCGTGATGGCGGAAATCAACGTCACGCCGATGGTCGACGTGATGCTGGTGCTGCTCATCATCTTCATGGTCGCAGCGCCCTTGATGACGTCGAATATCGACATCGACCTGCCGATCGCGAGCGGCGGCAAGTCGATTGCCCAGAACACCCCGCCCTTGACGCTGTCGGTCAAGCGCACCGGCGGGAGTTGCAATTCGAACGTGGAACTCTATCTCGGGGACGCCCCGATCTCGGCTGCCGACCTCTTGCCCAAAATCAAGGCTATCCGGGAGACCCGGTCGGATAACGATGCCGTGGTATATCTGCGCGGGGACAAGGACGTCTGTTACACGGATATGATGAAGCTCCTGGGCCAGATTCGCACCGCCGGCTTCAAGGCCAACATCGTCATCATCCCGGAGGGGGGATCTTGAGATCTTAAGCTGTGGCAGAGCAGGGTAAGTTGCAGGGAAAATTGAAGGTCAAGGTCGACAAGACACTGGTGGCATCGATCGCCCTGCACGTGCTCGTGCTGGGATGGGGCCTCGTATCGTTTTCGTCCAAGGCCTATGTCCTGCCGGACGAGGAGACCGTCGCTGTCGACGTCATCTCGTCCGACCAGCTTGCCCATGTGATGGCCGGCCAGAGGACCGGCAAGAAGGAAAATCCGAAGCCGCTCGTCGAGAAGGTCGCCGAGGCCAAGCCGGTCGACGACGCCGTCGGCAAGATCGAGGACAAGAAGCCGCCCATCGTCACCGACACCGCCCCGCCGCCGACCCCGAAGGTGGAAGAGAAGCCGGTCGAAAAGAAGCCCGACCCGCCGAAGCCGGTTGCAGAGACCAAGCCCAAGGAAGAGCCGAAAAAGGAAGAGGCGAAGAAGGAAGAGCCAAAGCCGGAGCCGAAGCAGGCCGAGAAGAAGCCGGACCCTGTGAAGCCCGATCCGATTGCCGAGGCGATCAAGAAGGAAGAGAAGAAGCCGCCGCCGAAGCCGCAACAGCAGGCCGCCAAGCCGCCGCCGGAGCAGAAGCTGAAGGAGCGCGTGTTCGACCAGTCGAAGATCGCAGCCCTGCTCGACAAGCGCGATCCGACGCGCCAGGCAGCAGCCGGCGATACGCTCAATTCCAACGCAGCGCTCGGCCTTTCCCATGGCAAGGCCGCCGATAACTCGGCGACCTGGGGCGCGATGTTCAAGAGCCAGGTCGAGCGCTGCTGGAAGAAGCCCTATGGCGGCATCGAGGCGCAGCAGACGGAAGCGGCCTTCGTGATCCGCCTGAAGCGCGACGGCACGCTCGAGGGCATGCCGGTGCCGGAAGGCACGGCAGCGACGCCTTATTTGCGCGTCTATCAGGAGAGCGCGTTGCGCGCGATCATCGAATGCCAGCCGTACAATCTGCCGGCGGCCTTCTTCGACGAATGGAAATATTTTTCGCCCGTGTTCACCGAACGAAAGACCTGAGCGCGATGTGCGCTTGAGGTCCCATAAAGCAAAGTTCGCCAACGATGACCAATCAGAACAAATCGTTTGAGACGTTTTTCCGCCCGAGCCGCCGCCAGATCATTTCCAGCATGGCCGCGCTCGGCACCATTGCCGCCGCACCGCGTGGCGCATTCGCGCAAGGGCCGAAGCGCGTGCAGATTCCCGACGGCGAGTTCGCGCCGCTGCCGATCGCGATCCCGAATTTCACGGCCGGTACCCCCGGCGATACCGAGGTCGGTGCCGGCGTCACCCAGGTCATCACCAACAATCTCAAGCGAAGCGGTCTGTTCGCGCCGATCGACCAGGCCGCCTACCTGGAGAAGAACATCAATATCGACGCCGCGCCGAACTTCCAGAACTGGAAGTCGGTCAACGCGCAGGCGCTGGTCACCGGACGCATGACCCGGCAGAACAACGGGCGCGTGAAGGCGGAATTCCGCCTCTGGGACGTCAATACCGGCCAGCAGCTCGCCGGCCAGCAATACGACACCTCGGCCGAATATTGGCGGCGCATCGCGCACATCATCTCCGACCAGATCTATGAACGGCTGACCGGCGAGAAGGGCTATTTCGATACCCGTATCGTCTTCGTCGACGAGACCGGATCGAAGGAGCGCCGCGTCAAGCGGCTCGCGCTGATGGACCAGGACGGCGCCAATGTGCGCTACCTGACGCGCGGCTCGGACCTGGTGCTGACCCCGCGCTTCTCGCCGTCGACCCAGGAAATCACCTATATGGAGTTCGGCCAGGGCGATCCGCGCGTCTATCTGCTCAACATCGAGACCGGCCAGCGCGAGATCGTCGGCAATTTCCCGGGCATGTCGTTCTCGCCGCGGTTCTCGCCGGACGGCCAGCGCATCATCATGAGCCTGCAGCAGGGCGGCAACTCGAACCTGTTTGTGATGGACCTGCGTTCGAAATCGATGACGCGGCTGACCGACACCCCGGCGATCGACACTTCGCCGTCCTTTGCACCCGACGGAACGCGCCTCTGCTTCGAGTCCGATCGTGGCGGCAAGCCGCAGATCTATGTGATGGCCGCAAACGGCGGGCAGGCGCAGCGCATCTCCTTTGGAGACGGCAGCTACTCGACGCCGGTGTGGTCGCCGCGCGGCGACTACATCGCCTTCACCAAGCAGGGCGGCGGCCAGTTCGCAATCGGCATCATGAAGCCCGATGGCTCGGGCGAGCGGATCCTGACCTCGGGCTATCACAATGAGGGGCCGACTTTTGCGCCGAACGGGCGCGTCGTGATGTTCTTCCGCGATCCCGGCCAGGGACCGTCGCTCTTCACCGTCGACGTTTCCGGCCGCAACGAACTGCGCGTGCCGACGCCGGGCTTCGCGTCCGATCCGGCGTGGTCGCCGCTATTGTCGTAAATTGCCGGGCTTTGCGGGTAACCATTTCCGTTAACCGGCAAATTTTTCCTAGTTTGTTGAAATAGAAAGAGAATTTCCGCTGCATAAAACTCGAAACAAGGTCTTGGTAACGATATTCCCTCAGAAAGACTTCATCAGCGCTGGGTAAAACTGCACGTTACAACAGGACGTGTGCCCAGCTCATGCAGTTTGCCAATCAGACGGGAGAGTCGGACCGGCAGATGTCGCCAACGATCGCGGCTGCGCTGGTCGATTCCCTGTTCATGAATCCCGCGCCCATGATCTTCGGCGCCTTTGGCCCGGCCATCGCCGGCTCGGTGATCGCCGCCGTCACCGGCGACATCTTGATGTGGCTGTGCGTGCCGTTGTTCATCGTGGTGGGGCTTGGGCGCGCTCATCAGATGTACCGTTACCAGCAGCGCAACTCGCGGCTCACCGTCGCGGAGTCCGTCGGCTGGGAGCAGCGCTACCGGTTCGGCGCCGTCGCCTATGGCATCGTGCTCGGCATCTGGGGGGTAACCGTTCTGCTGCGAACCAGCGATGCCGCCGCCCACATGCTCTGCGTGACGACGGTGGTGGCCTATACATCGGCTGGGGTTGGGCGGACATTCGGCCGCCCGCGGATCTTCCACCTGCACTTGCTGTTGTCGATCGGACCCCTGATCTTCGCGTTGTTCTATGTGGGCGGCGCCTACTACATCGCGCTTGCCCTTCTGAGCTTTGTCTTCTTCGTTTCCATCCGGCACCTGACATCCAGCCTGCAGCGGATCTACGTCAACGCGTGGATCGCGAAGGAGCGGGAAGCGGCGCTGGCCGGCCAGTTCGATACCGCGCTGAACAACATGCCGCACGGCCTGTGCATGTTTCGCGACGATGGCAGCCTTGCGGTGATGAACTATCGCTTCAGCGAGATGATGGGCCTGCCGGAAGACCTTGTGCAGCGGGGGTTGCGCGCATCCGACATCATCTCGGCATGCGTCAGCGCCGGCTCGATCTCAGAGGCGAGCGGCAGGATGATCCTCGCCGAGATCGAGCACACCCAGATGCGGGTCGTGATCACGAGCGCCCCCGACCCGACCGACAACCGCGCGCTGTCGTGGACGTTTCAGGCGATGGCCGATGGTGGCACGGTTGTGTTGCTTGAAGACGTTACCGAGCGGCGCAATGCGGAAGCTCGCATCACCCATCTGGCGCGGTATGACGAACTCACGCAATTGCCCAACCGGCTCAATTTCCGTGACGAGATCGGTCGTCTTCTGGCGCGGCCGAGAGGCGGGCAGTTGTCGGCACTGCTGTTCATCGACCTCGACCAGTTCAAGCAGGTCAACGATACGCTCGGCCATCCATGCGGCGATCAGCTCCTCTGCGCGGTCGCCGGCCGGCTCCGCGAAATGCTGCGGCCGGAAGATTTCGTGGCGCGCTTCGGCGGCGACGAGTTCGTGGTGTTCCAGCAGGACATCAAGTCACATGAGGACGCGGCCAGCCTTGCACGTCGCATCGTCGATCGCCTCAGCGAGCGCTACAAGATTCACAATCACCTGGTCGAGATCGGGGCCAGCGTCGGCATCGCCATGACGTCGCCGGGTGTCAGCGCCGACACGCTTTTGAAGAACGCCGATATGGCACTCTATCGCGCCAAGGCTGACGGGCGCGGCACGTTCTGCTTCTTCCGCGACGAGATGGCCCAGATCGTCGAAGCGCGCCGCATCCTCGAACTCGACCTGCGCAAGGCGCTGGCGAACGAGGAGTTCGAGCTCTATTACCAGCCGCTGGTCAATCTCAAGACCGGCAGGATCACGACCTGCGAGGCGCTATTGCGCTGGAACCATCCGGTGCGCGGCACGGTCTCTCCGATCGAGATCATTCCCGTAGCGGAGGACATGGGGTTAATCGTCGATCTCGGCCGCTGGATTCTACGCAAGGCCTGTATGGAATGCATGACCTGGCCCGAATCCGTCAGCGTCGCGGTCAATTTGTCGCCGCAGCAGTTCCATCAGCGCGACGTGCTGAGCGAGGTCCGCTATGCGCTGGAGGTTTCGGGCCTGCCAGCGCGACGTCTTGAGATCGAGATCACCGAGTCCTCACTGTTGCGCAATACGCAAGTGACGCACGACGTGCTGTCGCAGCTGCATGCGCTGGGTGTACGGATCTCGCTCGACGATTTCGGCACCGGCTATTCGAGCCTGAGCTATCTGCACAACTTCCCATTGCAGAAGGTCAAGATCGACCGCTCGTTCCTCGAAGGCATCGACACCGACCGACCGCTGACGCTCTTGCGTGGTGTGGCGCGGCTTTCCGCCGATCTCGGCATGTCCGTCGTGGTGGAAGGCATCGAGACCAACGAGCAGCTCGATCTCGTCAGCGCCGACGGCGCGGTGACCGAGGCGCAAGGCTATCTGTTCAGTCGCCCGGTACCTGCGGTGCGTATACGGCAACTCCTCAGCGCTTCTCATGGCCGCCGTCCGGAAGACTTGCTGAAGCTGGCATCCTCGCGGTCGATCGCCTGAGAGCGTCCCTCTACCGGTAGCTTCGCGGTGCCACAGACGCATGGCTCGCGCGCGAGCTCCGCGTTCGATTAACCGTATTGCCGCGATCCCTTTGCAATAAATTAAGATGCTGTTAATCTTTTTGACACGCGCAGAAGTTGCTCGAAGGTGTAAGGATTGAACACAATGCCTGCGGTGGAGGCCACCAGGCCGGCAAGCGGACGGCTTTCGGACCCGCTGGATCAAGTCGATTATCGCCTAGTGCAAACCCCAGCCGAAAAGGAAGATATCTACCGGCTCCGCTATCGAGCTTATCTGCGCGAACGCGCGATCGAACCGTCAGCCGACGAGCGCGTCGTGGATCAGTATGATGATGCCGCCAACGTTTGGACGTTCGGTGTGTACTTTAACGGCGAACTCTACAGCTCAATTCGCATCAACGTCGTCACGCCCGAGTGCCGGATCTCGCCCTCCGTGGACGTGTTTGGTGACGTGCTTCATCCCAAGCTCGATCAGGGACTGGTCTTCATCGACTCGACGCGCTTTGTCGCCGATCCGGAAAAGGCGCGGACTTTTCCGGAGCTGCCCTACGTGACGGTTCGGCTCGGATCGACGGCTGGCGTTCACTTCAACGCCGACTATGGATTGGCCATGGTGCGTCCCGAGCACATGGCGTTTTACCGTCGGGTGTTCCTGCATGAGGCCTGGTCCGAGCCGCGCATCCATCCGGGCCTCTTGAAGCCGGTCGGACTGATGGCCGCGCACTTGCCAGCGGTGCGTGAGCGGGTGCTCGCCCGCTACCCCTTCCTGCGTTCAAGTGCGTTCGAGCGGCGGATACTGTTCGAGCGGGGGCGGGGTCAATCTGGTACCACTGATGTCCGGCCCTCCTTCGCGCAAGCGTCGATCGTTCCAAGTTCCTGAATAGTCCGGCTTCGCCCGAACTGTCGGTGAAGTCCCGCACTCTGCGCCGATTCTTCCCGGTAAAGCCGGGAATTCGGCGATTCCGGCGGCCTCCGCGCTTGTCTTCACCCTCGCGCCACATTTACAACCCATTAACCATCGGGGGCGCTTTTCGCCGTTCGTCCGCATTTGATCGGGTCTGGCAAGGTCCCATCAAGGTTGACGGAACGTTCGCTTAACCATCGCCCTGTAGATCGGATGAGAGTTCGAGAACGTGAGCGTGGAGGCTCCGGGAATGAAATATCAGATGCGAATCCTCCAGGGATTGAAGCTCGCCGCGGTGGTGGCGGTCGCGCTATCGATGGGTGCATGCGCCAAGAATAATCTCGGCGCCGATGGCGCGATGGCGAACGCGGCGACCCCGGGCAGCCAGCAGGATTTCGTCGTGAACGTCGGCGACCGTGTTTTCTTCGAGAGCGACCAGACCGACCTGACCCCGCAGGCGATCGCGACCCTGGACAAGCAGGCGCAGTGGCTGCAGAGCTACAACCGTTACAGCTTTACCATTGAAGGCCATGCCGACGAGCGCGGCACCCGCGAATACAATATCGCGCTCGGTGCGCGTCGCGCCCAGGCGGTTCGCTCCTATCTCGCCTCGCGCGGCATCGATCCGAGCCGGATGCGCACCATCTCCTACGGCAAGGAACGTCCGGTGGCGGTCTGCAACGACATCTCCTGCTGGTCGCAGAACCGCCGCGCCGTTACGGTGCTGAACGCGAGTTCGTGAGCTTTCGAAATTCCCCGATTTGCCGCCGGCGCCGAAAGGCGCCGGTTTTGTTTAAACGTTGATTTGCTTCAGTCACAATTCCGGCGTACTCCCTGCATCAGGGTGGTTCCGCGTCGATTTTCGTCGTCAGGGCAAGATGTCATCCAGATTTCTTAGAGTTACACGCGCCGCGGCGGTTGCCGCGGGACTGGCCATTTCCGCACCGGCCTTCGCACAATCCGACGATGCCGACCTCGAAATGCGGGTCCAGCATCTGGAGAACCAGCTTCGACAGCTGACCGGCCAGAACGAGGAACTGCAATATCGTAACCGCCAGTTGGAGGAGCGCCTGCGTCAGCTCGGCGCTGCGCCGTCAGGCCCCGGCGGCCAGCTCGGCGCCGCCGCCGTGCCGCCGGCCGCACAGCCTGCACCGTCCTACCCGCCGCAAGGCGGCCAGCCGGCCTATGGACAGCCGCAGCAGGGATACGGCCAACCGCAGCCGGGTTACCGGCAATCGCAGGGCGGCTACGACCAGACCCAGATCGCAGCTCCCGCTCCAATCGTTCAGGAGCCGGCAGCGCCAGCGGCAGGAGGGCGCCGCGGCCGTGGCGATGCCTTCGATCCCAACCAGAACCCGAACGCCCCGGGGGCGCCGCGCGCACTCGGTGGCGGCCAGATGCCGATGTCACCGGATGCTGCGGTCGGTGCGCCCGGCGGACGTGGCGCGGGCGAACCGCTCGACCTCGGCAACACCAGCCCACGTAATGCCGGCGCACCGGCGGGGGGTGGCGCCACCGCCGCACTGACCACCTTGCCGCCATCGGCGACATCGAAGGACGAGTTCGATCTTGGCATCGGCTATATGCAGCGCAGGGACTATGCGCTCGCCGAGGAAACCATGCGCAATTTCTCCCAGAAATATCCGAGTGACCCCTTGATCCCGGATGCGCAATATTGGCTCGGTGAGAGCTATTTTCAGCGTCAGCAGTATCGTGACGCCGCCGAGTCCTTCCTCGGCGTGACCACGAAATTTGACAAGTCGGCCAAGGCGCCGGACGCGCTGCTGCGGCTTGGCCAGTCACTGGCGGCGCTGAAGGAGAAGGAAGCCGCCTGCGCCGCGCTTGGCGAAGTGACGCGGAAATATCCGCGGGCTTCCACGGGCGTCAAAGCTGCCGTCGATCGTGAGCAGAAGCGCATCAAGTGCTAAACCGGTGCCGCTGGGGCCTTTCAGCTCCGCGACCAATGGCACCGCCATGTCCGATGACAGCAGCGCGATCTCCGCGACAGAAGCCAAACGTCTGTTAGACGACTGGAAGCGCGCGCCAGCGATCGTTCTGGCCGTGTCCGGCGGTCCGGACTCGGTGGCGTTGATGTGGCTCGCGGTGCGCTGGCGCCGAACACTGAAGCAGGGGCCGCGGCTGATTGCAGTCACTGTCGACCACGGCCTGCGCCCGGAGGCCGCGCGCGAAGCGCGTGAGGTCAAGCGCCTTGCGGGCACGCTCGATCTGCCCCATCGGACGTTGCGCTGGACCGGGACCAAGCCGAACAGCGGCCTGCCGGAGGCGGCACGCGAGGCGCGCTATCGCCTGCTGGCCGAAGCGGCCCGCGCGAGCGGGGCGACGCATATCCTCACGGCCCACACCCGCGACGACCAGGCCGAAACGCTTCTGATGCGGCTGCTGCGCGGCAGCGGCATCGCCGGCCTCGCCGCGATGGCGCGCGAGACCGAGCGCGAAGGGGTGAGATTGGCGCGGCCGCTGCTCGCTGTTCCAAAGGCGCGGCTGATCGCTACCCTGGAGAAAGCCAGAATCGGTTATGCGGTCGATCCGACCAATCGTGACACTGCGTTCACGCGTCCGCGGCTGCGCGCGCTGATGCCGGCACTGGCTGCGGAGGGCGGCGATGCCCGGAACCTCGCGCGGCTGGCGGCGCGGCTCGCTCGGGCCAATGCCGCGGTGGAAGTGCTGGCTGATGGTGCCGAGCGCTACCTTGCGCTGCGCGATGGCAATGCGGCGCGCCCCGGATTCGATGCCGGGGCCTTTGTGGCCCTTCCCGAGGAGGTCCGCCTGCGCCTGCTCAAGCGCGCGATCGACCGCGTGGGCCATGAGGGGCCGGCCGAACTGGGCAAGATCGAGGCCCTGCTGGCCGCACTCGATCAGGCGGTGACGCAGAGGGCGGGCAAGCTGAAGCAGACGCTCGCCGGCGCGGTCATTGGGCTCGCCAATGGGCGGATCCGGGTCGAGCCGGCACCGCCGCGCAGGAGCCGGGCCCGCTGATATTCAGGCGAATAGGAAAATTCCCGTCATATCCGCTTAACTACCCCCGAAAAACCCGGATCTTTGCGCCATTATTTGACCGGGAATCGGGCTAGGATGCGCTAAATAGTCCTGTGCAGTTCCCTTGGCATATACTCCCGTGGCACCTAAATTGTATGCAGTCGCTAAGGGGGATTCCCAGGGATATCCTGAAGTGCCCTGCCTGAGGCCGCCCGAGGATAGTTTTGAGGCCGCGATCCGCGCGACCACGAAGGAAAATCAATGAACGCCAATCTGCGGAATTTCGCCCTCTGGGTCATTATCGTCTTGCTGCTGTTGGCGTTGTTTACGCTCTTCCAGAATCCGGGTCAGCGCGCGTCCTCGCAGGACATCTCGTTCTCGCAGCTCCTCAGCGAAGTCGACCAGGGCCATGTCCGCGACGTCGTGATCCAGGGGCCGGAAATCCATGGCACCTTCACCAACGGCTCGAGCTTCCAGACCTACGCGCCGAACGACCCGACGCTGGTGAAGCGCCTCTACGACGGCAAGGTGCAGATCACTGCGAAGCCGCCGGGCGACAACGTGCCGTGGTTCGTTTCGCTGCTGGTCTCCTGGCTGCCCTTCATCGCGCTGATCGGCGTGTGGATCTTCCTGTCGCGGCAGATGCAGGGCGGTGCCGGCAAGGCAATGGGCTTTGGCAAGTCGCGCGCCAAGATGCTGACCGAGGCGCATGGCCGGGTGACGTTCGAGGACGTCGCCGGCGTCGACGAAGCCAAGCAGGACCTGCAGGAGATCGTCGAATTCCTCCGCGACCCCGGTAAATTCCAGCGCCTGGGCGGACGCATTCCGCGCGGCGTGTTGCTGGTCGGCCCTCCCGGTACCGGTAAGACGCTGATCGCGCGCGCGGTCGCGGGCGAAGCCAATGTGCCGTTCTTCACCATTTCCGGCTCCGACTTCGTCGAGATGTTCGTCGGCGTCGGTGCATCGCGCGTGCGTGACATGTTCGAGCAGGCGAAGAAGAACGCGCCTTGCATCATCTTCATCGACGAAATCGACGCGGTCGGCCGCCATCGTGGCGCCGGCCTCGGCGGCGGTAATGACGAGCGCGAGCAGACGCTGAACCAGCTGCTGGTCGAGATGGACGGCTTCGAGGCCAATGAGGGCGTGATCCTGATAGCCGCCACCAACCGGCCCGACGTGCTCGATCCGGCGCTGCTGCGGCCCGGCCGCTTCGACCGTCAGGTCGTGGTGCCGAACCCTGACGTCGTCGGCCGCGAGCAGATCCTGAAGGTTCACGTCCGCAAGGTGCCGCTGGCGCCCGATATCAACCTGAAGACCATCGCACGCGGCACCCCGGGCTTTTCGGGTGCCGACTTGATGAACCTCGTCAACGAGGCCGCGCTGACCGCCGCGCGCCGTAACAAGCGGATGGTGACGCAGGCCGAGTTCGAAGAGGCCAAGGACAAGGTGATGATGGGCGCCGAGCGCAAGTCGCTCGTTATGACCGAGGAAGAGAAGCTTCTGACCGCCTATCACGAAGGCGGCCACGCGATCGTCGGCCTCAACGTCGTCGCCACCGACCCGATCCACAAGGCGACCATCATTCCGCGCGGCCGTGCACTCGGCATGGTCATGCAATTGCCGGAGCGCGACAAGCTGTCGATGTCGCTGGAGCAGATGACCTCGCGTCTCGCCATCATGATGGGCGGACGCGTCGCGGAAGAACTGGTGTTCGGCCGCGAGAAAGTCACCTCGGGCGCGGCCTCCGACATCGAGCAGGCGACACGTCTGGCGCGCATGATGGTGACGCGCTGGGGCCTGTCGGAACAGCTCGGCACCGTCTCCTATGGCGAGAACCAGGATGAAGTGTTCCTGGGCATGTCGGTGTCGCGCACCCAGAACGCCTCGGAGGCGACAGTCCAGAAGATCGACTCCGAGATCAAGCGCCTGGTCGAGGAAGGCTACAACGAGGCGACGCGAATCCTCACCGAGAAGCGCGCCGATCTCGAAGCACTGGCCAAGGGCCTGCTCGAGTTCGAGACGCTGACCGGCGACGAGATCGTCGATCTCTTGAAGGGCAAGAAGCCGAACCGCGAGTCCGTGCTCGAGCCGACCACGCCACGTGCCTCCGCCGTGCCGCCTGCCGGTAAGTCCCGTCCGCGCCCGGATCCGGACCCCGGCCTGGAGCCGCAGCCGCAGGCGTAAGCGCGATCAGAGAGCAAGACGTACAGAAGCCCGGCCTAGTGCCGGGCTTTTGCTTTGCGATTGCTCCACATTCCATCGTCGTCCCGGGCTTGCGTGCCGCGGCGAAGCCCCTTGGGCGTAGCCGGGACCCGGGACTCATTCCACAGGCGGCTGTCGTGGCGCGAGCAAGCCGTTGTAGCGGAGCACACTGTAAACGCCTGTGGTTATGGGTCCTGGCCTTCGCCAGGACGACGCTGTCATTGCGAGGAGCGCAAGCGACGAAGCAATCCAGGTCTCCGCAAGCGGCGAGATGGATTGCTTCGTCGTCTTGCTCCTCGCAATAACCTTGCAACCGACTGCATATCGTCATGCGGTCCCGGGCGCGCCGAGATGCCGGTCCAACATCTGCTCCGGTGTCTCGACGACCTCAATCCTCTCGCCATCGCCACCGACGAAGGCGAGTACGGTGCGCTCGCCGTCGCGCCACATGCTGCCGACGAGCGCGATATTGATGTGAATGGGCTGCTCCGTCTCGAACCTAGTGCATTGAATCCAGAAGCGCATGGCGTTCTCCTCTTCGAGCCGCCGCAGGATAAGAGACGGGGCGGCGCTATCTAGCCGAGCGACCGCAATTCGCGGGCGGCGGCGACCATGTTGGCGAGCGCCGGGCGCACCTCTTCCCACTTGCGGGTCTTCAAGCCGCAGTCGGGATTGATCCAGAGCTGCGTGTCGGAGAGCCGCTCTCTTGCGAGCTTGAGGAGGTCGGTGATCTCGCCAATGTCAGGCACGCGCGGTGAATGGATATCGTAGACGCCGGGACCGATTTCGTTCGGGTAGCGGTAGTTCCGGAAGGCGTCGAGCAATTCCATTTTCGAGCGCGAGGTCTCGATCGAAATGACATCGGCGTCCATCGCCGCGATGGCGTCGATGATGTCGTTGAACTCGGAGTAGCACATATGGGTGTGGATCTGGGTCTCGTCCTGCACGCCGGAGGAACAGATGCGGAAACTATCGACCGCCCAATCGAGATAGGTCTTCCATTCCGACCTGCGGAGCGGCAGGCCTTCCCGCAGTGCCGCTTCGTCGATCTGGATCATGCCGGCGCCGGCCATCTCGAGATCGAGCACCTCGTCGCGGATCGCGAGCGCGATCTGTCGGCACACGTCGCTACGCCGCAGGTCGTCGCGGACGAACGACCAGTTCAGGATGGTGACGGGGCCGGTCAACATCGCCTTCACCGGCTTTGCCGTCAGTGACTGCGCGAATTGCCACCATTCGACCGTCATCGGCTGTGGTCGTGAGACGTCGCCATAGAGGATCGGCGGCCGGACGCAGCGCGAGCCATAGGACTGCACCCAGCCGAGCTCGGTGAAGGCGAAGCCGGAAAGCTGTTCGCCAAAATACTGCACCATGTCGTTGCGCTCGAACTCGCCATGGACCAGGACGTCGAGCCCGATATTCTCCTGCCAGCGGATGGCGCGTGCGGTCTGATGCTGCAGATAGGTCTTGTATGCGGTATCGCTGAGTGCACCATTGGCATGTGCGGCGCGTGCGTTTCTGACATCGGTTGTCTGCGGGAAGGAGCCGATGGTCGTGGTCGGGAAGCGTGGCAGATTGAACCGCTCGCGCTGCACCTCGGCACGCTCGGCGAACCGGCTGGCACGATGGCGCATGCCGTCATCGATGGCGGCGAGACGCCGGGCAACCTTGGCATCGTGAATCCGCGGTGAGGTCTTGCGCGCGGCCGCGGCGGCATCGGACGCTCGGATCGCTTCGGACGCATGGGCCCGGCCACTTCCAAGCGCCGCGCCCAGCGCGGCAAGCTCTTCGAGCTTCTGCACCGAGAATGAAAGCCAGGTCTTCACCTCGGGATCGAGCTTGGTTTCCAGGGCGAGATCAATGGGTACATGAAGCAGCGAGCAGGATGGCGCGATCTGAATGCGCTCCTTGCCGAGCTTTGCGACGACGGGCCCAAGCTGATCGAGGATCCGGCTCAGATCCGCGCGCCAGACGTTACGGCCGTCGATCACGCCGAGCGACAGCACCCGTTCTTTCGGAACGTCGATGAGATCGCCGAGCTGCTGGGGCGCGCGCACGAGATCGAGATGGAGGCCGGCGACCGGAAGATCAAACGCGACCGTACGATTGCCGCCGAGCCCGCCGAAATAGGTCGCCAGCATGATCCTGATGTCCGGCACCGCTTTGGCGATTTCGGAATAGGCGCGCCGTAGGGCTTGCTGAGCGGCGGCGTCCAGATCAAGCACGAGACAGGGCTCGTCGATCTGTACCCATTCCGCACCGCGGGCAGCGAGTTCGCGCAATAGTTCGATATAGACCGGCAGGAGCCTGTCGAGCAGCGACAGCGTGTCGAAATGCGGTTCCTTGGACTTGGCCAGTTTCAGGAACGTGACCGGGCCGACCAGCACGGGGCGGGTCTGATAACCGAGCGCCTTCGCCTCCTCATACTCTTCGATCGGCTTGCGTGATGAGAGTGCAAAATACTGGTTCTTGCGAAGCTCCGGCACCATGTAGTGATAGTTGGTGTCGAACCATTTCGTCATTTCGAGCGCCGCCACGCCGTGTGCGTGATGGGCATGTCCGCAGGCCTCGTCATGCGCGTCGGCCTTGGCGCCACGCGCCATCGCGAAGTAGGTCGCAAGCGGCACCGCGCCGCCGGTCCAGCCGTAGCTTTCCGGGATAGCGCCGACCATTGCGCAGGTGTCGAGCACCTGATCGTAGAACGAGAAATCGTTCGACGGGATCACGGTGATACCGAGCTTCTTCTGCCGCGCCCAATTGGCCGCGCGCAGCCCGACGCCGGTTTCGATCAGCGTTTTTTCGTCTGACGCGCCGGACCAGAAGCGTTCCAGCGCGAATTTCAGTTCACGGCGCGGACCGATCCGCGGCGTGCCGAGGGACGCAACAACAAGTGAAGTGGAAGACATTGGCTTAACCCCATGAGTTGGGGGCAAAGGCCGTAGTGACACGTCTGGATTCCCCGCGCGAGGTGCGCACGGAATCGCAACCGCACCACCGGGACACCCCGCCCGAGGACGTGTATGTTGTCGAGGCAGGTCTCCTGGCTCGCGGGTCGTTGCTGCGGTCCGGCCTTCCCGAAGCTTTGCAGGCTTCAGTGGCAATTGTGGACCGCGGCTCGCCGCTTACAGTTGCGGGGGCAGCTCCGGCTTTACACCGGCTTCCCTCTTAGCTCCGGAAAAGATCTCTCCGAAGAACCACGACACGATCACTTACCGGCAAGATCGCGCGAACGTCAACTCGGCTGACATCACGTGCGCGTGGTGCCGGTTGTTCACAGCGCCAACGGCATGGACCGGAATTTTTGCGCTTCGCCCATACGTGCCATTGACAGCATTCCCCAAATCGCACCAGATGTAGCTGTCACGGTCCATCATGACGCAAGGAATGGTGGCTAAGAGGGAAGCTGGTGATCGCGCGTTTCTCGCGAGAATCTAGCGCTGCCCCCGCAACTGTAAGCAGTGAGTTGCTCCCGATTTTAGACGTCACTGATGCGGCATCGCATTGGGAAGACGGGGAGTGACGCCGACCTGCGAGCCAGGAGACCTGCCGCGACAGCAAAATAACGTCCACGGGCGGGGTGTCCCGGCGGTCGCTTGCAGGCTCATGCCGGTACGCCGCCGGCATCATCACGCAGCGTCGCCTCCGACATCCGGCCCCAGCAACATCACGGGGTCTGCAAGATGTCACTCTCTCTCGATCGCGAAGCCACCGCGTCGCCTCTCATCCACCTGCGCCCCGAATCGATCGCGGCGCCGGAAGCGCGGTTGCCGATGCAGGTGATCCGCCGCAATGGCACGGTGTCGCAATTCGATGCCGGCAAGATCTCGGTGGCGATGACCAAGGCCTTCCTTGCGGTCGAGGGGAATACGGCGGCTGCGTCGCGCCGCGTGCACGAAGCGGTCGAGGAATTGACCGCCGAAGTCGTCGGCGCGCTGTCGCGCCGGATGAGCGAAGGCCGCACCTTTCATATCGAGGACATCCAGGACCAGGTTGAACTGGCATTGATGCGCAGCGGCCATCACAAGGTGGCGCGCGCCTATGTGCTCTATCGCGAGGAGCGGGCGCGGCAGCGCGCCGAACAGCAGGCAACTAAATCCGCAACGGCATCGAGCGGGCCAATCGTCCACGTCACGCTCGCGGACGGCAGCAAGGTGCCGCTCAACCATGCGCGGCTGGCGATGATCGTCGGCGAGGCCTGCGCCGGGCTCGATGGTGTCGACGCTGCGCCTGTCGTCGGGGAAATCCAGCGCAATCTCTATGACGGCATCAGCCAGGAGGAACTCGCGCTCGCCAGCGTGATGGCGGCGCGTACGCTGGTCGAGCAGGAGCCGAACTACGCCTATGTCAGCGCGCGCCTCTTGCTCGACAAGCTCCGCACTGAAGTGCTGTCCTTCGTGCAGGGCGCGCCAACGACGGCGTCGCAGGCCGACATGGCGGTGCGCTATGGCGAATATTTTCCGGCCTATATCAAGACCGGCATCAGGGCCGAATTGCTCGATCCCGAACTCGGCCGCTTCGACCTGAACAAGCTGGCCGCGGCACTGAAGCCGGAGCGCGATCTTGCATTCCAGTTCTTAGGGCTGCAGACGCTTTATGATCGCTATTTCCTGCATGTCCGCGGCCACCGGATTGAATTGCCGCAAGCGTTCTTCATGCGCGTCGCCATGGGGCTTGCACTGCGCGAGATCGATCGGGAAGCGCGCGCGATCGAGTTCTACAATCTCCTGTCCTCCTTCGACTTCATGGCGTCGACGCCGACGCTCTTCAATTCCGGCACGCTGCGGCCGCAATTGTCGTCCTGCTTCCTCACCACCGTTCCCGACGATCTTGACGGCATCTTCAAGTCGATCAAGGACAATGCGCTGCTCGCCAAGTATTCCGGCGGCCTCGGCAATGACTGGACGCGGGTGCGCGGGCTGGGCGCCCATATCAAGGGCACCAATGGCGAGAGCCAGGGCGTCGTGCCGTTCCTTAAAGTCGCCAACGACACCGCGATTGCCGTCAACCAGGGCGGAAAACGCAAGGGCGCGGTCTGTGCCTATATCGAGACCTGGCATATCGACGTCGAAGAATTCCTCGACCTGCGCAAGAACACCGGCGACGACCGCCGCCGAACCCACGACATGAATACCGCCAACTGGGTGCCTGATCTCTTCATGCAGCGCGTCGAGGCCGACGGCGAATGGACGCTGTTCTCGCCGGACGAGACGCCCGATCTGCACGATCTCTACGGCAAGGCCTTTGCCGAGCGCTACGCGTCCTATGAAGACAAGGCCGCGCGCGGCGAGATGCGGGTATCCAAGACCATCCGTGCCGTTGATCTCTGGCGCAAGATGCTGACCATGCTGTTCGAGACCGGGCATCCCTGGATCACCTTCAAGGACCCCTGCAATTTGCGTTCGCCGCAGCGCCACGCCGGCGTGATCCATTCCTCCAATCTCTGCACCGAGATCACGCTCAACACTTCGGACGAGGAGACCGCGGTCTGCAATCTCGGCTCGATCAACCTGCTCAATCACGTCGGCGAGCGCGGGCTCGATACGGCCAGGCTGAAGCGGACGGTCGCGACCGCGATGCGGATGCTCGACAATGTCATCGACATCAATTTCTACACCATTCCCGAGGCGCGGCGCTCCAACCTGCGGCATCGGCCGGTCGGCCTCGGGTTGATGGGATTCCAGGATGCGCTGCAGGTGCTGCGGATCCCGCTTGCGTCCGACGCGGCTGTCGCCTTCGCCGATACCAGCATGGAGGCGATCGCTTATCACGCGATCTCGGCTTCCGTCGATCTCGCCGCCGAGCGCGGTCGCTACCCGTCGTTCGAGGGATCGCTGTGGAGCCGGGGCATCCTGCCGATCGATTCGATCGAGCTGCTGGCGGAAGCGCGCGGCGACGTCGCGATGGACCGCTCGCGCACATTGGACTGGGACGGCCTGCGCGAGCGCGTCAAGACGGTCGGCATGCGCAACTCCAATGTGATGGCGATCGCGCCGACGGCGACCATCTCCAACATCTGCGGCGTGGCGCAGTCGATCGAGCCCGCCTACCAGAACCTCTATGTCAAATCCAACATGTCCGGCGATTTCACCGTCGTGAACGCCTTCCTGGTCCGCGACCTCAAGGCGCGGGGCTTGTGGGACGAGGTGATGGTCAGTGATCTCAAATATTTCGATGGCAGCTTAGGTGCGATCGACCGTATCCCTGATGATCTCAAGGCGCTCTATGCGACCGCGTTCGAGATCGACAGCGCCTGGCTGATCGAGGCGGCGGCGCGGCGGCAGAAATGGATCGACCAGTCGCAGTCGCTCAACCTCTATATCGCCAACCCCTCCGGCAAGAAACTCGATGCGCTGTATCGCCTGGCCTGGCAGCGCGGCCTCAAGACGACCTATTACCTGCGCTCGCGCAGCGCCACCCATGTCGAGAAGTCGACGCTGAAGGGCACCGACGGCAAGCTCAACGCCGTCAGCGTAGCTCCCGCGATGTCCAGCGCGCCGGACTTGTCCGGCGCCATCGCGTGCTCGATCGACAATCCCGAATGTGAAGCCTGCCAGTGAGCAGCGGAATAAGGAATAACGCCATGCTCGACTGGTCAGAGCCCGCTACGACCGCGCGCCACGCGGTCCCCCTCATGAACGTCGCCGCAGCCGGCAACCAGACCGGCTTAGGTGCGATCGATCGCCATGGCAGCCGTGTCTCGGTCGACGACAAGCGCATGATCAACTGCCGCGCCGACGTCAATCAATTGCTGCCGCTGAAGTACAAATGGGCGTGGGAGAAATATCTCGCCGCCTGCAACAATCACTGGATGCCGACGGAGGTCTCGATGCAGGCCGACATCGCGCTGTGGAAGTCGCGCGACGGCCTGACCGAAGATGAGCGGCGCGCGATCAAGCGCAATCTCGGCTTCTTCGCGGCGTCCGAAAGCCTCGTCGCCAACAACATCGTGCTCGCGATCTATCGCCATCTGACCAATCCGGAATGCCGGCAGTATCTGTTGCGGCAGGCGTTCGAGGAGGCCGTGCACACCCATACCTTCCAGTACATCGTCGAGAGCTTGGGGCTCGATGAGGGCGAGCTGTTCAACATGTACCGGGAGGTGCCCTCGATCACTGATAAGGCGGCGTGGGCGCTGAAACATACGCAGCATCTCGACGATCCCGACTTCAGGACCGGGACGCCGGAAGCAGACCAGGCGTTCCTGCGCGACCTCGTCGCTTTCTACGTCATCTTCGAAGGCATGTGGTTCTACACCGGCTTCGCGCAGATCCTCTCGCTCGGCCGGCGCAACAAGATGATCGGGATCGCCGAGCAATATCAGTACATCCTGCGCGATGAATCCATCCACCTGAACTTCGGCATCGACGTCATCAACCAGATCCGAATCGAGAATCCGCATCTTTGGACGAAGCCCTTCCGGGAGGAGATTCGCGACATGGTGCGGACGGCGGCCGAGCTCGAAGCGGCCTATGGACGGGACACCATGCCGCGCGGTTTTCTCGGACTGAACGCGGCACTTTGTGAAACCTACATGCACTTCATCGCCAATCGCCGTTGCGCCCAGCTTGGGCTCGCGCCGGTATTCGATGAAGCCGACAACCCCTTCCCCTGGATGTCGGAGGCGATGGACCTGAAGAAGGAGAAGAATTTCTTCGAGACCCGCGTGATCGAGTACCAGAACGGGGGTGCCTTAAGCTGGGAGTAACCAAGGTCGCTGAGCCGGGACCCCTCCTTTTTGTGCATTCCAGAAGGCACAAATCCGTCTTGCCAGACGCCATGAATAGGTGTTCAGCTTTTGCAGCGATCTGCGCTCGATCGCCTAAAATAGTGAAGTCTCGTTCGGCCGATCCCGAGCCGGCGGGAGCTTGGGGACGGGAACTGCGCCATGGTCTATCGGCGAACCCATCAGGTGGTAAAGCGGCTGGCCGCCCGGCGCAGCGCCATTTTAGCGGCGGCGCGCGAGGCGGCGGCGGACGGCGGCATGGCTGCGGTGCAGATCGCGCCGGTGGCGGTCCGCGCCCATGTCGCGGCGGGAACCGTCTACCGCTATTTTCCGTCCAAGGCCGACCTGATCTCCGAATTGATCGCCGAGGTCTCGCGCGACGAGCTCGCCGCGATTCGCCGGGCCGCGGATGCCGCGCCCGGGCCGTCCTCGGCGCTGGCCGCCGCGGTCACCACGGTTGCCGTCCATGTGCTGTCGCAGCGCAAGCTCGCCTGGGGCATCCTGGCCGAGCCTGTCGATGTCGATGTCACCGCCTCGCGGCTGGCCAGCCGGCGCGAGATCGCCGGTGAGATCGCCATCCGAATCGATGCCGCGGTGCGCGCTGGCCATCTGCCGGCGCAGGATACCGCGCTTGCCGCCACCGCGCTGCTCGGCGCGCTGCATGAGTCGCTGGTCGGACCGCTCGCGCCCGACAATCTCGACGATCCCGTCAAGCTGCGCGACGCCGTGCAGACCGTGACGCTGCTCGCACTGCGCGCCGTCGGCGTCATGGACGCCCGCGCCCGCGGCCTCGTGGTGCAGGCGACGACACCGGCAAAGGCGCTGGTGGGAGCGTAGCCGAAAGCTCCATCGCTGTCGTCCCGGCCTTGAGCCGGGACCCATACCGCGGAATCTATCGGTGGCGCGATCTGGTCGACGCCTTCGTCACACAACTACTCCCTGTGGCTATGGGTCCCGGCTCAAGGCCGGGACGACGGCGAGATTGCGTCACTTCTCCGCTTCCCCTTGCGGCGCGACGGAGGCGATGCGGACCATGTTGGTGGTGCCGGGGATCCCGAGCGGGACGCCGGCGACGATGATCACGCGCTGGCCGGCGCGGGCAAAGCCATCCCTGAATGCGATGGAGTTGGCGCGGTCGACCATGTCGTCCTGATCGCGCGCGTCCTCGGCGACGACGCAGTGCACGCCCCACACCACCGAGAGCTTGCGGCCCGTCGCCAGGTTCGGCGTGATCGCAACGACCGGCACCTTGGGCCGTTCGCGCGCGACGCGGATCGCGGTCGAGCCCGATGAGGTCCAGCAGATGATCGCCGAGAGGTCGAGCGTCTCGGCGATCTGGCGCGCGGCATCCGCGATCGCGTCGCCGACCGTCGGCTCCGGCTCGGCGCGCTGCGCATTGAGCACGCCGCGATAGGTCGGGTCGCGCTCCACCTCCTCGCCGATGCGGTTCATGGTGGTGACCGCTTCCACCGGATATTTGCCGGCAGCCGATTCCGCCGAGAGCATGATCGCGTCCGCGCCCTCATAGACGGCGGTGGCGACGTCGGAGACCTCGGCGCGGGTCGGTACCGGCGCCTGGATCATCGATTCCAGCATCTGGGTTGCGACCACCACCGGCTTGCCGGCGCGCCGTGCCATTCGCGTCATCTGCTTCTGCAGGCTCGGCACGCGCTCCAGCGGCAGCTCCACGCCGAGATCGCCGCGCGCGACCATCAGCGCATCGGAGGCGTCGATGATGTCGGCCAGCCGGTCGATCGCCTGCGGCTTCTCGATTTTCGCCATCACGGCGGCGCGGCCGCGGATCATCTTCTTGGCCTCGTGGACGTCCTCGGCGCGCTGCACAAAGGACAGCGCGATCCAGTCGATGCCGGTGGTCAGCGCAGCCTCGAGATCGGCGCGGTCCTTCGGCGTCATCGCCGACACCGGCAGGTCGGTGTCGGGCAGGCTGACGCCCTTGCGGTCCGACATCTTGCCGCCGATCACCACGCGCGTCACCGCGCGGTCGGGCGAGGTCTCTTCCGCAATCAGCCGCACCTTGCCGTCATCGAGCAATAGCGCGTGGCCGGGCCGCAGCGCCGCCAGGATCTCCGGATGCGGGAGGTTGACGCGGGTATTGTCGCCCGGTGTCTTGTCGGAATCGAGCACGAAGCTCTGGCCGTTGTTGAGCTGCACCGAGCCTTCGGCAAAGGCGCCGAGCCGGAGCTTGGGTCCCTGCAGGTCGACCAGGATTCCGATCGGCCGGCCGTAGCTGGACTCGACATTGCGGATGGTCTTCACGAGGTCCCGCATCTTGTCATGCGGGGTGTGGCTCATGTTGATGCGAAAGAGGTCGGCGCCGGCCTCGAACAGCTTGCGAATCATTGCGCTGTCGGAGGAGGCGGGACCCAAGGTCGCGAGGATCTTGATCCGACGCAGTCTTCTCATTGCTTGCTTCCGGGAGGTGCGGCTGGAGGTAGACCAGACGCGCCTGGAGGCGTTCCGCCCGGTGGATTGGGCAGGCCTGGCACTGCGGGAGTCCCCGGTGCGACCCCGCCCGGCATTCCCGGCACCTTCTGCGCCGGCTGCTCGTTGGCTTCCGTCAGTTGTACGGTCCACGCCCGTTGCTCCCCGGTGTCGACCTCGAAGAAGCCGGTGCGGTCATAGCCGCGCGCCAGGCAATTCTCGGTGCCACGAATGGTGAATTCCTTGTCGCGCGAGCACATGAAGGCCTGGCCCGACCATTCGCCGCCGCGGTCATAGTCCAGCGCGTAGATGTAATAATAGCGCGCGACCAGATTGCCCCGCAGCAGGGTCTCGCAGGAGCGCGAAGAGATGTTCCACCAGCCCTCGGTGGTCCAGCCCTCGGCGTCCTTGTAGCCGAGCGCGATGCCGACCCGGCTGGCGGTATTGTTGCAGAGCCGGAAATCGGCCGCAGCCGGGCTGGTCCACAGGCACGCCGCCGCAAGCGCCAGCACGGGCAGAAGACCGGCAAGCAGACGAGGGGGGATGGGCAGGGAATCCAGTACGATCATGAGGCGAAGCTACACCGAATCATTGACGATTTCGCGTGGCTCGGCGGCGCCTGTCAACGGAAGGCAGGCGGGCTTCTGCCATCGAAAACCGCCGATCCCACCCGATTTCATGCTGTTTTGCGCAGCGATGTGGCAAAATCTGTGACGAATCCCACCTGATATCAATATGGTGGGAATCACAAACCGGGATGACGGCCCATGACCATTGACGACAAGACCAAGACCGAGCTGGAAGCCGCCGTTTTCCGGCGCCTGGTGCAGCATTTGCAGAGCCGTACCGACGTCCAGAACATCGACCTGATGAACCTCGCCGGATTCTGCCGGAATTGCCTCTCCAACTGGATGAAGGAAGAGGCCGATGCCAAGGGTGTGGCTGTTAGCAAGGATGAGAGCCGCGAGGCCGTCTACGGCATGCCCTATGAGGAGTGGAAGGCAAAATACCAAGGCACGGCGACGCCGGAGCAACTGGCCGCGATGAAGAAGGCCCACCCCGGGCATTGAGGCATACGCATTCCGCCATTCCGGGGCGTCCGAAGGACGAACCCGGAATCTCGAGATTCTCCGATGCGCAATTGCGCATCGTCGTTCAATGCTGCGCATTGCCCCGGAATGACGGTGGTTGCGGGTAACGCCAGCATCTCCTGTGGGCGCGCTGTGGATGAGCGCGACGTTTCCTTGACGGGAGGCGTCCCAAACTTGAGGGTCATTTCCGACACGCGATCCGTGAGGAGCGCATACCGCCAAGACGCCTCAACAGGACGCCTCAACACCAGTTCCATTTCAGGAGTACCCGATGGCCACCTCCGCAGCCGTCAAAGAAGAACCCGCGACCCGATTCGCAAAGGACCAGCTCAAGGCCATCATCGAACGCATCGAACGGCTGGAAGAAGAAAAGAAGGCGATCTCGGACGACATCCGCGACGTCTATGCCGAGAGCAAGGGCAACGGATACGACGTCAAAGCCCTGCGCACCATCGTGCGCTTGCGCAAGCAGGACCCGAACGAGCGCCAGGAGCAGGAGACGATCATCGAGACCTACATGCAGGCGCTCGGAATGATCTGAGGCGTTAGCCCGACCGCACAACTCTCGTCGTCCCGGGCAAGCGAAGCGCGACCCGGGAACCATAACCACCGATATCCGTGTTGTGTGAAGCTGGGCCGCAGCTCCAACAACGCGCGCCTGTGGTTATGGGTCCGCGCTTTCGCGGGGACGGCACCGAATTTGCGGAAGAAAGCTTAGCGCAGCGCGGCGGTGCGGACGACGAAGGACGTCGTCGGTAGCGTTGCGGTGGCCGAGCCGGTGAAGCTGTCGCAGCTCATGCCCAGCATCGGATCGTTCGAGAAGGTCATGTTGACCGCGGCCTGCGGCTTGACGAAATGGGCGCGCATCAAGGTCATGTCGGTATCGCCGAGCACGGTGGTCTGCATGGCGTTGCTGGCGCTCGGCGCCAGCATGACCACGCGCATCCAGAGATCGTTGCCCTTGGCGGCGGAGATGCGTGTCGAGGTCGAGATCACGCTGCCCTGACCCTGCGTGCCCTTGGCGACCACGGTGTTGATCTCGCTCGCGACGGCCCCGGCGTTGCGGGTCGGTCGGGCGCTGCGCGGGACTGGCGCAGAGGCGGCGACGATATTGTTGCGGTCAACAGGCGCGTTGGCCGGGGCATAGGCGAGCGCCTTGTTGAAATTCTCCGACACGCTGGCAGTGGCCTGCGGATCGGCGGCGCCGACCGCCTCGCGCGCCTTGAGCGCTGCGATCTGCGCGGCTGTCGCCTGTTTCGCTGCCGGTAGATCGTCGCCCCAGAAGCCGCGGGCATTGATGATGTCAGCAGGCGTCTCGGGTTTCGGCTCGGACTTCTCGGCTGGCGCCGGCGCTGCCGGCTTCGCCTTTGCCGCCGGGACGATCTGGGCGTCGGCCGCGGCGAGCTGGATGGTAGAGGCGAATTGCGGTTTTGCGCGCGGCATCGGCACGGGGTCGGCCGGCTTCGAATCGGCAGATTTGGCGGAAGCCAGGACGGGCGCGGGCTTCTCGGCGGCCGCCGGCGCCGCGCCCTCGTCGTCCTCGTCGCTGCCGGCAGCCGATTTGCCCGTGAACAGCGCGGTCAGGAAGCCGCCGATCTTGTTGCCGCCGGACGAGGAGCCATCGCCGTTGCCGCGCCGCTCGATGTCGGCGCGGGCAAGCTCATACCCCTTCAACGGGGTGCCGTCGGATGGGACGTGGACGGTGCGGCCGTCCGGGAACACCCTTGCCAATTGGTCGTGCGTCATGCGCGGCCAATGGCGAATCGACCCGGTGTCGAGGTGAACAAAAGGCGAGCCGGAGGTCGGATAGAAACCGACACCGCCACGCTGTAGGCGCAGGCCGGCATAGCGGATCTGCTCGAGCGGCACGCCGGGAATGTAGAAATCCATCGCATGCCCCAGCATGTGCTGGCTGAAGCGCGCCACCCCGGAGGAGCGGCGGCGGAGCATGGCGTTAGTAGCGGGAGAGCGGTAGGAGGAGATGATGTTGATCGGCTGCTTGCCGTCGACATCGCGATAGACTTCCCAGAGGATGTCGAAGAGCCGACGATCCATCGTGGTCTCATCCTGGGTGCGCCAGTCGCGCAGGTAATGATTGAGCTTCTTCAACGCGTCTTCGTCGTAGCGGCCGTCGCGCTTGAAGGTGATGGTGAGGTCTTCGTTCGAATGGGTGTGGTGGAAGGAGAGGGTGCGAGTCTCGTTCAGGGCGGCGGCGTCGTGAACCGATCCGGCGCCTGCGAGCAGCAATAGCGACGTCAGCCCGACCTGACATCCGGCTTTCGGGAAAGACAGCAGTTTATAGTGGCGTGTGCGGACAGCCAGCACCGATGAGCCCACCCAATCGTCGAGCGTTCGACCTTATCTTTCGCAGACCCCGGCGAAAGGCGGTGAACGCATTCTTAAAGCGGGACGGTTAACCGAGATTTACCATCCCGTTTCCCAAGTTGAAGTCAACCTAAACTGTTGACTGTGGCGAAAAAGAGCCGCCAGCGGTGCCAGATGAATAATGGTTAATATAAACGATCCCGCCGCATGGGCGGGATCGTTGATTTTGCTCAGGAATCTGGCGCGCTCAGGGAGCGGTAAATTAACGGGTGAACACCCCGCGCGGTTGTCCGCGTCCAATCGGAGCGGGCGGCACCGGCTGGCCGCCGCCGAACAGCCGTTCAAAGAAGTTCAGGCCGGAATTGGTGTTCTCGCTGGCGATGCTGACGCCGGGCGGCAGGCTGTTGCGGCTCGGGCGCGAATAGTTCGGCTGCGCATGCGCCACCACTGATTCGAGGTCCTTGCCGCGGTTGTTCTTGAGCAGCGCCAGCATGGCGCCGTCGCGGCCATAGACGTCTTTGCGGAATTGCAGCTTGCCGGCGTCGTCCACGAACGCGGTCTGGTAGGTGATGTTGACCGGGATCGGGGTCGGGAATTTCAGGTCGATCTCGCTCGAGCCATACATGCTGCGGATTCGCTCGGGCGTCCAACGCTCGTCCGTCATCGTGATGTTGAGCAGCACGGAAGCGTACTGGTCCGGGTTCTGCACGCGCATGCAGCCATGGCTGAAGGCGCGGTCTTCCCTGCCGAACAGGTTCTTGTCCGGCGTGTCGTGCTGATAAACCAGGAACTTGTTCGGGAAGTTGAAGCGGATGCGTCCGAGCGCATTCGCTTCACCCGGCGGCTGCGAGATGTGAATCGAGCCGTCGCGGCCGTATTCGAGCCGCAGGCCCATCCGCTGCAGCACGGTCGGATCCTGCTGCAGGGCCGGCAGGTACTCGTTGTAGATGATCGACGGCGGCACGTTCCAGGTCGGGTTCACCGTGATGTACTTCATCGTCTCGGTCAGAAGCGGGGTGGCGTGCTGCCCCGGCTTGCCGGTCACGACGCGTGTGGTCCAGACCGGCGCACCGTTTTGCATCACCCGCAGTGTGTAGTCGGGGATGTTGAGGATGACATAGGCGTTGCCGAGGGACGCCGCGCCAAGCTGGCGCGGAAGCCAGCGCCAGCGCTCCATGTTGACGATGACGGTGTCGATCTGTCGGTCGCGCTTCGGGCTGTTGATCGCCTTCACGGTACGGTCGTCGAGCACGCCGGTGGGCTTCAGCTCGACGCTGCGCTGGAATTTGCGCACGGCTTCGGCGACCTTGGCGTCGTAACGCGTATCGTCCGGATTCTCGGCAACGCCGAGCTTGGCGCGGAGCTGCGGCACGCGCGGATCTTCCGGCGCCTCGCCCGGCTGCTTCTTGGTGGCGGCCTTGTAGGCCAGCACCGGTCCCTCCGGGATCTCGATCATCGGGCCGTCGCCGAGGCCGCGCAGCTCGGCGAGCTTCGCCTTGAGCTCACGGTAGAGCTTGTGCGGCGGGTTGTAGCTGTCGAGCGCGGCGGAGGCGTCCTTGGCGCCGGTCACGTTGGCGAGGACTTCCGACGGATCGATCGGGTGCTCGGGATAGAGGATGTCGGCCGAGACCTGCGACCAATGCATCCGGCCGCTCTGGGCCTGGCGCGCGTAGTCGAGCATGCTGGCGACGAGCTTCAGCTCGGCATCCGCCAGCGCGTCGGGCGAGGAGAAGGCCAAGGCAAACTCCGGCACCGGATAGTCTTCCGGGTTGAGGCCGTCGGAGGCGGCGTCCTTGAGCCGCGCGATCACGCCCTTGCCGGTAGCGGTCAGCTTGCCGCCTTGCGTGAATACCGGCGCATAGTCGCGCGCCGAGTAGAACTTCTCGACCGCGGCGCGCTCGTTCTTGCGGTCAAAGGTGCGCAGCGTCTTGCTGGCCAGCGTCTCGCGAAGCTTGTCGGCAACCGGCTGGTCTTCCGCCGGCACGTTGCTCGCAGCCTTGACCGGCTCCTTGGCGGGCTCGGCAGCAGGCGCGTTGGCGGTCGCCGGGGCTGGCGCAGTGACGGTTGCAGGAGCGGCGGTCGCAGCGGCGGGCGCGGCTGAAGGCGTCACCGTGGCGGTGTCGTTCTTGACCGGCTCCTTCGGTGTGTCCTTGGGCGCGTCCTTTGCCACATCGCTCGGCTTCGGCTCGGCGGCGGGCGCGGTGACGACATCGGCCGGCTTGGATTCCAGCTTGGGCTCTGCGGTCTTGGTGGCGGCGTCGGGTTCGCTCGACGTGATGGCGTCCTTGGTCGCATCCGGCACCGAAGCGGTGGTGTCCAGCTTGATATCGGCTGCGGTCGGCGGCGGAACGTTGGCAGGCTCGGGACGCGGGATTGCGGCATCGATCGCGAGTTCTGCGGCACTCGCGCGCGGCGTGTCCGATTGGGCCAGCGCCGAGGTCGCGGAGACCGTCAGGAACGTCGCGGCGACGGCCATCAGCACGCGGTCGAATCCGGTTCGGCCTTTCGAACAGTCTCGCATCGTCACTCCCCCTGGGGCGAACTGCCCGGCATTGGAACAGTTCTCAAATCATGGTCCCGGAGCCTGATGACGCTTCGTTAGAGCCGTCATCACGCTCGATTCGTTCGAGCATGATCTTCCCGGATCATGCTCTGAGATTGCGCGGAAGCGCCGGCCTCACTCGATCAAAACTCCTTCACGCCTGCACGCAACAAATCAACGCAGACGATACAGACGCCCCCTTCATGCAGCCAGCGCCATGCGGGGCAACTCACGACAAACTGACCTTGATCAACCACTTGCACTCGGTCTTGCGCGATTTTTGCCACGCGGCACCCCGTTTGTCTGTCACCCCCAAGCCACGGTTCAATAGGTTCCGAACTGAGCATGCGAAGCCACGACCGAATGCCCGCTCCGGGGCATAAACGCCGATCGGCTCAATTGGTGCCGCCGGCGCCGTCGGCGGAGTCATTTGCCGCGGCCTCGTCGATCTTGCGGTAGAGCGTCGAGCGGCCGATCTTCAGGCGCCGCGCAACCTCCGACATCTGCCCGCGATAATGCGAGATCGCGAAGCGGATGATCTCGTTCTCCATCTCTTCCAGTGGCCGCACATCGCCGCTGCTGGTCAGCATCGAGAGATTGCCGGTGGCAGGCAGCGGCGCAATGGGTATTTCACTACCCGATATTATCGCGGGCGCCGTGGACGGGGCGACGATCAGCGGCTCGCCATGCGTCGGGGCTGGGTCAGCAAGTGGATGCGCGGCGACCTGCGGGAAGTCGGCGAGATCAAGCTGGTCGCCATCGCTCATGACCACAGCGCGATACACCGTGTTTTCGAGCTGGCGGATGTTGCCGGGCCAATCGAGCTGCGAAAGATGCGCCATCGCCTCGCCGCTGATGCCGGTGATGTTGCGGTTTTCCTCGGCGTTGAAGCGCGCGAGGAAATGCCGCAGCAGATGCGGGATGTCCTCGCGCCGTTGCCGCAGCGGCGGAATCGTCAGCGGCAGGACGTGCAGGCGATAGAACAGGTCCTCGCGGAATTGGCCGGCCTTCACCAGCTCGAGCAGTTTGCGGTTGGTCGCGGAAATGATGCGGACGTCGACCTTCACGGGCTTGCGGCCGCCGACGGCTTCCACCGTGCCCTCCTGCAGCGCGCGCAACAGCTTCACCTGTGCGGTCAGCGGCAGTTCGCCGACTTCGTCGAGGAAGAGCGTGCCGCCATGGGCTTCGACGAACTTGCCCATGTGGCGTTCGGTGGCGCCGGTGAAGGCGCCCTTCTCGTGGCCGAACAGGATCGACTCCACGAGATTGTCGGGGATCGCACCGCAGTTCACCGCAACGAAAGGCTTCGATTTGCGTTCGCTGCTGCCGTGGATGGCGCGGGCGAACAATTCCTTGCCGACGCCGGATTCGCCTTCGATCAACACCGGAATGGCTGATGAAGCGGCCTTCTGCGCGGTGCGCAGCACGCTTGTCATGGCTTCGCTGCGGGTGATGACGTCGGTGAACGTGAGCCGCCCCTCGCGGCTGTGGCGGATGCGCTGCAATTCACCCTTGAGTGCAGAAGTGTTCAGCGCATTGCGCAAGGATACCTGCAGCCGCTCGAAGCCGACCGGCTTGACGACGAAATCCTGGGCGCCGGCGCGCATCGCCGAGACCACATTGTCAATGCCGCCATGCGCGGTCTGCACGATGACGGGGACGTTCAAACCAGCGTCACGAATCTTTGCGAGCACGCCGAGGCCGTCGAGGCCGGGCATCACGAGATCGAGCACGACCGCATCGATGGTCTGGCTTTCCTGGGCGGTGAGTGCGGAGATGGCATCATCGCCGCTATCGACTACGAGGGGCTGGTAGCCGCATTTTTGCACCATGTTTTCAACCAGACGGCGCTGTACTGCGTCATCATCGGCAATCAAAATGGTGGCAGCCATGGTTTTCCCCGCACGTTACGCTTATCTGTCTCGAATCGGGGCACTCTCGCCGAAGCCGATTAACGCCCTCTTAAACGTTGCCCACCCCCGCACATTTCGCCGCCGCATCTCCGATTGAACACAGGTTACCGCCAAGATGACCTCGCGCTCCTCCGCTCTCCGCAAACCCACCCAACGCAAGCCGGCCAAGGCCAAATCCGCTGCCAACAAGTCCGCCGCGAAGAAGGTCGTGGGCAAAACCGGCAAATTGCCGGAATGGAATCTCGCCGACCTCTATTCCGGGATCGACGCGCCGGAAGTCGCGCGCGACCTGGCGAAGATGGATGCAGATTGCGTCGCGTTTGAGACCGACTACAAGGGCAAGCTTGCGGAACATACGGCCCGGGAAGATGGCGGAAAGTGGCTCGCCGAAGCCGTGCGACGCTATGAAGCGATCGACGACCTCGCCGGCCGGCTCGGCTCCTTTGCCGGCCTGGTGCATGCCGGCGACAGCGTCGATCCCGCGATCACGAAATTTTACGGCGATGTTTCAGAGCGCCTGACGGCGGCCTCGACGCACCTCCTGTTCTTCGCGCTCGAGCTCAACCGCATTGACGATGATGTGATCGAGCGTGCGATGCAGGCCGAAGAGCTCGCGCATTACCGGCCCTGGATCGAGGATCTGCGCAAGGAGAAGCCTTATCAACTCGAGGATCGCATCGAGCAGCTTTTCCACGAGAAGTCGCAGAGCGGCTATTCCGCCTGGAACCGGCTGTTCGACCAGACCATCGCCGGCCTGCGCTTCAAGGTCGGCGCCAAGGAACTCGCGATCGAGCCGACGCTCAACTTCCTGCAGGACCGCGATGGCGCAAAGCGCAAGGCGGCGGCGGAGGCGCTGGCGAAAACCTTCAAGGCCAATGAGCGTACGTTCGCGCTGGTCACCAACACGCTCGCCAAGGACAAGGAGATTTCCGACCGCTGGCGTGGCTTCCAGGATGTCGCGGATTCCCGCCATCTCAACAACCGCGTCGAGCGCGAGGTGGTGGACGCGTTAGTCGCGTCCGTGCGCGCCGCCTATCCGAAGCTGTCGCACCGCTACTACCGGCTGAAGGCGGGCTGGTTCAAAAAGAAGAAGCTGCCGCATTGGGACCGCAACGCGCCATTGCCCTTTGCCGCGACCGGCACGATTGCCTGGCCCGAGGCGCGGAGCATGGTGCTATCAGCCTATCGCGGCTTTTCCACCGATATGGCCGCGATCGCCGAGCGCTTCTTCACCGACCGCTGGATCGATGCGCCGGTCAGGCCGGGCAAGGCCCCAGGCGCCTTCTCGCATCCGACCACGCCGTCGGCGCACCCTTACGTGCTGATGAACTACCAGGGCAAGCCGCGCGATGTCATGACGCTGGCGCATGAGCTCGGCCATGGCGTGCACCAGGTGCTGGCGGCAAAGAACGGCCCCCTGATGGCGCCGACACCGCTGACGCTTGCGGAGACCGCAAGCGTGTTCGGGGAGATGCTGACCTTCAAGCGCCTGTTGTCCGAGACCAAGAGCGCCAAGCAGCGCCAGGCGCTGCTCGCCGGCAAGGTCGAGGACATGATCAACACCGTGGTGCGGCAGATCGCGTTCTATTCGTTCGAGCGCGCGGTGCACACCGAGCGCAAGAACGGCGAATTGACCGCCGAGCGGATCGGCCAGATCTGGCTTTCCGTGCAGACCGAGAGCTTAGGGCCGGCGATCGAGATCAAGCCGGGCTACGAGAATTTCTGGATGTACATTCCGCATTTCATCCATTCGCCCTTCTACGTTTACGCCTATGCGTTCGGCGATTGCCTGGTGAACTCGCTCTACGCCGTCTACGAGCACGCCTCCGAGGGCTTTGCGGAACGCTATCTCGACATGCTCGCAGCCGGCGGAACCAAGCACTATTCGGAGTTGCTCAGGCCGTTCGGCCTCGACGCCAAGGACCCGAAATTCTGGGATGGTGGTCTGTCGGTGATTTCAGGGATGATCGACGAGCTTGAGGCGATGGGCTGAGGGACGGTAGACTGTAAAACACTTGTTGAACGACGCCTGAGGGTGCGTTATACTGATGTATAACGTGCGCTGAGATGTGCGAATTATAGTGCTTTTTGAAGCTCTTACAGGGCAACTGCGCGATTGTGCGCAACTTAAAAGGCAAAATCCTGATGAAAATCGAGATCAAAAAGATCGGGAATTCCGATGGCCTGCTGCTCCCCCGCGAGCTGATGCAGCGGCTCGACCTCAAGCGCGGTCAGCAACTGCATGTCACCGAACTTCCGGGAGGCGGTTTTCAGGCGCTTCCCTACGATCCGGATTTTGAACGGACGATGGAAGTTGCAGACGAGATCATGGACAAATATCGCGATACGCTGGCGGCGCTTGCAAAGTAGTGGAAATTCCGAAAGAGCCGCTTTGGATCACCTATGAGCAGGCCATCGCCATCCATGCCCGCCAGCTCCGCCGCTTCGGCGGAGCTCCCGGCTTGCGCGATGAGGGCATGCTGCGATCGGCGCTGGAGCGGCCGGTTAACAAATGGCGCTACGAACAGGCCTCGCTGACCGAGCTCGCGGCGGCCTATGCGTTTGGCCTCGCCAAGAACCACGCCTTTGTCGATGGGAACAAGCGGATCGCCTTCATGGCGATGATGACGTTTCTGATCAAGAATGGCGTCAACTTCAGTCCTGATCCGGCGCACGCAACATCGATCATCCTCTCACTCGCGGCCGGCGAGGTCAGCGAGGAAAGCCTCACCCGCTGGATCCGGGATAATTGGCCTTCCGAATGAGGCGATAGGCGAGGCGGCGTTGCCCTGTCCGCGGCTTTGCGCTATGGCACGCTTGAAAATCAGACGTTTGATGACTGGGGACAAGGATGGCGAACCATAGCGAAGTGGCTTACACCACTGCCGACGGCAACGACTACATCGAGCATGAGCGGACCTACGAAGGCTTCATCGCGCTGGTCAAATACGGCACCGCGACGGTCGCCCTCATTCTCATCCTGATGGCCTTCTTTCTGCTCTGACCTCTCGCCGGCTGCGCCGCCAATGCCGGCGGTGCTCAAAAAAATTGCATTCAAACCGGTCCCAAAACCGGTATCCAACGTTGCGGGAGTAACGCTAAGTTTGCTTGCGTGCGCTGTCCCGCGCCGCCGGAGGCCTTATGAAGATTGCCGTTGCCAAGGAAATCGACCCGTCCGAGCCGCGGGTCGCCGCATCCCCTGACACTATCAAGAAACTCAAGGCGCTCGGTGCGGAGGTCGCGGTCGAGCCGAGCGCGGGCATCAAGTCGGGCTTGCCGGATTCGGAATTCACTGCCGTCGGCGCCACCGTGAGCGCCGATGCGGTGAAAGATGCCGATATCGTCATCAAGGTGAAGCGGCCGGAGGCGTCCGAGCTCTCGAAATACAAGCGCGGCGCGCTCGTCATCGCCATCATGGACCCCTACGGCAATGACGCTGCGCTGAAGGCGATGGCGGATGCCGGTATTTCGGCCTTTGCGATGGAGTTGATGCCGCGCATCACCCGTGCGCAGGTCATGGACGTTTTGTCGTCGCAGGCGAACCTTGCCGGTTACCGCGCGGTGATCGAGGGCGCCGAAGCCTTCGGCCGTGCCTTTCCGATGATGATGACCGCGGCCGGCACCGTACCCGCCGCGAAAGTGTTCATCATGGGCGTCGGCGTCGCGGGGCTGCAGGCGATCGCGACCGCGCGCCGGCTGGGGGCCATCGTCACCGCGACCGACGTGCGTCCGGCGACGAAGGAGCAGGTGGAGAGCCTTGGCGCCAAATTCCTCGCGGTCGAGGACGAGGAGTTCAAGAACGCGCAGACCGCGGGCGGCTACGCCAAGGAAATGTCTAGGGAGTACCAGGCCAAGCAGGCCGCGCTCACCGCCGAGCACATCAAGAAGCAGGATGTCGTGATCACGACGGCGCTGATTCCCGGCCGCCCGGCCCCCAAGCTCGTCTCCGCGGACATGGTCAAATCGATGCGGCCCGGTTCGGTACTGGTCGATCTCGCCGTCGAACGTGGCGGCAATGTCGAGGGCGCGAAGGCGGGTGAGATCGTCGACGTCGATGGCATCAAGATCGTCGGCTACACCAATGTCGCCGGCCGCGTCGCCGCCTCCGCCTCGGGTCTCTATGCCCGCAACCTGCTCGCCTTCATCGAGACGCTGGTCGACAAGGCGAACAAGGCGCTTGCCGTCAATTGGGACGACGAACTGGTGAAAGCCACCGCGCTGACCAAGGACGGCGCCGTCATCCACCCGAACTTCCAGCCGAAAGCCTAAGGAGAGAAGCCATGGAGCATATCGCGCAGGCCGTCGATCCCTTCGTATTCCGGCTTTCCATTTTCGTGCTTGCCGTGTTCGTCGGCTATTTCGTGGTGTGGTCGGTGACCCCCGCGCTGCATACGCCGCTGATGAGCGTCACCAATGCGATCTCCTCGGTGATCGTGGTCGGCGCGCTGCTCGCGGTCGGCGTCGGCATGATCTCGAGCGGCTCGGGTTGGGCGCGTGGCTTCGGCTTCGTCGCGCTGATCTTCGCCTGCGTGAACATCTTCGGCGGCTTCCTTGTCACCCAGCGCATGCTGGCGATGTACAAGAAGAAGTCCAAGTAAGCGGCCACCTCGGGGAAGAGGCAAACGGGGACCTGAGATGAACGCCAATCTCTCTGCATTGTTGTATCTCGTGGCAGGTGTGCTGTTCATCCTGTCGCTGAGGGGGCTGTCGAGCCCCGCCACCTCGCGGCAGGGCAACCTGTTCGGCATGATCGGCATGGCGATCGCGATCGGCACCACGCTCGCGAGCCATCCGCCGGCGGACGGCGTCGCCTGGCTGCTCGTCGTACTTGGTGTCGCCATTGGCGGTGCGATCGGCGCCGTGATCGCGCGGCGGGTGCCGATGACGTCGATGCCCGAACTGGTCGCCGCGTTCCACTCGCTGGTCGGCATGGCCGCGGTGCTGGTCGCGGCCGGTGCGTTCTATGCGCCCGAGGCCTTCGACATCGGCACGCCCGGCAACATCCACACCCAGAGCCTGATCGAGATGTCGCTCGGCGTCGCGATCGGCGCGCTGACCTTCACCGGCTCGGTGATCGCGTTCCTGAAACTGTCGGCGCGGATGAGCGGCGCACCGATCCTCCTGCCGTTCCGTCACCTCATCAACATCGCGCTCGCTTTGGCGCTGGTGTTCTTCATCGTTGGCCTCGTGCTGTCGGGCAGTGCGGTCGACTTCTGGCTGATCACCATCATCGCGCTGGTGCTCGGCGTGCTGATGATCATCCCGATCGGCGGCGCCGACATGCCGGTCGTGATCTCGATGCTGAACTCCTATTCCGGCTGGGCCGCGGCCGGCATCGGTTTCACGCTCGGCAATTCGGCGCTGATCATCACCGGCGCGCTGGTCGGCTCCTCCGGCGCGATCCTGTCCTACATCATGTGCCACGCGATGAACCGGTCCTTCATCTCGGTCATCCTGGGCGGCTTCGGCGGCGAGACCGCGGCGGCGGGCGGCGGGACCGGCGAGCAGAAGCCGGCCAAGCTTGGCTCGGCTGATGATGCCGCCTTCATCATGAAGAACGCCTCGAAGGTCATCATCGTGCCCGGCTACGGCATGGCGGTGGCGCAGGCCCAGCACGCGCTGCGCGAAATGGCCGACATCCTGAAGAAGGAAGGCGTCGAGGTGAAGTATGCGATTCACCCGGTCGCGGGCCGCATGCCCGGCCACATGAACGTGCTGCTGGCCGAAGCCAACGTGCCCTATGACGAGGTGTTCGAACTGGAGGACATCAACTCCGAATTCGCCCAGGCCGACGTCGCCTTCGTGATCGGCGCCAATGACGTCACCAACCCGGCGGCGGAAGAGGACAAGACCTCGCCGATCTACGGCATGCCGGTGCTGCAGGTGTGGAAGGCCGGCACGGTGATGTTCATCAAGCGCTCGCTGGCCTCAGGCTATGCCGGCATCGACAATCCGCTGTTCTATCGTGACAACACCATGATGCTGCTCGGCGATGCCAAGAAGGTGACCGAGAGCATCGTCAAGGCGATGTGAGGCCGTTTGCGGGCAGCGATGCTCGTCCTGAAATGGCTCCTGATCCTCGCTGCAGTCGGTTATCTCGGAGCGCTCGCGCTGCTGTTCGTCAAGCAGCGCGAGATGCTGTTTCCGATTCCGACGCGGGAGCGAACCTCACCGGAAGCCGCGGGCTTTCCTGAAGCCGAGGAACATGTCCTCACCGCAGGCGATGGTGAAAAGGTCATCGTCTGGCACGTGCCGGCAAAGCCCGGCCGTCCCGTGATCCTGTACTTTCCCGGCAATGGCGATTTTCTCGCGGGACGAGTCAGCCGTTTCCGCGCGATGACGTCTGACGGTACCGGCCTGGTCGCGCTGTCCTACCGCGGCTATTCCGGCTCAAGCGGATATCCGAGCGAGCGCGGCATTCTGCAGGACGCCGCTGCAGCTTACGCCTTCACCGCGGCGCGCTATGCCGCGGAACGAATTGTCGTCTGGGGATTTTCACTCGGCACCGGCGTTGCGGTCGCGCTGGCTTCTGAACAGCCGATCGGAAAATTGATCCTGGAGGCGCCCTATACCTCGACGGTCGACATTGCTGGTGCGGCATTCCCGTTCGTGCCGGTGCGCTGGCTAATGCGCGATCAGTTCCGCTCCGACGAACGTATTGCGCGGGTCAAGGCTCCGCTCCTCATCATGCACGGCACTAACGATCCCGTGATCCCGATCATCTTCGGTGAACGCCTGTTCGCGCTGGCGCATGAGCCGAAGCGGTTCGTTCGCTTTGCTGGCGGCGGCCACGATAATCTCGACTATTATGGTGCGATCGAAACGGCGCGGCAGTTCATCGGTGGTTTGTAGGTACGGAACCAAGACATGGAGCGGTGTGGCCGTCCTGGCGGCGTTGGTGCTGCTGCCGGACCCGGCGCGCGCTGCGGCAGCACTCGACGGCGCGGCGATGAACTGGCCGTTTGCCCTTCCTTTCGCCGGTCTGCTGCTGTCGATCGCGCTCGGGCCGCTGCTGTTTCCGAAATTCTGGCATCACCATTACGGCAAGATCGCCGCCGGCTGGTCGTTTCTGACGCTCGCCTCGCTCGTCTGGTTCGCCGGAGGTGCAGCCATGCTGGAGAGCTTCGTGCATGCGATGCTCGGGGAGTATCTGAGCTTCATCGTGCTGCTGTTCGCGCTCTATACGGTTGCCGGCGGGATCCTGGTGACCGGCGACCTGAGGGGCACGCCGTGGACCAATACGTCCGTTCTTGCAGTGGGTACGATGATGGCGAGCGTCGTCGGCACCACCGGTGCCGCCATGATCCTGATCCGCCCGCTGATCCGCGCCAACCTGTTGCGGCCCCATAACGCGCACGTCATCGTGTTCTTCATCATTCTCGTTGCCAATGTCGGCGGCGCGCTCAGCCCGCTCGGCGATCCGCCGCTGTTCGTAGGCTTCCTGCACGGCGTCGAGTTCTTCTGGACCACGAGGAACATCTGGTTGCAGACCGCGATCGTGGCCGGCACCCTGCTGCTCGTCTTTGTCGTGCTCGATCTCTGGCTCTTCCGCAAAGAGCCATCGGCTCCGCCCGGCGGAGCGTCGCCGATCCGCCTTCGCGGCCTGATCAATCTGGTGCTGATCGCCGCAATCATTGCCAGCATCCTGATGTCGGCGACCTGGCGGCCGGGAATTGTCTTCGATGTTCTCGGCACCAGGCTGGAGCTGCAGAATCTGGTGCGCGACGGCCTTCTGATCGCAATCGCGCTGCTTTCGCTATGGCTCACGCCGGACGAACACCGCGAGGCCAACGGCTTCAACTGGGAGCCGATCCGGGAAGTCGCAAAACTGTTTGCCGCCATCTTCACCGCGATCATCCCGGTGCTGGCGATGCTTCATGCCGGGCGTGACGGCTCGTTCGCCTGGCTGTTGTCCGCGGTCACCGAACCGAACGGCGCTCCACGGGAGGTTCCCTATTTCTGGTTCACCGGATTGATGTCGGCGTTCCTCGACAATGCTCCGACCTATCTGCTGTTCTTCGAGGTCGCCGGCGGCGACCCGCAGCGATTGATGGGGGAATTGTCGGGGACGCTGGCGGCAATTTCCATGGGCGCGGTCTACATGGGTGCGCTCACCTATATCGGAAACGCACCGAACTTCATGGTGGCGGCGATCGCGAACGAGCGCGGCATCAAGATGCCGAGCTTCTTCGGCTATCTCTTCTTTGCGGGTTGCGTGTTGATACCACTGTTCCTGCTTCTCACATTTCTGCCGATCGCCCCGGTTCTCAGCGCTCACTGAGTGCCGTATGGTGGAATTCCTTGAGCAGCGGAAGGGGAGTCATGAGCGCACACGGTCCGATGCCGCGCACGGCATGGATTTTCCCCGCGCTGGCGATGGCGCTGTTCGCTGCGGCGACCGGCGTCGGATGGGTGTTTAGCCCATCTCTCAGCGGATGGCTGCTCGCCGCGATCCTGCTGGCCATCCTGTTCGGCACGGTGTTCGCGGCAGTTCATCATGCGGAGGTGATTGCCGAAGAGGTCGGAGAGCCTTTCGGCACGTTGGTGCTGACGCTCGCGGTGACGATCATTGAAGTGGCGCTGATCACGACGATCATGCTGGGCGACAAGCCTCAGCCGGCGCTGGCCCGTGACACTGTGTTTGCGGTGGTGATGATCGTTTGTAACGGTCTGGTCGGGCTGTGCATCTTCATCGGCGGGTTGCACTACCGCGAGCAGGATTTCCAGGTTACCGGCGCCAACGTTTATCTCAGTGTGTTGTTCGTATTGGCGACGATAACGCTGATCATGCCAAATTATACATTGGCGACGCCCGGGCCGGTCTATTCGGCGATGCAACTCGGATTTGTCGACATTGTCACGCTCGCCCTCTACGGTGTCTTTCTCTACATCCAGACCATGCGGCACCGCGACTACTTCGTGGCCGAGTCCGCAAATGATGCTGAGGCGCCGAAGAAGTCATCGGGTGCCGTGCTGGCGCTCAGCATTCCGTTGCTGCTGGTCTCGCTTCTCGCCGTCGTGCTGCTGTCAAAGAAGTTCTCGCTCGTCATCGATGCCACCGCGGCGATGATCGGTGCGCCGCCCGCCTTCGCGGGACTCGTGGTCGCGCTTCTCATCCTCATGCCGGAAGGCGTTGCCGCGGCTTCGGCCGCCCGCAACAATGATTTGCAGAAGAGCATCAACCTTGCGCTCGGGTCATCGCTCGCCACGATCGGGTTGACGATCCCCGCGGTCGGCATCGCCACCTACCTGCTGGGCAAGGAGCTTGTCCTCGGGCTCAGCGCCCAGAGCACGGTGCTGTTGTTCTTGACCTTCCTCTTGAGCATGCTGACCTTCGGCACTGGCCGCACCAACATCCTGTTCGGCGTGGTGCATCTGGTGGTATTTGCCGTGTTCTTGTTCTTGGCATTCCTGCCATAGGGAGACAACGACGATGCTTGCCGCGAAATCCGATGTCCAGGTCGACACCCCCGAGGTCCGCGTCACGGAATGGCGGCTGGCGCCGGGCAGTGCGACCGGGCCTCACGTCCATGAGATGGACTATGTGATCGTGCCCGTGACCGCCGGCGAGATGACCATCGTGGCGCCCAGTGGCGAGCGGTCGAAGGCCGAGCTCCGCGTAGGCAAGTCGTATTTCCGCAAGGCGGGGGTGGAGCACGATGTGCTTAATGAAACCTCTACGGAGATCGTCTTCCTCGAGATTGAACTCAAACCGTAAGCATCCGTGATCGCCGGAACCGGCCGGTTGCCATTGATCCGACGCAGTTGATCCCTCAATGTGCCTCAAAGTTCCCGCATCTAACGCCGCGGCGGGGAGTGGTTGGCAATGCTGAAATACCTGACGAAATTTGTCGTCGATATCTTTCCCTCGGTGGCTGCGACGGTCATCGGGGCCTACATCGTTAACCACTACATCGTAGCCAAGCCGGAGGCACCGGCCGCCGCCACTGTTTCGACCGCCCAGCCGAAGGCGGCCGTCGCGAGCAAACCCGTCGAAAAGCCTGCCGAGGTCTCCAATCTCCCCGAAGCTGGCGTGAAGGCCAAGGGCATGTCCGAGCGCACATTGATGGAGCGCACGGCGTCCGAGAAGGCTACGGTGACTGAGAAGCCGGCTGAGAAGGCGACCGAGAACAAACCCGCCGCCGAAGCGCCCGCCGAGACTGCAAGCATTCCGCCCGCCGAGCCCCGTCGCCATCAGCCCGCACCCCGTGAAAGGGCCGTGGCCAAGGTGACGCCGGCACCGGTGCAGCAGCCTGCTACCGTGCCCGCCGCTGCACCCGCCTCGCCGCCAGCCGAAGCTGCGGCTGTACCGGACGAGCATCGTGACGCCAACGACCTTGCGCGCGCCGCGATCGAGCGGTTGCGCGGCACCGCCGAGGGCGGCTCTCGTTCGCCGGAGGCGGCACGTGCACCGGAAGCGCCTCGCGTCGCGGCTGCGCCATCAGTGGTGCGGCCGTTGCCGCCGCCGATCATGGTCTCGACGCCGCCCAGCGAGATCTTCGGCCAGACCTCCCAGCCGCGTCCGCCTTATGCCGCAAGTGCGGCTGACGATCCGAACCGTCCGACGCCGCCGGCGGACATTCCGACCTCACGTCCGCCGCTGGATCTGCGCGCCGACGCAGCAGGGGCGGAGCCGGCCAAGGAGCGCCCGACGATCGGCGACGACATGCTGTCATCGATGAAATCGGTATTCCACGCCGTCCTGCCGAAATAGCTGAGTACGATCGCGCAGGCTGGATTATAGCCGTCGTGATCTCGTGTCTCCACAAACACGCTGTCGTCCTCGCGAAAGCGGGGACGCATAACCACACGGAGTTGTTGTGGCGCGAGCAAGTGCTTGCAGCTTCACACATCACCAAACCCTGTGGCTATGGGTCCCGGGTCGCGCGGAGCCTGTCATCGGGCGCGCGTTGGCGCGACCCGTTGGCTTGCCCGGGACGACGGCGAGGAGAGTGCGTCTATCTTAACCGCCGGTGCGCGCGAGGCCGCTGCGCGCGGTCTCGTCTCGAGGCCGCAATGCTATCGCTCGGCTGTACGAAATCGCTGCCTTGCCTTTGTCGCCGAGCCTCTCATAGGCCTCGCCGCGCACCGTCCAAGCCTGGGCGCTGTTCGGATCGGCCTGCACCGCTTCGTCAAGATCGGCGGCCGCTTCCTTGGCCTTGTTGAGAGCGAGATAGCTGCTCGCGCGCGCCAGCAACGGGTCGACGCTCTGTGGCGCCAGGCCGCTGGCCGCGGTGAAATCCTCGATCGCCTGCTGGTGCTGATTCTGGCCCTGATAGATCAGGCCGCGGCCATAGAGCGCCTGTGTGTTGTAGGGATCGACCGCGAGCGCCTGTTCGAATTCGGCGAGTGCCTGTTCGGTCTTGAAGGACCGCGCGAACTCCTGGCCACGCGCCGCGTGCTCCTTGGCGTCGCTGACGTTCTGCGCACTGACGCTGCCGGTCGGCTTGTCGGTGGCGGCCTGCTTGGGTTTGTCGTTGCCGGGCCCCAATGATCCCAGATCGAACGAGCAGCCGCCCAAGGGGAGACCAAGGAGGATGCCAAGTGCAACGGCCAGCAGAATGGCAGGCCGTGCCATCAGGCGCGGGAGAGGCAAAATTCCAGAACGGGTGCGGGATGCCGGAAACACCATCAACGGAACTGCTCGCGTAATGGAAATGCTCGCGTCTGCAATTCCGTATTGGTAGCCGGCCGCGGTGCAAAATGCACCGACCAAAAAGCAAAACGCGGACCCCTCAGGCCCGCGTTCTCATTTCTGACCTTTATAAAAAGGTGCGATCAGCGCGGACCGCGGCCAGCGCCCGGGCCGCCACGTCCACCGGCGCCACGGTCACCACCCGCGCCGGCGCCGAACACCGGCTTCGGCTTCATCGGCAACAGGCCTTCGCGCTGCAGCTTCTTGCGCGCCAACTTGCGGGCGCGGCGCACGGCTTCGGCCTTCTCGCGGGCCTTCTTCTCGGAAGGCTTCTCATAGTGGCCGCGGAGCTTCATCTCGCGGAAAATGCCCTCGCGCTGCATCTTCTTTTTGAGCGCCTTCAGGGCTTGATCGACATTGTTATCGCGGACGAGAACCTGCACGCGGCATCCTCTTTTCGATTGATCGGTTCGGAAATCTGGAAAAGCCAAGGTGGGCAAAAAGGCCAGACCTTCAGCCCTAGGGGCGCGCATGTAGCAGACAAAATCGCAAATGTCCACCGGTGAAGCGGGAGCAAGGGCCAAGTAAAGCCACGAAATAGGGCGAAATTGCCACCTAGTGGCCTTGATTGGGGTGATTCGGCGCCAAATGCTTGGCCGCTACCGCAGCTTTTGCTGGCTCCGGGAAACAAAATAATAGGAGAATTGCTATGGAGACACAAAAATACGCCGCCGAGGCGATCGGCACGTTCTGGCTCACATTTACGGGATGCGGCAGCGCCGTGATCGCCGCTGGCTTTCCGCAAGTCGGAATCGGCCTGGTCGGCGTGTCGCTGGCGTTCGGATTGAGCGTCGTCACCATGGCCTATGCGATCGGTCACGTGTCCGGCTGCCATCTCAATCCGGCCGTCACCGTCGGTCTCGCTGCCGGCGGACGTTTTCCCGTTGGCCAGATCCTGCCCTATGCGATCGCTCAGGTGATCGGTGCGGTCGTTGCTGCGGGAGTGCTCTATCTGATCGCGAGCGGCGCGCCCGGCTTCGACCTCGCCAAGGGCTTTGCCTCCAACGGCTATGACGCGCATTCGCCCGGACAGTACAGCCTGTTGTCCGGCTTCATCACCGAGGTGGTGATGACGATGATGTTCCTGTTCATCATCATGGGCGCAACCCATGGCAGGGCGCCTGCGGGCTTTGCGCCGCTCGCGATCGGGCTCGCGTTGACGCTGATCCATCTGGTCAGCATTCCCGTCACCAACACCTCGGTGAATCCGGCGCGCAGCACCGGGCCGGCATTGTTCGTTGGTGGATGGGCGCTGGCGCAGCTCTGGCTGTTCTGGGTGGCGCCGTTGATCGGCGGCGCGCTCGGCGGGGTGCTCTATCGCTGGCTCAGCGAAGAGCCGACCGGAGTCGTCGAGGGCGTACGACAGGCTTGATCAGTTTCTAATTTAAGACTTTGCCGGCGGGCTACTGTTTGTGGCCTGCCGGCGCTACTTCGGTGGTGCCACTTCAGTGACATGGCCCATCTTGCGGCCGGGCCGCGGCGGGCCCTTGCCGTAGAGATGCACGGTTGCGCCGGGCACTGTCAGCCATTCCTCATAGCTCAGGATGTCGTCGCCGATCAGGTTGGTCATGGTCACGGCGCCATGGCGGATCGGTTTGCCGAGCGGCCAGCCGGCGATGGCGCGGATGTGCTGCTCGAATTGCGAGATCGAGGCGCCGTCGAGCGTCCAGTGTCCGGAATTGTGAACCCGCGGCGCGATCTCGTTGACCAGCACGGTCGGCCCGTCCTTGCCCGCGACCACGAACATTTCGACCCCGAGTACGCCGACATAGTTCAGCGCATGCGCGATTCTTTCCGCAACCGATCGCGCCTGCACGGCGAGCTCGGCCGGGATCGCCGCCGGCGCGCGCGAGATCTTCAGGATGTGATCGCGGTGCTCATTCTCGGTGACGTCGAAACATTCGACGTGGCCGTCCGCGGAGCGCGCGGCGATCACGGAGATTTCGCGCTCGAATGGCACGAAGGCTTCGAGAATGGCGGATTTGGTGCCGAGGTCTTCCCAGAGCTGGTCGATGTCGTCGCCCTCGCGGATCATCGCCTGGCCCTTGCCGTCATAGCCGAAGCGGCGCGTCTTGATGACGGCGGGAAGGCCGATGCGCGCGATGCCGGCGCGCAGCGTTTCGACCGAGGACACATCGGCATAGTCGGCGGTGCCGATGCCGAGCCTAGTGATGAAATCCTTTTCGATCAGCCGGTCCTGGGTGGTCTCGAGGATCTTCTGCGACGGCAGCACCGGGCGGCGCGCCGCCAGCACCAAGGCGGTCGCGGACGGCACGTTCTCGAATTCATAGGTGATGACGTCGACGTCATTGGCGAACAGTTCGAGCGCCTCGACATCGGCAAATTCCGCGCAGGTCGCGTGCTGCACCACGTCGAAGGCGGGCGAATCCGGATCCGGCGAGAACACCTGGCATTTGAGGCCGAGCCGCGCCGCGGCCATCGCCAGCATCCGGCCCAATTGCCCGCCGCCGAGAATTCCGATGGTATCACCCGGCTTCAGCTTCACTGTTGTCGAAGCCGTCACGCCGATACCTCCGGATGCTCCTTGACCGCATCGGTCTGTTGCTTGCGCCAGGCGGCCAGGCGCGTCGCCAGCGCCGGATCGTTCAGCGCCAGCACGCTCGCTGCGAGCAGCGCAGCGTTGATGGCACCCGATTTTCCGATCGCCAGCGTGCCGACCGGGATACCGGCCGGCATCTGCACGATCGAATACAGCGAATCGACGCCCGACAGCGCCTTCGATTCGACGGGAACCCCGAACACTGGAAGTTCCGTCAGGGCAGCCGTCATGCCGGGCAGATGCGCGGCACCGCCGGCGCCGGCAATAATGACCTTGAAACCGGCCGCTTTTGCCCCCTTGGCGAACGCGTACAGCCGGTCCGGGGTACGGTGGGCGGAAATGATCCGCGCCTCAAACGCGAGCCCGAGGGCAGTGAGCGTTTCGGCGGCGTGGCCCATGGTCTCCCAGTCCGACTGGCTTCCCATGATAATGGCTATTGCGGCGGGCATATCGTCAATTCTGATCGGGAATCCAGAAGCATGGGCCGGATTATAGGAGCGGCCCGTCACTGATCCAAGGCGTGGCAAGGAATCCGGAATGGACTATCCTGTCTTGGTGAATGCGGGCAAGCCTCATCAGCGGGCCTCAACAAGGATGCTTATGAAAAAGAAGAAGAGGGCGGCCGCATCCGGGGCCGCGAAAAGACAAAGCGCGGCTGCGCGCAAGGTTGCGCCGCGCCGCGTCCAAGCCGCAACCACCCAAGCCGCGCCTGCCCAAGCCGCCCCCGCCAAAGTCACCCCTGTCCAGGTGCCATCGGCTGCATTGACCGAGGCCAAGGCGACAATTCGCCGCCTCAAGGCGGAACTGGCCGCGGCGGAAGCGCAGATCGCGGAACTGCAGGCATCCGCGGAGACCGACTTCCTGCTGGACATCCTCAATCGGCGCGGCTTCGAGCGCGAGCTGAACCGCTCGATCGCCTATATCAAGCGCTACCACGCCAGCGGCGCGCTGGTCATGCTCGACGTCGATCGCCTGAAGCCGATCAATGACACCTATGGCCATGCCGCCGGCGATGCGGTGCTGAAGGCGATCGTAAAGACGGTAACGAAGCAGGTGCGTGCATCGGACGTGGTCGGACGGCTCGGCGGCGACGAGTTCGCGGTGCTGCTGTGGAACCTGACCGAGACCGACGCCAAGGCCAAGGCTGCGGCGCTGGAGCAATCGATCGATCGCCTTACCTTCGATTTCGGTGGCCGCAGCGTCAGCGCGGGCGCCTCCGCCGGCGTTGCGATCCTCGGTCCGCACTCCGTGGCGAGCCGCGCGCTGGAAGAGGCTGATAGCGCGATGTATGTGCGCAAGGCGCAGCGGCGGCATGAAGTGGTGGGTTGATGGCAAGCGGCTTCACAGGCCGAGATCGTCCGGCAGGTTGCCGAATTTCCGCAGCAGGTGCGCATCGCCGAATTCGCCGATCATGGGATCGCCGGTGCGGCTGAAGGCGACCGCGCCGATGCTGCCCGGCATCCGCGACATCATCTCGGCGCGCCGCAACGCGGTCGCGGCGCTCTGACACTCCTCGGCATTGCCCGCGACCAATTCACCGCTGTCGTCCCGCACGAAAGGCAGCGCAACGTAATAGGTGATATCGGCCATGGCGTGCTCCTTTTACCTACGCGGCGTCGTTCTTTGCCTGCGCGAAACAGGTCGCGAGCGCGTCCTGTAATTCCGCGACCTCAGTCTCGAGGAATTCGTTGGCCATGATCAGCGCCTTGATGGTGCTGCGCAGATTGCCGTCGCACATCGCGATCGCCTGGTCGCAAGCCACTTCGTAGCGGTTGTTGTCGGAGAACACTGACGGCATGGGCATGGCGATGATCCTTCCGGTTCTGGCTGGCGGCAGCGGTAATGTTCTTATTTTGTTCTAGAGGAGTCAAGAGGGCGGAAGCGCCTTACGGGCGGCTTGTGACCGATCGCGCCAAGCGCCTGTGGATGTCTGCCTGTGGATGTCGGGGACAGCTAGTCAACATGCGCTGACAGCAAAGCCAGGCGCAAATTCTCTCGTCTCGTCATTCCGAGGCACGCAAAGCGCGAGCCCGGAATCCGTTTTACCACTTGCACGCGCCGCCCGATGGATTTCGGGTTCGATGCGGAGCCTATCATCGGGCCGCGCTTCGCGCGGACCCATTGGTATCGCCCCGGAATGACGGCGCGTCACGCGATGATGTCGGGCGTGATCTGATCCTCGATGAAGGCGATGCGATCGCGCAAGTGCAGCTTGCGCTTCTTGAGTCGCTGCACCATCAGCAGATCCGGTGCCGGCGACTGATGCAGCGCGTCGATGGCTGCATCGAGATCGCGGTGCTCCTGCTGCAGCCGTGCAAGCTCTGCGTGGAGTTCGCGCTCATCTTCGTCGGTCATGGCTGTGTACTAAAAAGTAGGCACGGTGAAGTTGTGGCCGGATCGCTCGGTATCCGCGTGCCGAAATATCCTCCCTCCACGCTCGCCGTGCAAGTTAAGACGGTTCCATACGCACGTTCTGTTACAGATAAATTCGAAAATGTCGCAGCGCTGATTCGCAATCTCCGTCGACAGATAATCTGGCTGGTGTACACTTTGGTGTCCTGATCGAAATTGAGGTTAACCTGCCGAGGAGATTTCGTAATGGCGATACAGGCGCATCTGGTTGAACTGGAACGCAAGCACAAAATTCTCGAAAGCGAACTACACGAAGCGCTCCTGCACCTCTCTACAGACGACCTGCAAATCACCGAACTCAAGCGCCGCAAGTTGATGGTCAAGGACGAGATCGAACGGTTGAAACAATCCGTCGACGAGACATTCCACTAGCCAGTCCCCCGGTAACATATCGCAACGTACACCACTTCAGGCCGGATGGGCGCCGAAGCGCTCATCCGTGGTCGATGTTGCGACTGCTCACACGAACTCACCGACGTAATCGGCGATCGCGAGCGACGACGTCAACCCGGGCGATTCGATACCAAACAGATTGATCAATCCAGTGACGCCGTGATCGCGCGGCCCCTGGATCAGGAAATCCTGCGTCGCCACGGCCGGCGGAACGATCTTCGGTCGGATTCCGGAATAGCTTGGCATCAGTGCCCCGTCCGGCAGCCCGGGCCAATATTTGCGGATTGCCGGATAGAAGCGGTCCGCGCGCGCGGGATCGACGGCGTAATCGATGCTCTCCACCCATTCCACATCCGGGCCGAAGCGGGCCTGCCCTGCCATGTCCAGGGTGAGGTGCACGCCGAGCCCGCCGGGCTCGGGCACCGGGTAGATCAGCCGCGAGAACGGCGCCCGCGCGCTGCAACTGAAATAGTTTCCCTTGGCGAGATAGGCGCATGGGATCAATTCGAGCGGCATACCCTCGATGCCGCGCGCGACCGCCGGCGCCCCGAGGCCTGCGGCATTGACGAGCAGGTCGCATTCCAGCGTCATCGGCGCTTCGCCACCGGCCTCGATCTCGATCCGGCCGGCCGCCGCCTTGGCGCGGAGCAGCGGGGTATGGAAGGCGAATGCGGCGCCGGCGGCCTCCGCATCGCCCCTGAGCGCCAGCATATAGGCGTGGCTGTCGATGATCCCGGTGGACGGCGACAGCAGTGCGGCGTCGCAGTTCAACGCTGGCTCCATCGCGCGGGCCGATTCGCCCGAAAGCAGCTCCATGTCGCGCACGCCATTGGCCTCGGCATGGGCGCGGATCGATTGCAGCTTTTCGGACTCTTTCGGCGTGGTCGCGACGATCAGCTTGCCGCAATTGCGATAAGGGACGCCGTGCTCCTTGCAATAACGGTAAAGCGCATGCTTGCCGCTGACGCACATCCGCGCCATCAGGCTGCCGGCACGGTAGTAGATGCCGGCATGGATCACCTCGCTGTTACGCGAGGAGGTCACGGTGCCGATCCCCTCGGCGGCTTCCAGCACGATCACTTCGCGCCCTGCTTGTGCGAGGCGGCGTGCGACGGCGAGCCCGATCACACCCGCTCCGATGACGACGCAATCAACTCTGTCCATGGATCCTTCAAGCCCGGAAATCGGCGCGAATAGGGTTCTGCTTGTTGTTGTCCATCCGCGCCTTGGTAGCAACGCCCCGGATTGCCTCGAAATAGGCTTCGTGGCGCACCGGCATTAGTGCGGCATTAATCATGTCAGGGCAATTGCCCTAAATTAAGTCACATTTTCCGGTTGCATCGCGCGGCGTTTACCCGATCCAAACTGCCAAGGCCAGAGACTGTAATGCGGAAATCCGCAAGGTGACGGAATGGCTGGCAAGAAAGCGCAGGGAAGCGGGAGGAATCTGATTCCGGCGCCGGCCGTCGTCTGCCTTGTCGTGGCCATTGCGTCGGCTGCATTGGCTCTCGCAGCGTCAGCCGGTCTGGTCCCATCGAGCGATATCGGTTCGCTCGGGCCGAACCTGGTCTGGGAGCTTTTGATCGGCGGCATCGTCGTCGCCTCCTTCGTGGGCGCGATCACGCTCTCGGTGCTTTCGGCGCTGCGAAGGGTGCAGCGCATACAACTCCGGCGCAATGCCTTCGTCAGCTCCGCCCTCAACCATCTGAACCAGGGCGTGGTGATGACCGATGCGCAAAAGCGGATCGTGTTCTGCAACGACCGCTATCTCGAGATCTATGGCCTGTCGCGCTCCGACATACCGCGCAACATGACCGGGCCCGAACTGTTGGCAATGCGCCACCGGCGCGGCTTGATGGATGTCACGCCTGCGGAGTTCTATATCCGGGCCGCCAACCCCGAGGGGATGGTGACGGAATTGCCCAACGGCAAATCGGTCGTGGTCCGACATTTCGGGCTGCCCAATGGCGGATCGATCGCGACGCATGAGGACTGCACCGACCAGCGGCAACTGTCGCGCAAGCTCGCATCCACCACCCAGTTCCTGGAATCGGTGCTCGACAACGTGCCGGTCTGCGTGGCCGCGAAGAACATCGAGGACGGCCGCTACATCTTCGCCAACCGCGCCTTCGAGCGGTTCTCGCGCTTTTCGCGCGATCGCATCGTCGGCAAGCGCGCCGACGAGATCTTTAGTCCCGAGAGCGCCGCGAGCATCGCGGCCGCCGACAAGGCGGCGCTTCAAGCTCCAGAAGGCTCCTTCCGCAACGAGTTCTGGGTCGAGCGTGGCCCGGAGCGGCGCATCCTCGCTTCCAACCGCGTGATCGCGCGCAACGAGAAGGGCGAGCCGGAATTCCTGATCGCGCTGTTCGATGATGTCACCGACCGCCGTTCGCTGTCGCGGGAATTGGAGAACGCCAAGAAGTTCCTCGAACTCGTGGTCGACAACATTCCGGTCTCGCTGATCGTCGAGCGCGTCAGCGACGGCCGATATTTGCTCGCCAACCGTTCGGCTGAGACGATCCTCAACCGCCGGCGCGAGGATGCCACCGGCCTGACGGCGACGGACATCTTCAATCCGCGCGAGGCCAAGCTGATCATCGCGCGCGACGAGGCTGCGATCAAGAAACGCGGCCTGCTCACCGAGGAGCATCCGATCTCGACCAAGGACGGCTTGCGACTGTTCCTGACCCGCCGCATGACCGTGCTCGACGAGCGCGGCGAGCCGCAATACCTGATCAAGACGCATGAGGATGTCACGGATCGGCGGCAGACCGAATCCCGCATGGCCCATATGGCCTATCACGACGGTTTGACCGATTTGCCGAACCGCGCCGCTTTCCTGCAGGCGCTGGCGCAGATGATCGAGGCCTGTGGCGGCACCGACGAGGAATTTGCCGTGCTTTGCGTCGACCTCGACGGCCTGAAAGAGATCAATGACGTGTTTGGCCATGCGATCGGCGACAAATTGCTGATCGAGGTGGCCCGGCGCCTGCAGACCTCGGCGCGCGGCGGCGTGGTGGCGCGCCTCTCGGGCGATGAGTTCGGCCTGATCATCGACGGTAAGCAGCCGGCCGCCGGCATCGTCCTGGCCGAGCAGGTGGCGGAGGCGCTCGCCCAGGAATTCGTAATCGACGGCAAATCGGTCCGCACCGGCGTCACCGCGGGCATCTCGGTATTCCCGCACAACGGCGCGGATGCCGCCTCGCTGCTCGCCAATGCCGGCGCGGCGCTGTTCCGCGCGAAGGCGAAATCGCGGGGCACGATCTCGATCTACGAGCCGGAAATGGATCAGCAGATCCGCGACCGGCGCGTGCTGCATCAGGATCTCTCCGCCGCGATCCGGAACGGCGAATTATCGCTCTACTACCAGCCGCTGGCCGCGGCCGGCGCAACGGTGGACGAGAGCAGGGTGATCGGTTTCGAGGCCCTGGCGCGCTGGCAGCATCCAGTGCGCGGCTTCGTTTCGCCCGCGGATTTCATTCCGCTGGCGGAAGAAGGCGGCCTGATCGTCGAGATGGGCGAATGGATCTTGCGCGAGGCCTGCCGCGAAGCAGCCTCCTGGAAGCAACAGCTGCAGATCGCGGTCAACCTCTCGCCGGCGCAGTTCATGCACGGCGATCTGGTCGGCCTCGTGCATTCGATCCTGCTCGAAACCGGGTTGCGGCCGGACAGGCTCGAGCTCGAAATCACCGAGGGCGTGCTGATCGAGGATTTCGATCGCGGCCTGGCGCTGCTCAGGCGGCTGAAGGCGCTCGGCGTGCGCATCTCGATGGACGATTTCGGCAGCGGCTATTCCTCGCTGAGCTACCTGCAGGCGTTTCCCTTCGACAAGATCAAGATAGACCGCGCCTTCGTCATCAATCTCGGCCGCAACCCCCAATCGGCGGCGATCGTCCGCGCTGTCATCGATCTCGGCCACGGCCTGCACATGTCGATCGTCGCCGAGGGCGTGGAAACCGAGGAGCAGCTCGGCTTCCTGGCAAAGGAGGGTTGCGACGCGGTCCAGGGTTACCTGATCGGCAAGCCGGCGCCGGTCGGCCAGTACGCGGCATCGGTCGGTGACGGCCGCAATGTCGTGGAGCTCGTGCGCAAGACCGGTAGTCTTGGTTAGACGCGCTTCACTCGAGCGTGCATCTCGTTCACGTGAGCACGCTATGACCTTTCGGCATGGTGCGTGTGTCGTCGCGGCCCGCTTAGTCCGGTCTTAACCATCGCGCTTCTTTTACTTTTTCGCCCGAGACCTTCCGCTGTAGTCTTGCAATTGATCAGTGCGGAGGATGCCGTGGATCAGCGGGATTGGAGCCGCGTCGAGCAGGAACTCGGCGAATTGGTGCCAAAGGCGAACGCGTCCTTGGGCCAGCAGCCTGCGCCAGCGCAGCTCAGTTTGGCAAATAAGACTCTGGCATCGGGCGAGAACTCGACGGAGGCAATCCTCGAGCAGATCGCTCAGGCCCTCGAAGCCGACGGAATCGTCAGCAGAAAAAGCCCCTGAGCATCGACTTCCGATCCCATCCGGCGTGTGTGAGCGAACGGACGGCCCAATGCGCCTTGGCAAAGTTCAAGCTTACGCAGTGCCGCGTCGTGGAATGAAGCGACGCCGGCAAGCCGACACCGACTTTCAAAAATGACCAAACGGACGTTCGTAAACGTTCGCTTCTGACGTGCCTCTGCGCCAATCTGTCCCGTCTTTCGCCCCTGGCCGAGGTCGGACGATGCGATACCCTGATGAAAAATTCAGGGAGGGAGCCATGTCAGCGAAACTTGATCGCCGTCATTTCATTGCTGCGGGTACGACAGCGGCAGCGATGCCGTTCCTCTTGCGCAGGGCCGCAGCGCAGGAAGCGTGGCCGTCGCGGCAAATCCGTATGATCTGCAGCTATCCGGCCGGCGGCCAGACCGACCTGCTCGCGCGCGCCTTCGGCGAATTCATCTCCAGGCAGGTGGGAAAGACTGTCGTCATAGAAAGACTGTCGTCATAGAGAACAGAGCGGGGGCCTCGGGCTCGATAGGCGCCGCGGAAGTCGCGCGCGCGGAGCCGGATGGCCACACGATCCTGTGCTCCATCTCGACCACCTATGTGATGAACAGGGTGATGATGAAGAACCCCGGCTACGACATGGACAAGGATCTGACGCTCGTCAGCATCATCCCGGGCGCTGGGCTGCTGCTGGTCGCGAGCCCGAAGGTCGGCGTCAAGACGTTGGACGAATTCGTCGCTTTCGCGCGCAAGAGCGGCAAGGTGAACTTCGGCACCTATAGCGCGGGCTCGGCCCCGCACATGACGATCAATGAGCTCAACAAGCAATATGGTCTCAACATCGAACCGATCCATTACCGTGGCGAAGCGCCAATGTGGACGGGGCTGGCGGAAGGTACGCTCGATGTCGCGATGGGCAGCTACACGGCTGCGCAAACCGTCCTGCAGAGTAATCGCGGCATTGTGTTCGCGGTGCATTCGAAGAAGGTCGACGCGATCCCGAACATCAAGACTTTACCTGAGCAAGGCGCGACAGCGAAATTCTTCACCGTGAGCGGCTTCACGGGCTGGGCGTTGCCGAAGGCGACGCCGCAGCCGATCGTCGGTTGGCGGAACTCTGCGTGGCAGCCAATAACGATCCGAAAGTGAAGGAAGTTCTCAGCACCTTCGTGCTCGAACCGGCGCTCGGCTTTAGGGAAAGCAACGCTTTGTATCAGAGGGAATTGCCGGTCTGGATGGAGAGCGCGCAAGCGCTCGGCTTGGAACCATCCTAGACAATCTGGAGATACTAGCTGAGCGCCCTGCTTCGACCTGCCTGCTGCGACCAAGCTTTGTCGCGGCGGGATGGCCGCCGGTGCAGGCGGTCGGCGATCAGCTTTGTCGCTTTCTCGCCGCGCCCCGCGCGAAGACAGGCGACGATGAATGTGTCCTCCCAAAGCTCGCGCTGGGCGTGGCTGCCGCCGATCCGCACCAGTTCCGGCATCAACGGCTCGAGGATGCGCACGGCGCCCTCGTTGTCGCCCGAGGCAAATGCCTGGATACCGCGGCAAAGACCGATCGCGGAAGCGCCGGGCGCCAGCTTGCCCTCGGCGTGCCGCGCCTCCATTTCGGCAAGCCGCGGCTCCAGAGCGCCGCCGTTGCTCGCCGCGGCAGCCAATGCGTGATGGACATCGGCAAAATGCGCCCCGGCTTTCGGGAAGAATTTCTCGCTGTAGGCGGCGACTTCTTGCCAATGCGAGTCAAGCCCGGTCCTTCCCGCCAGCGAGACCCGCCACAGCAATGAAGTGGTGTCCGTCAGAATGTTCAACGGCGGATAGGGCCGCCCCTGCGGCCTGATATGCCGCTCGTAGATATCGAGCGCGCCGTCAGTATCGCCATCCTCGAGCGCGATCAGCGCCAGGTGCCAGGCAAGGTGTCCCTGCAGGAAGCTCACGCGGTCGTGGGCCGGCAGCCAGCCGGACAGGAAGGTGCGGCCTTCCTTGGGATCACCCTGCTCGAACAGCGCATGCGACAGAGCGTGGGCCGCGCTGGCATTTGCGGGCTTCATCCAATAGGCCCGCTCGGTGGTATCGCGGCCGGTGCCGACATCGCCCGCCTCGGTTCGCGACCAGCCGAGATAAGTGAGGAACCACCAGTCGTCGCCATAATCGGCGGCGTAGCGCTCGCAGATCGAAAGGCGCGCCGCGTCGTGATCGGGGCGTCCTGAGAAAGCGTAGAGGCCGAAGGCGCCGAGCAGCAGCGACAGGATCAGCGCGTCGCGCGGAAATTCCGTAAGGTGCTGTTCGGCCACTTGCAATGCGTGCCTGGTCTGGCTTTCAACAACCGAGGCTACGATCTCGACATGCTCCTGCTCGCGCCGACTCGCGGAGGCGGCCAATTGCCGGGCTTTTGCCGCCTTGTCGCGGGCCGCCGCGCCTTCCATGTTGATCTGATGGACGCGGGCGCGCGCCACATGGGCCAGCGCGAAATCGGGATCCTCGGCGATGGCCGCATCAAAGGCCGCATCCGCGCCATGCCAGGCCGCAAGGATACAGTCGACGCCATCGCGGTAGAGCGCCGCGGCGCGATCGGAAGCGGTCGTCAGCGGCAGGTCGTAGCGGTCCCGGTTCATCATTCGTCCTCCTGACGTGAAGGCGAAATCTAGCAGAGACGCCCGTGACAACAATATTGCGGAAGACGCTGCGTGAGGCGGTTGAGCCAGTGGCGATCCGCCGCTAGCTTGCGGTCACGATCGGGCTAAAAGGGAATCATGGCTGAGGAACTGGCGAAGACCGCAAATAATTCGACCACGGGAAAAACTGCGCCGCGGAGGGCGACCGACATGCCGCTGCTGCGCATCGAGGGCGTGACGAAAAGGTTCGGTAACTTCACCGCGGTCAACGGGCTTTCACTCGACATCGGCGCCGGTGAGTTCTTCGCCCTGCTTGGCCCGAGCGGGTGCGGCAAGACCACGTTGTTGCGCATGCTTGCGGGATTCGAGACCCCGGACGAGGGACGTATCCTCCTTGGCGGTAACGACATCGCGCAGGTGATGCCGCATGAGCGGCCCGTCAACATGATGTTCCAGAACTATGCGCTGTTTCCGCATCTCTCGGTGCGTGACAACATCGCATTCGGCCTGCGGCGCGCCGGCATGGCGCGCGGCGAGATCGCCGCCCGCGTCGCCGAGATGGTGGCGCTCGTCAAGCTCGAGGGGATGGAGAAACGCAAGCCCGACCAGCTTTCCGGCGGCCAGCGGCAGCGCGTGGCCTTGGCGCGCTCGCTGGCACGCCGGCCGCAGATGCTGCTGCTCGATGAGCCCTTGGCCGCGCTCGACAAAAAACTGCGCGAGAGCACGCAGGCAGAATTGATGGAATTGCAGCGCCGCCTTGGCATGACCTTCATCATCGTCACCCACGACCAGGAAGAGGCGATGACGATGGCGAGCCGGATCGGTGTGATGGACGCCGGCCGCCTGGCGCAGGTCGCAACCCCGCGCGACCTCTATGAGGCGCCGGCCTCGCGCTGGGTCGCCGAGTTCGTCGGCGACGTCAATCTGTTCGAGGGGCAGGTCATCTCGCGCGAGCAGGGCAGGCTGAAGGTCACGACGCGTGAAGCAGGGATCATCACGGTGGCCGAACCGCGCCAATCGGTGATGAAAGCGATCGTGACCGTCGCGATCCGGCCCGAGAAGATCAAATTATCGCGGCGTGGACTGGCGTCCGGTGCCGACGCGTTGCAAGCAATCAATCGCTTCGAGGGCGAGGTCGCGGAGATCAATTACCTCGGCGGCCTCACCGCTTACAGGATCAGGCTCGACAATGGTGCGGTGGTACGCTCGGTGATGGCCAATACCGCGCGGCTTGACGCGGATGGCTATGGTTCGAGCGAGCGCGTGGCTGTCTGGTTCACGCCCGACGATGGGGTGGTGCTCGAGCAATGAGCACGCGCCGTATCTTTGCCCGTCCGGCGCGCTATGCCGCCATCGCGCCCTATCTCTGGATGGCGCTGTTTTTCCTGGTGCCGTTCGGCTTTGTGCTGAAGATCAGCCTGTCGCAGACCGCGATTGCGCAGCCGCCTTATACGCCGGTGTTCGACCTCGGCGAGGGATGGGCGGCGTTCAAGGCCGCGTTCGAGCAGTTGTCGCTGGAAAATTTCCGGCTGCTGCTCTCGGACAATCTCTACATCCTGTCCTATCTGCGCAGCCTCGTCGTCGCCGCGACGTCGACGCTGATCCTGCTCGTGATCGGTTATCCCATCGCCTACGGCATGGCGCGGCTGCCGCAGCGCTGGCAGGGCATCGCGATGACCCTTGTCATCGTGCCGTTCTGGACCTCGTTCCTGATCCGCATCTATGCCTGGATCAACATCCTGCAGCATGACGGCTTGCTCAACCGGATCTTGCTCGCATTGCATCTGGTGCCCGGGCCTGTTGTCTGGTTGTCGACTGACACCGCGATGTATATCGGCATCGTTTATTCCTATCTGCCGTTCATGATCCTGCCGCTCTACGCCACGCTCGCGAAGATGGACCGCACGCTGCTGGAAGCCGCCGAAGATCTGGGCGCCTCGCCGCGGAAGGCCTTCTGGCTTGTGACGTTTCCGCTGTCATTGCCGGGCGTCTGGGCAGGGGTATTGCTCTGCTTCATACCGATTGTCGGCGAGTTCGTGATCCCCGATCTTCTGGCCGGCTCCAATTCGCTGATGATCGGCCAGACGCTCTGGCTCGAATTCTTCACCAATAAGGACTGGCCAGTGGCCTCGGCTGTCGCGATCGCGCTGTTGCTTCTCTTGGTGCCGCCGCTCGTGCTCTATGACCGGCTGCAGCGCCGGCAGGTCGAGGGCCGACGCTGATGGCACGTACCGTGAACCGGCTTTCGCGCTTCAACATGACCGCGCTCGCGCTCGGGCTTGCGTTCCTTTATTTGCCGATCGTGATCCTCGTGATCTTTTCGTTCAATGCGTCGCGGCTGGTGAATGTGTGGGGGGGCTGGTCGCTGCGCTGGTACATCGAGTTCTTCAATGACCGCGCCATGCTGGAAGCCGCCTGGATGAGCCTGCGCGTGGCCGCCGTTTCCGCCACATTGGCGACGCTGCTCGGCACCCTCGCGGCCATAGGCCTGGCGCGCGGCGAGCGCTTTGCCGGCCGTGCGCTGTTCTCCGGCATGCTCTATTCGCCGCTGGTGATGCCGGAGGTGATCTCGGGACTGTCACTGCTACTGCTGTTTGTGGCGCTGAACGCCGAGCGCGGCTTCTGGACGGTGACTATCGCGCATACCACGCTGACCATGTGCTTCGTCACCGTGGTGGTGCAGTCGCGCCTTGCTTCGCTCGACCGCAGCCTCGAGGAGGCCGCGATGGACCTCGGCTGCAATCCGGTGAAGGCGTTCCTGATGGTGACGCTGCCGCTGATCGTTCCCGCCATTGTCGCGGGCTGGATGCTCGCCTTCACGCTGTCGCTCGACGACGTCGTGATCGCAAGCTTCACCACCGGTCCCGGCTCGGCGACGCTGCCGATCCGGATTTATTCGGAGGTGCGACTCGGGGTGAAGCCGGAGATCAACGCGATCTGCACGCTGGTGATCGCATTGATCGCCGTCCTGATCGTGATCGCCTCGTTCGCTTCGAAATTGTCGAGCTCCCAGGGCGAGAGCGCCGCGCCGCTGTGAGCGGTCACGACTTCACCGCGCCCGCGGTGAGGCCGCCGACCATGTAGCGCCTGAAGGCATAGTAGATCGCCGCCGGTGGCAGCGCGTAGATGAAGCCGGTCGTCATCAACAGCTCCCACGGCGAATCGTCGGCGGCGAGGAAATTGCCGAGCGCAACGGGGAGCGTGATGTCGGTGTCCTTCGATAGCAGCAGGAACGCATAGAGATATTCGTTCCAGGCCAGCAGGATGGCGTACGTGCCGACTGCGACCAGTGAGGGCATCATCAGCGGCACGTAGACCAGGCGGAACAATTGCAGCGTGGTCGCGCCGTCCATGGTCGCGGCTTCGTCGAGCTCGACCGGCAGTTTGTCGGATGCTTGCTTCAACACCCAGATCGCGTAGGGCGAGGCGATGGTCACCATCGCCAGGATCAGCGACCAGTGAGTGTTGAGCAGTCCGTAATTGCCCATGGTGCGGTACATCGGCACGGCAAGGAATGCGGCCGGGATGAAATAGGTGAACAGCGCCAGGTTCATCACCGCGCGGCCGCCGGGCGTACGCAATCGCGAGATCGAGAACGCCGCTGATGTTGCGATGAACAGCGTCAGCGCGCCGGTCGCCAGCGCGATCACGGTCGAATTCCCGAACTGCACCCAGAAGTCTCGCAGGAAGTAATGCTGCTGGCGGAACACGATCTCGAAATTGTGCAGCGTCGGATGATCGGGCCAGAGCTTGCCGGAGAACGCATCCTCCTTCGGCGAGATCGCAAACAGGAACATGTGATAGATCGGCACCAACGTCCAGATCAGGACGGGGATGCCGATCAGGAGCAGCTTGGCCTCGGTGCCGATCTCGCGCAGGGTGGGCAGCTTCATCGCGACAACCGTTTCATCATGAAATAGACAAGCGGCAGCACCAGCGGCAGCGCGCAGACGATCGAGGCCATCGCCAGATTGAGCTGGTCGAGCCGGAGATAGCGGATGCCGAGCGTCGACAGCACATGGGTGAGGTCGGCCGGCCCGCCGCCGGTCAGGAGGTAGACGCTGTTGAAGTCGCCGAGCGTCCAGATCATCGAGAGCAGCGTGCAGGTGACGTAGAGCGTCCGCATCGACGGCCATGTAATGTAGCGGAATTTCTGCCAGAAGCTCGCGCCGTCGACGGCAGCGGCCTCGAACAGGTCGTTGGAGATGGCGAGCCGCCCGGTCATCAGGATCAGCGTCCAGAACGGCAGCGACTTCCAGATATGCACGCCGATCGCCATGGTGAGCGCCACCGCGGGATCGTTGAGCCAGTTCGGACCGTCATCGCCGGTCAGGCTGAAGATGATGTGATTGACCACGCCCCATTCCGGATTGAGCATGAAGCGCACCGACAGGATGGTCGGGATCGACGGCACCGCCCAGGGCAGGATGAACAGCACCGACAGCCACCTGATCCAGTGGCGCTGCTGGACGAAGAAGCCCGACAGGAACAGCGCAATCAGCATTTTGACGTTGATGCCGATGACGAGGAAGATCAGCGTGTTGACGGCGGCGCGCGCGAAGATCGGGTCGTGATAGAGCTCGACATAGCTTTGCGGATGGCGCGCGAGCCATAGCCCGTAACCGACGGGATAGAGCACAAAGGCCAGGAACACGAGCAGATAGGGCGCCAGCAGCACGATGCCCCAGACTTGCGGCGTCGACAGCCGCGCCGACAGCGGCGGGCGCGGGATTGCATGATCGGAAAGCGTGATCGCCATGTGTTACATCACGTCCTAGATCGCCGTGACAGGGAGGCCGGCCGCGTCGACCGCGGCCGGCGTTGTTGACGTCAGCCCGCGACCTGCTTGATGCGGGCGATCAGTTCGTCGACGGCCTTGTCCACCGGCACCTTCTCGCTGACGACGCGGTTCATGGCCTTGGCCCAGACGTTCTCGTTGTTCAGGATCGTGAACTTGTAGTTCTTGGTGAAGTCGAACGGCGTGGTGCCGCCGGTGAACTGGGTGTACACCGCCTTGCGATGCCGGTCGGCCTGCCAGAACGGACTCTTCTGGCCGGCGACCGTGACCGGGAACCAGCGGCCGAGCGCACCCTCGACATAAGGCCCGAGGTTCTCCTCCTGCAGCAGGAATTTGACGAACTCCTTGCCCTCGGCCTTGTTCTTGGCCGCGGTGAAGATCACGCCGGTCTTGACGTCGGAGCGATACTTGATCGGGTTGCCGTCCGGCTTGTTCGGGAAGGACGCCGTGATGATGGTTTCCTCATAGGCCTTCTTGCCGGCGGCGCGCTGCTCCGGCGTCAGCGCCTGGTTGTTGGAATCCTCGAACCATTTCGCCGCGATCGAGATCGTGAAGTTGTGGGTCATCACGATGGTCTTGTTGTGGAAGGCGACGTTGTTGTCCGGGTCCTTCCAGGTCGTCGAGGAGGGCGGCGTGCAGCCCTTGATGTAGGTGTCGGTGTAATCCTTGAGCGCATGGATCAGCCCGTCGCGCACCTTGGGATCATCGACCAGGAGCTTGCCGTCGTCGTCGACGAGTTTGACGTCATAGGCGTCCATGAAGGTGTAGAACGACTGGAACGAGTCGGTGGATTCCACGCCCATCGGCTGGCCGACGCCGTAGATGCGGTTGCCGGTCGCCTTGCGGATCGCCGGCTGCACCTTGTCGCACCAGAACGACCAGTAATCCGCCCATTTGGTCGGGATATCGCTCGGCTTGAAGCCGGCCTGCTGCAGCATGTCGCCCCAGATCTGGACGTGCATGCTCTGCTGTTTCAGCGGGAAGCCGTAATAGCCCTTCTTCTTGGTCTGGTCGTTGTAGAGATAGGCAGTCTCCAGCGTGTTCGGGGCGAAGGCCGATTTCATCGGCAGCAGGATGTCGGAGAGGTCCTCGAGCTTGCCTTCGAACGCCCATTTGCCGCCGGCCTGCACGTCATACGTATCGGAATAGGCGACGTCGGGCACGGTGCCGGAGTCGAGCGCGGCCACCGTCTTCGGGATCATGTCCTGGATCGCGTATTGCGACAGCTCGACCTTGATGCCGGTTTTGGCTTCGAACTTCTTGATCGCCTCGAGGAGCGCGTCATCCTCGGATTTGTAGAAGCCCTTGCCCCACCAGACCGTGATCTTCTTCTCCTGCGCCAGTGCCGGCGCGGTCGCGTGGATCAGCCCGATGGCGGCGACCGCGAAAGAAAGCACAGCAATACCCAACTTGGATTTCACGTTGTTCTCCCTGTCTTGATGCCGGTTTTTTTAACCGGTTGGATAAAAGACTAGCGCATGGCCGCGGCCTGATCCAGATGGCGCGCGCGGTTCGCCTTTGAACCACGACGAAAGTCGAAAGGTTCAATTCGGCTTGGCGTTCTCGGCCGCCGTCGGCGCTCGCGTCGGGGATGCCGCGGCATCGGAAGGCTGCTGCCGCGGGCCGCCGGTGAAGCGCTCGATCACCGAGCGCACGGTGTCGCGGGTCTTGCGGTCCTTCACCGCATCGAGCAACTGCGACGATGCCGGCGAGCGGCGGATCAGGCTTTCCGGATCCGGGAAGACCAAAGGATCGTCCCACGGACCCTGCACCACGAACGGCAGGTCAAAACCGTTGCTGCCGCTCGGCGCGGAATTCAGGCTGGCGACGCCCTTCAGATCATACTCCCGCGACGGCACCGAGGCGGTGCCGGTCAGCGTGATCTTGGCCGCAGGTCCTTCGAGGCGGATGTCTTCGGCGGTGGCGACGCCATCATTGAATCGCACGCCGATCGTCAGATTGTCGTAAGGCGTCGAGCCCGAGCGGAAATTGCCGCCGCCGGACAGCGGCCGCCGCTCCAGCCGCTTCAGAAGCTGTTCGACATTGAAGCCCGCGATCGCGCCATCATGCCCGCTCAGCGTCGCGGTACCATCGAGTGATTGCGCGAGCCCGAACGGACTGGAGCCGGAGGCCGTCAGCGCGACGTTGAGATTGCCGCGCCCGGTGAGCTTGCTGACGCCGAACAATTCGCTGGCGCAGGCCTGCAGGTCGACATCGATGAACTCGAGCTGCGCCTTCACATCCGCGATGGCATCCGAGCGCGCGATCCCGAGCGAGCCCTTGGCGATGCCGCCATACATCTGCGCTTCCGCAACCGAGAGCGCGAGCGTGCCGCCGCGCAAATTGGCGCCGAGCGCCGTGCGCCCGAGCCTGGTCGAGCCGACCGTCACCCGCGCCGCCGACAGCCGCATGTCGAGGTCGGTTGCGGTGAGCGCGTTCAGATCGAACAATTGCCGGTTCCAGTCACGCTGGCCGCTCGCCAATAGGCGGAAGGTCGAGATATAGGGCGTGAAATCGAGGTTGCCTGCGGCGAGTGTCGCCTGCAGCGTCTGCCGGCCATTGTTGGCGAAGGTCATCACGCCCTCGGCGACATTGCCGTCGAGCTCGACATTGACATTGGTGAGCGCCACCGAGCCGCCGACGAGATTGGCGCGCGCCTTTAGCGTGAAGCGGCCGAACCCGCCGCTGCCAGGCGGCGCCTGTCCCATCCAGCGCAGCGCGTTGCGCAAGGACACGCTGTCGATGGTCGCGGTGCCCTCCATCATCAGGCTGGTCCGGTTGGCGACCGTGCCGTCGAAGGCGAGCTTGAGCGGCGCGCTGGCAAGGCGCGCCTTCAGCCCCGAGCGCTCGCCTGACAACAGCGCGATGAAGTCGCTGGCGCTGATCGAGCCGTCGACGCGCTCGCCGCGCCAGTCGAACTGTCCGGTTGCGGCAAAAGAACGCGAGATCGACGGCCAGGCCAGCGACAGGTCGATGTCGCCGAGCTGCTCCCTGACATGGTTGCTCTCATCCTCATAATTGAGGATGCCGTCCTGGATGCGGATCTCCGAGAACGACATCTGGTTCTCGGCGCCGGGTTTCATCGCGCGCGCGATGGTGTCGATGAACGGCGTCCAGTTGCTGTCGCCCTTGCCGTTTCTGATGACGTGGATATGCGGTCGCAGCATCATGACGTCGGCGATCTCGAACCGCCGCAGCAATAGCGGCAGCAGGCGCAGATTGGCGGTGAGCACGTCGACCCGCAGCGCAGGGTCGATGGTCCCGCCGCCCTTCAGCCCGACGTCATGGAAGGAGACATAGCTGCCGGGGAACACCGAGACATCGATATGGCCGTTGACGACGAGGTCGAGCCCGGTGACGGCGCGGATTTGCGCCTCCACCGCCTGCTGCAGGGCGTCCCGGTTCAGAAACCAGGATGTCCCGATCAGGCCAAGCAGCGCGAGGCCGAAAAACGCCGCAATCGGCATCCCCAGGCGCTTCATTCCTTGGGCCATCGTCAGTGACATATCCAGGTCGGGTTGAGGTGATCGGATCTTCGAATAAAACCGGGCAGCGCACCTGGCGCCCCTGCCAAGCCACGCAACTTGAAGGGTTTTCTTGACGCTTTCAAGGCCGTCGTCGAGGTTGTAGGCAGGTGAGATGGCGAAACGGGGCGTCATTGACGCATTGCGAAGATTTCGCCTAATAATCCCAACCAATTCCGGCCGCCGCGCCTTTTCTCGATCAGGTCCTCTTTCATGAACAAGGTCTATCCCGACGCCAAATCGGCACTCGACGGCATCCTTAAGGACGGCATGATGATCATGTCGGGCGGCTTTGGCCTCTGCGGCATCGCCGAAACCCTCTCCGATGCGATCCGGGACTCCGGGGTCAAGAACCTGACGGTGGTCTCCAACAATGCCGGCGTCGACGGTATCGGGCTGAGCCGGCTGCTGGAGACACGCCAGATCAAGAAGATGATTTCCTCCTATGTCGGCGAGAACAAGCTGTTCGCGCAGCAATATCTCGCCGGCGAGCTCGAGCTCGAATTCAATCCGCAGGGCACGCTGGCCGAGCGCATCCGCGCCGGCGGCGCCGGAATCCCGGCCTTTTACACCAAGACCGGTGTCGGCACGCTGATTGCCGAGGGCAAGGAAGTGAAGGAATTCGACGGCGAGAAGTACATCATGGAGCGTGGCCTGTTCGCCGACCTCGCCATCATCCACGCCTGGAAGGGCGACACCGCCGGGAACCTGGTCTATCGCAAGACCGCGCGCAACTTTAACCCGATGATGGCGACGGCCGCGAAGATCACCGTGGCCGAGGTCGAGCATCTGGTTCCGGCCGGCGAGATCGATCCCGATCACATCCACACTCCAGGCATTTTCGTGAAGCGCATCGTCGAGGTCGGCACCGGCAAGAAGCGGATCGAGTTCCGCAACACCCGCCCGCGCCCCGCAGCCTAAATTTAGCAGGAGAGTCCCATGGCCTGGACCCGTGAACAGATGGCGGCGCGCGCCGCGAAAGAGCTGCGCGACGGCTATTACGTCAATCTCGGCATCGGTATCCCGACGCTGGTTTCGAACTACATCCCCGAAGGCATCGACGTCAGCCTGCAGAGCGAGAACGGCATGCTCGGCATGGGCCCGTTCCCCTACGAGGGCGAGGAGGATGCCGACCTCATCAACGCCGGCAAGCAGACGGTGAGCGAATTGCCGTCGACCAGCTATTTCTCCAGCGCCGATTCCTTCGGCATGGTGCGCGGCGGTCATATCGACCTTTCGATCCTCGGCGCGATGCAGGTGGCCCAGAACGGCGATCTCGCCAACTGGATGATCCCCGGCAAGATGGTGAAGGGCATGGGCGGCGCCATGGACCTCGTCGCCGGCGTCAAGCGCGTCGTGGTGGTGATGGAGCATTCCGCCAAGGACGGCCCGAAGCTACTCAAGCAATGCTCGCTGCCGCTGACCGGCGAACGCGTGGTCGACATGGTCGTCACTGATCTGGCCGTCTTCACCATCGACAAGCATGGCAAGGACGGCATGGCGCTGGTCGAACTCGCCGACGGCGTCACGCTGGATGAGGTCAAGTCCAAGACCGAAGCCGAGTTTCGGGTGGCGCTGAAGAACACGTGATGATGGTTCTTCCCTTCTTCCCTTGTGGGAGAAGGTGGCGCGCATGAAATGCGCGACGGATGAGGGGTTGTCCCCGCGGGCGACGGTGCTCGTGGAGAGAGACCCCTCACCCAAATGAGTTTCATTGCCGACGCCGGAGTAGCCCTCTCCCACAAGGGGAGAGGGCGCATCAACGGGCGCCGGGAAAGCGTTGTGTCGTACACTCTCTCCACTATCGTCATTGCTGATTCAAATTCCAAACAGCACTTCCGTAGGATGGGTAGAGCGAAGCGAAACCCATCGCGATGGAGCAAACGGCGCTACTATGGGTTTCGCTTCGCTCTACCCATCCTACGTGTGATTCAAACGGTGGATGTGACTTCGCGTTCTCGCGGCGCGTTGCGTCCGAGCTTTGCGTCACTTTCCACCCTCCTCGAGATCAGAGGGCGCAGGGAAAGCCGGGTGCTGGTTGCACCCATGGGTCCCGTGCAACAAAAAGCACGGGGTAGGACCACAGGTTCAACCGAAGCATTCCGGCTTTCCCTGCGCGATGGTTTACGGCTTACTTCGTGCTCTCCTCGGTGACCGGGCTTTCTTGCCACCGTCACTTCGTAAGAAGCTTAGCGCCAGCGTCGGGGCGCCAGGACCACACGACTTCGCCGTCCGTGATACGCGTGCTCGTCAGTCACACCCATCACGTCCACCGCATCTCACCGCAACGTTCGTGACGATCGCGAGCCGCCCCTCATCTGGGTGAGACGTGCGGAGTTAAATCACTGATTTGCCCGACGACGGAAGCGGAATGTTTTTTGCGTGAGGGGTGGACGGGGCAAATCACGTTGATTGGCTTAAGGAAAATCGTGCGAACGATATGACGCCGTCATGCCCGGGCTTGTCCCGGGCATCCACGTCCTTTGCTTCCGTGCACGGGAGAGACGTGGATGGCCGGGTCAAGCCCGGCCATGACGGAGGAGAGGATTGCGCAATGTCTCCCCCAGTCATTCCGGGGCATCGCGCAGCGATGAGCCCGGAATCCATCTCTCCGCGAGCGCAAGTGGATGGATGGATTCCGGGCTCTCGCTATGCGCGCCCCGGAATGACGGCGAGAGCGGAGTGCGCCTCGCGACTACGCCGGGCCGTTGGGCACGTCGGAGAAGCGTGTCAGCCACGCCACCGGCCCGATGCTGGCGGCGATGATCAGGAGCGCTGCGAGTGCGCCTTCCTCGAAACTGCCGCGGCTGGCGAATTGGTAGATCGAGGTCGACAGCGTCTCGACATTTAGCGGGCGCAGCAGAAGCGTTGCGGGCAACTCCTTCAGGCAATCGACGAACACGATGATGGCGGCGCCGAACAGGGCGGGCTTCAACAGCGGCAGGTGGATCCGATGCAGAATCGTGGCCTGACCGGCGCCGACGGCGCGCGCGCTCTCGTCATAGTCGCGTGGGATCTGCTCGAAGCCGGCTTTGATCAGGCCGGTCGGCACCGCCAGGAAGCGGATCGTGTAGGCCATCACCACGGCTGCCCCCGAGCCCATCAGGATCAATCCCGGCAGCGATTGTCCTGTCCAGGCGGCGAGTGCGTTCAGGGCGTTGTCGACGGCCAGCACCGGCGCGAGCAGGCCAAGCGCGATCACGAGGCCGGGCAGCGCGTAGCCGGCCTGCGAGATGTTCATCGCGACATGCTCCAGCGGACTTGGCCGCCAGCGATGGGCGATGATGGTGGCGAACCCGAGCAGCAGCGCCAGCAGCGTGGCCAGGGTTGCAAACGCGACCGAGTGGAACGCGTGGCGCCAGAGCGACGCATCGAAATTGGCGAGCAGCCCGCGCCTGACGCTTTGATGCACGAGATAGAGCAGCGGCACGACGAAGCCGATCAGCACCGGCAGCAGGCATGTTGCGAATACCGACCACGCTCGAGCGCCGACCAGCGGTGTTCGCGGCGTGAGCCGCGGGCTTTCGGCGGCGAGTTCGGCATTGGTATTGCGGCGGCCGTAGCGCTCCATGAGGACGAGCCCGGCGACGATGGCGAGCATCAGGCAGGCGAGCTGCGAAGCACCGGCGAGGCTGCCGCGGTTGAGCCAGGTCGTGAAGATCGAAACCGTCAGCGTGCGGATGCCGAGATATTCGCTGGCGCCGATATCGTTCAACGTCTCCAGCGACACAAGCGCCACGCCGACCGCAAGCGCCGGCCGCGCCATCGGCAGCGAGACGCGCCAGAACACGGTCCATTTGCCGGCGCCGAGCGTCTTCGCGACCTCCGCGAATTCTGCCGTCTGAAACTGGAACATCGCCCGCGCCGACAGATAGACGTAGGGGTAGAGCACCAGTCCGATCACGACAATCGCGCCGGGCAGGGATCTCAGATTGGGCAGCCAGCCCACGGCGTCACGGAGCGGCAGCCAGATCGCGAGCGTGCGATGGACAAGGCCGAGCGGCTCGAACAAATCGGCATAGACATAGGCCGCGAGATAGGTCGGGACCGCCAGCGGCAGCGGCATCAGCCACAGCAGTATGCCGCGGCCGCGGAAGTCATAGCGCGAGATCAGCCACGCCGTGCCGGCACCGAGCAGTAGCGTCAGCGCACCGACACCGGCGAGCAGAAGCGCGGTGTCGATCATCGCCGCCGGCAGCACGTAGTTGATCAGGTCGTGCCACACTTCCGGCGCCGGCTGCATGGAAAGCGACACGATCGAGATGACGGGAGCGGCGACAAGCGCAGCCGTCGCAACCGCGATCGCCGCAGCGACCCGGCCGGCGTAGACGCGTCGCGTCACGCGGGTGCGGGCTTTCTCCACGCGAGCAGTAACAATCTTGGCAGTGCCCCCACCCTGGCCTTCCCCCGCAGGCGGGGGTGGTAGCGAAGAAGAGGGCCGCCAGAGGTCAGTTGTCAAAGCCGACCTTGTCCACCAGCGTTGCCGCCACCTTGCGGCTCGCGGCGATCTTCGAGATCGGCAGGCTGTCGGCATTCAGCGTGCCGTAGCCCGCGATGGTGGGATTGACCGCAACGCCGGCACGAACCGGATATTCGTAGTTCTGGTCGGCGTACAACTGCTGTGCCTGCTCGCCGGCGAGCCATTCGATCAGCTTCACGGCATTGGCCTTGTTGGGCGCATGCTTCGCAAGCAGTACGCCGGACAGATTGACATGGGTGCCGCCGCCCTCGAAGGTCGGCAGGACGACGCGGGTCGCCTCCGCCCACGGTTTCTTGTCGGGATCGTTGTTCATCATCAGCGCCCAGTAATAGGTGTTGCCGATGCCGATGTCGCATTTGCCCGCGGCGACGTCGCGCGCGGCTTCGCGATCGCCGCCCGACGGCTTTTGCGCCAGATTGGCCTTGACGCCACGCAGCCATTCCTCGGCCTTGGCCTCGCCGTGCTTGGCCACGTAGGCCGCGAACAGCGCATTGTTGTAGATGTGCTGGCCGGAGCGGATGCAGATCTTGCCTTTCCACTTGGGGTCGGCGAGCTCCTCATAGGTGATCTTGTCCTGCTTGACGCGGTCCCTGGAGGCATAGATCACGCGAGCGCGCATGGAGATGCCGGCCCAATGCCCGTCCGGATCGCGATATTGCGCCGGGACGATCTTCTCAACCACCTCCGACTTGATCGGCTGGGTCACGCCGGCCTGTACCGCTTCGTCGATGCGGCCGATATCAACCGTCAAGAGCACATCGGCCGGGCTGTTGGCGCCCTCCGCCTTGATGCGCTGCTCAAGTCCCGAACTCGCCGAGACGACATTGACCTTGATGCCGGTGTCCTTGGTGAAGGCATCGAACAGCGGCTGGATCAGCTTGGTCTCGCGATAGGTGTAAACGTTGACTTCGCCATTGTCGGCCGATGCGGTCGAGACGGCGGGCAAGGTCAGGCACAGCACCGCCGCTGACGCGGCGAGGACGCGAAAATTGATCATGAGGCTGCTCCGGCAGGATGTCACGCGGTACCGGAGTGCCTAGCGCAGGCGACGCCAAGATGTCCGCGACCCGATGTCGCGAACGGCCTGATTTAGAGTGATTCCAGCGTAACGACTTAGAGCGATTCCAAATTTGGATTCCACGACTCTGCGGAGTGTCGTCGGGGCCGGGCATTTTCCTCCAGGCCTCGTTGTTCGCCTTGTTCGTCAGAACGCGGGATGGCAGTATCGCCCCCTCGTGAGCAAAATCGGACAGGACCATGCCGCTCGTCCGGATCTGGGTCTATGACGGCATCCTCGCCTCCGGCGTGGCGGGGGCGATCGACGTCTTCACAGCGGCCAATGCGGTATGGGCAGAACGGCCTCACCATCGCGGGGCAAGAGCGCCGCTGCTGCAATGGCGGGTCGAGTCGCTGGACGGCAAGCCGGTCGAGACCGCTTCGGGCCAGGTCATCGACGTCGACGGGCCGATCAGCGCACGTGCCGCCGCGGATGCGGTGGTCGTGCCGGGACCCTTCGTTGTCAACATCGAGCGCTTCTTCGAAAGAATCGACATTGTCGAACCGCTGCTCACTGCGCTGCGCCGCCAGCACGCGCGCGGCGCGCTGCTCGCCTCCTACTGTACGGGCAGTTTCATTCTCGCCGAGGCCGGCCTGCTCGACGGTGGCGTTGCCACGACGCATTGGGCGAAGGCGAAGGCATTCGCCAAACGTTACCCCGAAGTGGACCTCCGGGTCTCGGAAATCCTGACCGAGCAGAACCGCATCGTCTGCTCCGCCGCGGTGACGACGTCGCTCAACCTGGCGCTTCGCCTGGTTGAGAAATTTGCTGGCCTCGAAGTGGCGGCGGAAACCAGCAAGTTGATGCTGATCGACTCAAACCGCGTCTCGCAGACCTCCTACGCCAGCACGCCGAGCGCGCCGCAGCATTCGGACGCGCTGGTGGCACGGGCGCAGCGCTGGATGGAAAAGTCACTGCAACATGGCTTCAGCCTCGCCGAACTCGCGCAGCATCTTGCGGTCAGCGAGCGCACGCTCAATCGCCGCTTCAAGCTCGCGACCGGGGAGGCGCCGCTCCATTACCTGCAGGCGCTGCGCGTCGACGTGGCAAAAAGGCTGCTCGAAACCAAAGGCTTGAGCGTCGATGCGGTCAGCGCCCGTGTCGGCTACAACGATCTCTCCACCTTCCGTCGCCTGTTCAAGCGCGAAACCGGGCTTTCGCCTCGCGAATATCAACGCCGTTTCGCGCGCCGTAACGCCCGCGCTGCGCCGGCTGCGTAGCCGCGCCTGTCCGAATTTCCTCGAAAGATGGCGATACTGCCACTCTCGGCAGAACCGCTCAGCATCTAGACCTCGGCTTGCGAACGAGCACAGGAGGTCTTTATGCCGATGATCGATGTCACCATTCCGGAGGGCGCGCTGAAACCGGAAGCCGAAGCGCGGCTGATCAAGGAACTCGGCGATCTCCTGATCGGGCACGAGGGATTCGACCCCACCAATGAGATCGCCCAAAGCGTGACGGTCGTGTACCTGCATCGGCCGGCCGCCGTCTATGTCGCGGGCCAACACTCGGCCTCGCCGCGATACCGTATCGTCCCGACGGTGCCCGAAGGGCAGTACACGGAAGCTTCGCGCAGGGCCTTGGTGAAGGACGTCACCGACGCCGTGGTGCGTGCGGACGGCGGCACGTTCGAGGACGTCGCGCCGCGCGTCTGGGTATTTCCGACCGAGGTGCCGGACGGCCAATGGGGCAGCCGCGGCGCGATCCGTCCGTTGCCGGACATCCAGGCCTTCATCGCCGGCGAGCATGAGCGAAAGGTCGGCGAGGAGCGATTGGCACGGCGGCGCCGCGTGAAGGCGCTCGAACTCTTGGCCGGCGCGCTCGATGCCGCGCGCAAGGGGATCGATTGATGTGTCGTCCTGCAGCGTCCCCCGAAGTGCCGACAATTTGGGCAGCGCGCCCAGCTAATGCGTTTCCCCTCGGGGAAGTCTGCGCCTAGTCTTCCTTGCCGGGAGGTGGAGTTCGGATGCGGGCGATCCTGGATCATTGCGGCGGGGCAGTTCGGCGGCAGGTGCCGTCCGGCGCGCTCATCATCCATGAGGGCGGCAAGACCGGGCATCTGTTCGTGCTCATCGAAGGGCGGCTGGAGGTGATCAAGGGCGATGCCGTGGTCGCGGTGCTCGCTGAGCCCGGCGCCGTGCTTGGTGAGATGAGTGTGCTGCTCGATCAGCCGCACACCGCAACGGTGCGCGCTGCATCCGACTCGCTGGTCTATGAATTCGATGATGCGGCGGCCTTCCTGCGCGAGCAGCCGGAAGTGGCGCTGCTGCTGGCCCGGCTGCTCGCACAACGGCTCAACGTCGCCACCACCTATCTCGCCGATCTCATGCACCAATATGCCGACCATGGCACGCATCTGGCGATGGTCGGCGAGATCCTGCAGAGCATGATCAACCTGCCGCCGATGCAGGTCGCGCCAGGATCGGATCGGCAATCAGACCCAAGGATGTGAGCCAGGGCGGCGGGTTCTCGATCCGGGCGGCCGGCTGCAGCGATGCGTTGAGATCGATGGTCTGCTCCTCGCCCGGCGCCAGCCAGAACGCGCTGCCTTGGTCGATATCAAGTACGATACAAGTCGGCGGACGGCCGGGCATGCGGCCGGTGTTGAACACCCAGGTCGCGCCTAACCGATCGAACCACGAGCCATCAGGAATGAACGGCGACTGGTGCACATGGCCTGATATCACCATGGACGGCTGATGGCGCTCGATCCATTGCACCAGCTCGACATCGCCGAAGAAGCGCTTGCCGCCCCAGCTCGTCGGCGAGTTTGCGGGCGGCGCGTGATGCACCCAGATCCAATTCGCGGGCCGGTTGACGGCGGCGTTACGAAGCTGCGCGTCGAGCCGCTCCTTCACCTTTGGGCCGTCCCACCACGGGCACACCGTGAACAGCGTATCGCCGATCGTCAGATCGTCGCCGTCGCCGGCGATCCCGAGCTCCCTGACGTCAGAGACCCAGCGCGCGATCTTCTCGCCGTCGGGATTGCGTTCGTCGAGATCGTGATTGCCGGAGCAGAGGATGACGCGGGTGCGGGATGCGAGCAGCGAAAGATATTTCTTCACCACGACGATCTGGGCGCGGAAATCGACGATCGATGAGATGTCGAGCGCATCGCCGGCAAAGATCACCAGGTCGAATTGCGGCGCCGCCGCGAGCAGCCAGTCGAACTGCGGCAATGAATAATGCAGATCGGCAACGACCAGGCAGCGCATGGGACCTCGATCAGGATCCGATGGAGTGAAATCAAATTGCTCAGGAATTGGGCGCGTCAGGCGCCAATGCATTCACCTCGGGAAAATCGAGCAATAATTGTGCCGTGTCGCATCCCGCGAACGCGACACATCCCCGCAGCGCCGTGGCCCGGGTGCAGCGCTGCGTAACCCAGGGCCGCTCGCGAACGCGGATGCACCTGTCCCGGGTTGCGCTGGGCTTCACCCGGGCTACGGGATCGTGCTCACGCCCGCGCGGTGGCGTGGGGGAACGCCACTTCGATCAGGGTGCCGGAGCGGCCTCCGGTCTTGATGTGGAATCTGGCGCGGTTGGCTTCGACCAAGGCCTTCGTCAGCGACAGGCTGACGGCGGAGCCTTCGGTGGTCTGGTCCGACGGCGCCGGCGTGCGGAACGGTTCGAGGGCGGCTGCGACCTCGTTGTCGTTGAGGCTCTGTCCGGTGTCGCGGACGCGCAGCATCACCTCGCCGAAATCGGACAACGCGGTCGAGACGATGACCTGGCCGCCCGCATTGGCGAGATGGATCGAGTTGCCGATCAGATTGAGCGTGATCTGGCGCAGCGCGCGCGCATCCGCCAGCACCGGCGGCAGCATATGCGCCAGCGAGGTGCGGATGATGATGCGCTCGCGGTTGGCTTGCGGCTGCATCACCGCGACGCAGCTTTCGACCATTTCATTGAGGTTCTGGTCGGTGAGGGCGAGGTCGAGCTTGCCGGTCTCGATCCGCGAAAGGTCGAGCAGATCGTTGATGATCGCCAGCACGTGCTCGCCAGAGGCGCGGATGTCCTTCATGTATTCGAGATAGCGTTCGTTGCCGAGTGTGCCGAAACGCTCGCCGATCATCACTTCGGCAAAGCCGATGATGGCGTTCAACGGCGTGCGCACTTCGTGGCTGATCCGCGCCAGCATGTCGGCCTTCGCGATCGCCGCGCGCTCGGCGAGGCGCTTGGCCTCGCGCAGCTCGCTCTCGCTCTTCTTGGCCTGCGACAGGTCGCGGAACACTGCAAAGAAGTTCGGCCCGTCGGCGCGGGTGCGGCCCATGGTGATCGACAGCGGCACGAGGCCGCCCTGGCGCACGCGTCCGAGCCCCTCGCGGCCGTGGTCGAGCAGGCTCGCGACACCTTCGCCCTTGGTGCTCTCGAGATAGTCGAGCATGACGCGCTGGCTTTCGGGCGCAAAGAGATCGGCGAGGTTGCGCTGCACGAGCTCGTCGCCGTCATAGCCGAACAGCGCCTCGGCGCTGCGGTTGCAGGAATTGATGTTGCCCTCGGCATCGAACATCACGACACCCTCGGCCGCGGTGTCGAGGATGGCGCCGAGCTCCTCGGCATCGGCCAGTCCTGTCCCCGGCGGTACGTCAGGCGGAAGCGGCTCCGCCGCCATCGCCGCCGCAATGGCCGCGCCCTCATCGCGCCGCTCGGCGAAGATCAAGGCGAGCGCGGAATCGCCGTCCCAGGAGATGGTGTGAAGGTGCGCCTCGGCGCTCGGATGGCCGGCATCGCCATGCGGCGGGGCTGCTGCGATCCGCACCGGCGTGCCAGAGTCGGAGGTGCTGCTGGCGGCCGAGACGCCGGGCTCGACATAGAGCGCATCCAGTCCGCCGGCATCCTCAAGCGCGCGCACGCTCTCATATCCCATCCGCTCAAGGAAGGCGGGGTTGGCATAGAGCAGGCGGTCGAGCCGGTAGATCAGGACACCGGTCGGCATGAGGTCGAGCAGCGCGCGGTCGCGCCTGGCTTCGCCGCGCGGTGCCGGCTCGGGCTCGCTCAGCCATTCCGGCGCGACAGTCGCCGGCGTAGCAGTTGCGAGCTGCTCCGCGCTCGGTGGCTCGAAAGCGGGTTCGTGCGCTTCCACAGGCGGTGGCGGCGGCGCTTCGGCGATCGGCTCTTCGGTGGCCGATGGCGTCGGCGCTGCGGCGAGCTGGCTTTCGAGCCGTGCCGATAATTGCCGCGCCAGTTCGTTGAAGGCGTTGTTCTCGACCGGCGTCAGCGACGGCGGCTTCGGTTCGCCGGGCGGACGGAATGGCAGCACGTTGCCTGGCGCCTCGACCGGCGTTTCCGTTGAGATGTCCTTGGGCGTATCCAAAATCGTTTCCAAATCGCTCTGTTGTGAAATCTCGGACGCGTTCGGCTCGGGCAGTTCGGCACTGGTTGCAGATGCCGCAGTGGGCTCTGTCGGCGGCGCCGCGCCGGATGAGGCCTCGGGGCGCGGCGCCTCTCGCACCTCGTCTCGTTCAGGCTCGGCCGGAATTGTGTCGGCGGACAGTGGCTGGGCCGGCGGTCCACTGAAAAATTCGTAGCGGCGCAGCGCCTCCAGCCGCGCCAGACCGTCGAAATCGCGGCAGACGCCAAAGCCGCGATAGCCGGCGAAATTGCGCGCGCGGTCGAAGATCGGCAGGCCCGACAATTCGATCCTGAGCCGGCCGCCGCCATCGACAGGCCAGTCCAGCGTGATGCCGCTCCAGGTGTCCTGGGTGGCAAAGGCCTTCATTATCAGGCCTTCGGGATCGAGGCCGAACCTGTCGGCGATGTCGCTCCACAGCCGGCCGAAGCCCGCGGCGGCCTGCACGCCGATCAGGCGGGTGAACTCGTCCGAGCCGAGCGAGAAGCGGCCTTCGCGGTCTATCTGCCACATGAAGCGCAGCGGGGTGCGGCGCGTATTCGGCAGCGGCTCGTCATGCCATGACGGCGTCTTTTCGGACGCGCCGGCCGGCGTGCGTCCATCCGGCGTCGTGTAGGACAAGGGCGTTGCGACCGGCGCCGACGGCTCGTCGGCGACTGGCGCGATGAAGGGCGAGGGCTCGGGGTCCTCGGGTTCCGTATCCAGCGCGTCGAACAGCGCGAATTCGGCGGGCGCTTCTCCTGACAAAGCGGGCTGCTCGTAGAATGGCTGCCTGGCCGCCGGGCCGGTCGCGGTTTCCGGCGGAGAAGGCGCGACCTCGGTCTCTGTGACCGCGGGCATCAGCAGCGCGATGAGGCCGACATCCGCCCCGCTGCCGACGCGCTGCAGCACCATGTGGCCGATGCGGAAGGAGGTTTCGACCCGGCCCTGCCGGAGCGCGTCTTCGCGCGCGGCATCAAGGCCGGCCTCGGTGAGATTGCGGAAGCCGAGCAGCGCCCGGGCGGCGTCGCTGGCGCCGACGAACATGCCGTCGCGCGTGAACGCGGCGATCGGTATCTTGACGTCCCGGACCAGCCGGGAGAGCCGCTCGAGCAGGGGCATCGTGCGATCGGTCGCGCCGCTCGCGGCGGCGATCAAGACGGCATGCCGGCCATCGGCGAATTCGAGCCGCGAGCAGGCGCAGGTCGCGAGCATGCCAAGCGGCGCGCCGAAGCCGCGCAGCCGCTCCAGCCGCACCGCGCCGTTTTGCGGCAGGCGGCCGGCGAGCTGTGTGACTTGCCGCCGATGCTGGTCGGCCGGCCCGAACACCTTCCCCAAAAGTGCCGCGCCGTTCCCGGCGCCGAACGATTGCGCGCCGACCGGATTGGCCCACAACACCCGCTTGCCGTCGATCGACCACAGCCAGGTGGGCAGGGGGCTCGTTGCATGCACGGCCAGCCTGGGATCGCCGAGGCCCTGCAACTGGAATTCCGCACTATTCATCGCGACAACTTGACCGCACGGTTTCGCTTCTCGCTCGCCGATGGCTGAAAGAAATCGGCGGCCAAACGACGACAGCCTTAACAGACCGTTAGTATCGCAAGTGCGACGCGGCAGGTCCACGGCCTCGCCAAACGACCGACGATCCTAGCCGCGATAACGTTAACTCGCCCGAACGATCAAGCCTGCTTTGGCGTTGTACCTTGTAAACCTGCGTCAAAAGTTCACGACCGCAAAAAAAGCTTCCGTCATTCGGGCGAGGTCTTTTGACGGTAGGCTGGTGCGACCCGAGCGGGGAGGAAAGGGCCAAAAAGGCCTGGCAGAGAACAAGGAGTGGACCATGAGCAACGATGCGCCGGACCGTTTCGAGCTTCCGAAGGACGTGCGATCGATGGCCGAAGCGAGCTTCGAGCAGGCGCGCAAGACCTTCGAGAAGTTTCTGGCCGACGCACAGGAGACCGCAGGCTCGCTGGAGGAGCGCAGCGCCACGGTTCGCGCCGGCGCCAAGGACATTTCGAGCAAGGCGCTCACTTACGCCGAAAACAACGTCAAGGCGTCGCTGGACTATGCGGAATCCCTCGTGAAGGCCAAGGACGTCAGCGAAGTGATGCGGCTGCACGGCGAATATGTGCAGGCCCAGATGCGCGAGCTGGCGCAGCAGGCGAGCGAAATGGGCCAGATCGTCAGCCGCGCCGCGATGGACGCGATCAAGCCGAAACCGTGAGGTTTGGCGCGGCATTAGCCGCCGGTCGGAAACCCTCGGGACCCGTGGGCCGACAAATTCGGCATCGCATCGATTTAACGTTGCGTTGCACAAAATTGACATGATAAAGAGGTTTACTTGTCCTGCCCAGGGACAGGGCATTCCGTGGAATAGGAACTAGGCAGCGTGATCCGATTCGACCGTTCTCGGTCCTCGCGGGCCGGCGGCGTTCGCAATGGGGTCACCGGACTTTACCCCGTTGTGAAGGATGCATGCGATGACCAGTTCGACTGATCCGTTTTCCGCTTCTATCATCCCGTTCGAAGTTCCAGAGCAGATGCGCGCGTTCGCCGAAAAGGGCGTTTCGCAGGCGCGCGACAACTACGCCAAGTTCAAGGACGCCGCCGAGGCCCATAACGGCACCATCGAGGCGGTGTTCACCAGCGCCAGCAAGGGCGCGAGCGAATATACCGCCAAGGTGATGGAGTTCGTGAAGGCCAACACCACCTCGGCGCTCGATTTCGCCCAGGAACTGCTCGGCGCCAAGACGCCCTCCGAGGCTCTGGAGCTGTGGACCACCCAGACCCGCAAGAGCCTCGAGGCCTTCAGCGCCCAGGCCAAGGAACTGACCGAACTCGGCCAGAAGGTCGCCAACCAGACCGCCGAGCCGATCAAGGCCAGCGCCTCGAAATATTACAAGCCGGCCGCCTGACTGAGGCAAAATCACAGAAAGGCCCGGGCGACCGAGCCCGGGCCTTTTGTTTTGGACCTGCGTAGGTCCGTAGCCTGGATGGAGCGAAGCGCAATCCGGGAACGGTGCTGAAGTTTGGAAAGCCCCCGGATTGCGCTTCGCTCCATCCGGGCTACCGGGTATTCGGAAGCGGGAAACCGCCTTGTTCGGCCTTGCCAAAGCGGGGCGTTGCACCTAGTTTCCGGCCCATTCGCGAGGCCCCTTTGCGCGGCCTCGTCGTAGGATGCAGTTGTAGCTCAGTTGGTTAGAGCGCCTGTCTGTGGAACAGGAGGTCGGTGGTTCGAGCCCACCCAACTGTACCAATCTAAGTTGCACCCGCTTCCAACGTGGCTTGATAGGCCGACTATTTGCTCCTCAGGAGCTACGGGCGCGTCAGATTGCCGAGCCCGCTTCAGCTCTTGGTTGATCAACGGCTGCAACGCAACGACGCATGGTGAATTCACGGTTGGGGCGGTATGGTGCTCTGCCTCAACCGCTGGAGTTCGATCATGCACTTCGGGATCAAGGGGTCGCTCGCCGGCGTCGCCTTCGCGGTTGGACTCTCGTCGCCAGTCATCGCCGAGAATGTCAAAGAGCTGAGGGCCGCCGATACGAAATTCGCCTATGTAGAGGCCGGCGAGGGTGATCCGATCGTTCTCGTGCACGGTGGACTTCAGGATTATCGTTTCTGGAATGGGCACCTTCCGGTGCTTTCAAAAAAACATCGCATCATCGCCTATAGCCGGCAGAACCATTTTCCCAACGCAACTAGCAAGGACGGCCTGCCAGATGCCGCGGCGGACGTCCACGGCGAGGATCTGGCCGCCATCCTCGCAGAACTCGGCATAAAACGCGCGCACATCGTCGCGCATTCGGCCGGTGCACATGCCGCGCTGTTCTTCGCATCCAATCATCCCGAGATGGTAATATCGCTGGTCGTCAACGAACCGCCGGCTGCGGGGCTGCTCGCGGGGATACCGGGGAGCGCAGAACTACTGAAAGAGTGGGGCGCGCGATTTGCTTCCTCGCGGGAAGCTTTCCGAAAAGACGATGTCGATACAGGGCTGCGCCTCTTTGCGGAAGCGGTTGGCGGACCCGGCACCTACGACCGACGATCAGATGGCGATCGCAAAATGATGTCCGACAATGCGGCGTCGGCGGTTGCGGACACGATAAGTTCCCGCCCACGTCCGGTGTTTACCTGTGAAATGGCAAAGCGCATTTCGGCGCCAACACTTCTGATCAATGGTGAGCGGAGTCCCGCGTTTTTTCATCGCATCGTGGACCAGTTGGAAAATTGCCTTCCCAAGCGAATGCGCATCAAGATTCCCGACTCCTCTCACACCGTCCCTGGCGAAAATGCACCTGCCTTTGATGAGGCCATCATCACCTTCGTGACAAGCCGCTAGGTCGTTACTAAGGAGATCGCTGAATGAGAGAGGCGCGAGCAACCCGCCGTGAGCCGCGTCTTTGGCGATCAAGAATGCGAAGCCGCTGCATGTTGCCGATGGCATCGCCCCGAATTTGCAAGACGCAACTCTCGTTGTTTCCAATCCACGGCGCACGCTCAATGGAATCGTGGACGAAGCTCTTCTCCACGAGAATGAGGCGGGCTTATTCTTCCTTGCGAAGCTCGGACGCCAAGAGGTCGAGAAGCGCAATCTTCACAGCATAGCTGAGCTGACCAGTCCGGCCAGCATCTATCTTCCGCGTGCCGGCCTGTTCGATTGGAGCAGGTCTAATCGAGCAGCCGCTGGGCGATAGACGGAATGCGGCCTATAAAGGTGTAGGGCATCGTCCTTCCGGATTTCGACGATGCGAGGGCAGTGCTGGCATTCGTCTCGCAGCACATGACGCGAGATTTCTGAAAGCCGACCTTGCTGGATCGGCAGCCAGGGTTTACCAAATCGCCAAGGAGGCCGGGGTCAAGCGCGCGCTGACCTCAGAATGATACTCAAGTTTCGCTCGTCATTCGAGTGAGACCGAGGCGGTCCCGGCCATCCCAAGTGCGCGCGCAGCTCCGTTGGATAGGTCTATGCACCGCCGCTTTATGAAGGGACCACGGTCGTTGATCCGAACCGTGACGCTTCGGCCGGTTGAGTGCGAGGTGACTGTGACGTGAGAGCCGAATGGCCTGGTACGATGCGCCGCGGTCATCGCGTTTGGATCCATCCGCTCGCCCGACGCGGTTCGACCGCCGACGTAGCCATAATGAGAGGCAACACAAGTTTCCGCGGATCCCGATGCAGATGCTGACAAGCAAGTGAGCACCAAGGCGGTACAGATTGGGCGGATCATCGTCTCCCTTCCAGGCTCCCGCCCGATCTGCCAACCTTCACGGAGCTTCGAGGTTCCTGTGCCGTGGATGTCCTGCAGCACAGGCCTCGCCAACGAAAGCGCCGCGGCCCACGCACAAAGCCTAAGAAGCACTTCTCGGCCGGCTCGGCATTAGCCGGAGCTCTCGTTGTCTGCCAGCTTAGGAACGTGGCTACCGTTCCTGCGTTGGCACCGGACGGAGAAACGCGATGGACCCGGTTACGCGGTGTTTGCATTGCGGCAGGAGATTGGTCCCGGTGCTGAGCGCGAACGGGAGAACAGAACTCAAGTGCGTTTGGTGCGACAAGGTGGATCCGGTGAAGACCGAGCCGGTGAGACGGGATGACAGACCGTCGACGGAAAGGCTCAATTCTCACCCCTTGAGAGCCCCTTAAACGAGCCTGCGCGGAGCGAGCCATCTGACATGACGCTTCGATACTCCGCAACGTCAATCACCGAACTCGAACAAGTCCCGGGTCGACCCGCTTCCTGTAGCGCGGATCGTACTTGTCGTGGCGCTGCACTCCGCGTGTGGCGCAACTCAAATTCATTCGCATCTGAGCGCTGCGATTGAAGTTGCAAGCCTTCCGTCGCCTCGGTACAGCACGTGGCCCACCACTCAACACGATCCGAGCGATGAACAAGCCACTGAACGTTGCGATAGGAAGCATTCTCGTCAGCGTTTTGGTGCTCGGTTTGAAATACCTGGCGTATTGGCTGACCGGGTCCATTGCACTCTACTCCGACGCGCTCGAAAGCATCGTCAACGTCGTCACCGCCGTTGTTGCATTCTGGGCGGTTCGCATGTCGGCAAAGCCCGCCGACGCCAATCATCCGTTCGGGCATCACAAGATCGAATACTTCAGCGCGGTGTTGGTAGGCGTGATGATCATCATCGCGGCGCTCCTGATCGTGCGCGAGGCGTATGACGGCTTCCTGCACCCGAGAAAACTGGCTGTCGTGCCGGAAGGGCTGCTCGTGAACGGGCTCGCCAGCATCGTCAACGCCATCTGGGCCTGGGTGTTGATCGTGCGGGGACGGCGCATGCGCTCGCCGGCGCTGGTTGCGGACGGCCGACATCTCCTGACCGATGTGATCTCTTCCGTCGGCATACTGATCGGGCTTGTGCTCGCGCTCGTCATGAAATGGGAGTTTCTCGATCCTGCGCTTGCCCTGATCGTCGCTGCGACAATCCTGTGGTCCGGTTGGGGGGTCCTCAAGGAGTCCGCCGGGGGCCTGCTGGATGAAGCGGTGCCCGAGGCAACGTTGAACGCGATTCGGCGGACGATTGCCGACCATGCGGCCGGTGCGCTGGAAGCTCACGACGTTCGCACGCGCCACGCAGGGCGCGTCACGTTCATCGAGTTCCACCTCGTCGTCCCCGGGCAGATGACGGTGTCAGAGGCGCACCGGATATGTGACCGTCTCGAAGCGGCCTTGCGGGCGGAGGATGAAGACAGGCGGATCACCATCCATGTCGAGCCGGAAGAGAAGGCCAAACATTCCGGCATCGTCGTCGTCTGATACCGGCTTGTCACCTGAGCGTGACCTTATCGAGGTCGGGACATCAGTGATCCCTAAGCGAGTGAATGAGTCTGCATAAACTCGCCATGCGATGAAGCTTTTGCGCAACACCCGCGCCTGATACGAATGTAACATTACTGGAAAGAATTTCTTCAGCGTTATCAGCAGCTAAGTCCATCCGCTGCAATTCCGGCACCTGTATCGCTCCATCAAGCCATCATCCTTCCTTGTTCTGGCCATCTTACTGCTGACGCCGTGCCGCGCTTCGGCTGTGATGTTCCCGTCACCTTGGCTTGCCAATCCAACAGCCTTCATCGACTATTTCCGCAGATCGATGACGAGAGGAACAATGACGATTCTCGGCTCCACTTATTACAGGTTCGGTTTGCTGTTGGCCGCGACGGTGATCGTCGCAACGTGGCCACGACCCGGCGCCGCTTACACGCCCGAGCAGCAGCAGGCTTGCTCGCCCGATGCGATGCGACTCTGCAGCGCGTTCATTCCTGATGTCGACATGATCACCGCCTGCATGGTCCGCAACAAGGCGCAGCTCTCGCCGCCGTGCCGCGTGTTCTTCAGTGCTGACCCGGAGGAACGACGGGAGCGCAGGCGTCGCGCAAGGTCCGCGGAATAAGGTGCGACATCGCGAAATCGCGAAGCAACGCGAGTCCGGCGGGAGTCGGACGAGCGCTGGTTCAAGTCCTGCGCGCGCGACAGACTGACGCCTTGCGGCGTTTTCGCTCATCAACATCTTCTCACCAGAGGAGAATCCGGTGAGCGAACACGACAGAATGGAAATGGACCGGCACTTTGCCTGGTTCGAAGGCAAGCTGCCGCCGCGGCCCGCCAGGTTTGTCGGATGGCTGCGCAAGCCGTCGTCGCGCTACGCGCGGATGCCGCTTGCCGTTCTGCTGATGCTCGGCGGCGTCTTCAGCTTCCTGCCGGTGCTCGGCCTATGGATGCTGCCGCTTGGACTCCTTTTGTTCGCGCAAGACGTGCCAGCGTTACAAAAGCCCACCGCGCGGACTCTCGGGTGGGTTGAGCGCAAGTGGACCGAGCGCCGGCGCGCAAAAAACGTGCCGTGATTCGCGGCAAAAACGCGCATTCGCTTCTATTGCTGGTTGTGTGCACCGCAAGGTGTGACTCAAACAACAACATTTTCCGGCAATTTGCGGCTCACGCCCCATTGTCCGCAAATTTCTGCTTTCGCGAATCACCACGCTGATTCATTTTCGTGGTCTGGGGTCAATCTGGAGGCCAACGTAATGAACGTGATTGTTTTTGCTTCGCGTAAGGGGGGCTCGGGCAAAAGCACCCTGGCTGCTCATCTGGCTGCCCATGTACACAAATCGACCAAGCCTTGTCTGCTGATCGACGCGGATCCGCAGGGCTCGCTGACGCTGTGGCACAAGCTGCGCGGCACCAACGAACCGCCGATCAAGGCCGCCGTCAATTCCGTGAGCGGCATCGTGGCTGCGGCCAAGCGCGACGGGATCGAGTGGGTGTTCATCGACACGCCGCCGAACCTGTCGGCCGTCGTCGACGATGCCATCAAGAATGCGACCATGGTGATCATTCCGGCGCGGCCTGGCGTGTTCGACGTCAACGCGGTGCAGGAAACGATCCAGACCTGCCGTTCAACGCGCAAGCCCTATGCGGTCGTGATCAACGGCGCGCCGGCTCAGCGCGATGGCGCCGAGAGCCCGATCGTCACGATCGCGCGCGAGTCGCTGGCGAAATTCCGTGCACCGGTCTGGAGCGGACAGATCACCAATCGCGCCGATCTGCTGATGGCGCTGAGCCATGGTGAAGGCGCCCGCGAATATGATGCCGAGGGGCGCGCGGCCGCCGAGATCGGCCGGCTGTGGGCCGCGATCGAACGTTCGATCAAGGCGATCCGCGGCGCGGCATCGGCCAGCGGCGCGATGCACAAGCAGGCGGCCTGATCAACGACAGGCCTTCCAGACTGACAAAAGCGCGCGGCCCCCCGCGCGTTTTTGTTGGTGGTTGGTTGTTGGTGACGTACCAACACACTCCGTCATTCCGGGGCGCGCCTCTTGGCGCGAGCCCGGAATCCATTTCGCCGCGCGGTCTGCGGATGAATGGATTCCGGGTTCGCGCGATGCGCGCCCCGGAATGACTGAGTGCGTGGTGGCGTTCACGCCACCATCAGCATGTAGAAGATGATGACCGGCGAGAGGGTGAGGATCACCGACCAGATGCCGAGCGCCCAGAGGATGTCGCCGGTCGTAAATCCTTGATGGTGTAAAACTGGATCAAATTCTTTGTGCACGATGCGCCCCGTATTCTTTGGCGGGGCGATGGATAGCTGAAGCTTTTTAAGGTTCCGCTCGCAGTTTCGCTTGCATTTGACCACAGGTGCTACCGCGGATTAACCACGGCGCGGCGGCCTCTTCTTGCGCGTGTGGAGAGAGCTGATCCCCACCCGGTTTGCCTGACGCGCAAACCGACCTCCCCTTTTCAAGGGGAGGTGACCACGCAGCCGCTGACTCCCTGCGCTCCTTGCTTGAAAGGGGGAAGGCTGGGATGGAGGTCAGCAGCGATTCACGCCGTCTGAGGGGAAGCGAGAGCATCACCGATCGGCGCGGCCGATCACGTCCATCAACTCGGCGATCTTTTGGCGCTGGTCGGCCTTGTCGCCGGAGGAGATCGCGTGCTCGACGCAATGGGCGACGTGGTCGCGCAAGACCTCCTCCTCGACCCGCCGCAGCGCGGCGCGTGCGGCGGCGATCTGGGTCACCACGTCGATGCAATAGCGGTCGTCCTCGACCATCTTGGCGAGGCCGCGGATCTGGCCTTCGATTCGTTTCAGCCGTTTGAGGCAGGAACTCTTGATCTCGTCACGCATAGGGTTCATATACCCCCATAGGGTATCAGGTTCAAGGGCCGGAGCTCGGCCCGGGAAGAGTTCGCTATGACAGAGGCAGGGCGCGGTCACGCGCATGAGGGGCACGCGCATCGTCATGGCGCCCCAGCGGCTAGCTGCTGCGGCGGCAAGCACGGCGCCGCGGACGAGGGCGGCGCGCTTGCGACCGATCCCGTCTGCGGCATGAAGGTCGATCGTGCCACCGCCAAGCATCGCTTCAGCTACAAGGGCGAGGATTACGTCTTCTGCGGCGCGCGCTGCCGCGAACGGTTTGCGGCCGAGCCGGAGAAATTTTTAAAGCCCCGCGAGAGCGAGCCGGCGCTGCCCCCCGGCACCATCTACACCTGCCCGATGCATCCGGAAGTGAGGCAGGTCGGGCCGGGCTCCTGCCCGATCTGCGGCATGGCGCTCGAACCGGAAGAGGTGACGCTCGACGACAAGCCCGATCCGGAGCTCGTCGACATGACACGCCGGTTCTGGATCGCGCTGGTGCTGACGCTGCCGGTGTTCGCGATCGAGATGGGCGGCCATGCCTTCGGCCTCGAACTGGTGCCGATGGGATGGGCGAACTGGATCTCGTTCGCGCTGGCGACGCCGGTGGTGTTGTGGGCCGGCGCGCCGTTCTTCGTGCGCGGCTGGCAGTCGCTGGTGACGCGCAATCTCAACATGTTCACGCTGATCGCGATGGGCGTCGGTGTCGCCTATGTCTACAGCGTGGTCGGCACGCTGGCGCCGCATCTGTTCCCGCCGGCGTTCCGCGATATGCACGGCCAGGTCGCGGTCTATTTCGAGGCTGCCGCCGTGATCACGGTATTGGTGCTACTCGGGCAGGTGCTCGAGTTGCGGGCGCGGGCGCGGACTTCGGGCGCGATCCGCGCGCTGCTCGGGCTGGCGCCGAAGACGGCACGGCGTATCACCGACCATGGCGATGAAGACGTCGCGATCGAGGCGATCGCGGTTGGCGATCGCCTGCGCGTGCGTCCGGGTGAGAAGGTGCCGGTCGACGGCATCGTCATCGAAGGTCACGCGGTGCTCGACGAATCCATGGTCACCGGCGAATCGATGCCGGTGTCCAAGAACGAGGGTGACCGCGTGATCGGCGGCACCGTCAACCAGAGCGGCGGCTTCGTCATGCGCGCCGAGAAGATCGGCCGCGACACCATGCTGGCGCGGATCGTCGACATGGTCGCGAAGGCGCAGCGCTCGCGGGCGCCGATCCAGCGGCTCGCCGATCGCGTCGCCGGCTGGTTCGTGCCCGCGGTGATCGCGGTCGCGGTGCTGGCGTTCGCCGCCTGGGCGGTGTTCGGGCCCGAGCCGCGCTTCACCTTCGGACTGGTCGCGGCCGTCACCGTCCTGATCATCGCCTGCCCTTGCGCGCTTGGGCTTGCCACGCCGATGTCGATCATGGTCGGGGTCGGGCGCGGCGCGCATTCGGGCATCCTGATCCGCAACGCGGAGGCGCTGGAGCGGATGGAGAGCATCGACACGCTGGTGCTCGACAAGACTGGCACGCTTACCGAGGGCAAGCCGAAGGTGGTCGGCGTGATCGCCGCGAAGGAGTTCGACGAGACCGAACTGCTGCGCCTTGCCGCCAGCGTCGAGCGGGGCAGCGAGCATCCGTTGGCGCTGGCGATCCTGAATGCCGCCAAGGAGCGCCAGCTTGCACTCGCCGAGGTCAGCGGCTTCACCTCACCGTCCGGCAAGGGCGCAACCGGCGCGATCGAAGGCAGGCAGGTCGCGCTCGGCAATGCCATGCTGATGGGCGAATTGAGGATCGCAACCAGCGCGCTCGATGCGGCGGCGGAGACCGCGCGGCAGGACGGCGCGACCGCGATCTATGTTGCGGTCGACGGGCGTGCGGCCGGCGTGATCGCGATCGCCGATCCGATCAAGCCGTCGGCCAGGGACGCGCTCGCGGCACTGCGCGGCGACGGCCTGCGCGTCGTGATGCTGACCGGCGACAATGCGACCACCGCGCGCGCGGTGGCGAAGCGGCTCGGCATCGAGGAGGTCGAAGCCGGCGTGCTGCCGGACCGCAAGAGCGAGGTGGTGGAGCGGCTGCGCGGCGAGGGCCGTGTCGTCGCGATGGTCGGTGACGGCGTCAATGACGCGCCGGCGCTGGCGGCCGCCGATGTCGGCATCGCCATGGGCGGCGGCACCGACGTCGCGATCGAGAGCGCCGGCGTGACGCTGCTCACCGGCGATCTCCGCGGCCTGGTGCGGGCGCGGCGGCTATCGGTTGCGACCATGCGCAACATCCGCCAGAACCTGATGTTCGCATTCGTCTACAACGCCGCCGGCGTGCCGATCGCGGCCGGCGTGCTCTATCCGGTGTTCGGCATTTTGCTGTCACCGATGATCGGCGCCGCCGCGATGGCGCTGTCCTCCGTCAGCGTCATCGGCAACGCACTGCGGCTTGCAAGGGCGAAGCTGGATTGATTGTCGCTGTTTCGCGCTACGCTGCTCACAATAGTAACGCCGGTGTCGTCCCGGCCTTGAGCCGGGACCCATAACCACCAATGTTGGTTGTTTGCAGTCGCGCGGAGTTCCAGCTTAGCGCCACAGTGAGATTTTGTGGTTATGGGTCCCGGCTCAAGGCTGGGACGACGAGGCTCTCCTCGCGTTGACGACTCCTGCGCTCGATCTCGCGATCCAGCCGCGCCGCAAGCTCCATGCTCACCTCGACCATCGGCAGTCGCACTTCCGCGCTGTCGATCAAACCCGTGCGCCACAGCCAATGCTTGGCTGGCGCCGGGCTCGGCTCGACGAACAACAGGCGCGTCAAGTCGGAAATGCCTTGCCACGCTGCCGATGCGGCCTCGCGCTTGCCCTGCCTCAGCAGCGATCGCACCGAGGCGAATACTTCGGTTTCGACATGCGCGGACAACAGGATCGCGCCGTCGGCGCCGTCGCTGAGCGCGTCGAAATATTGCGCGTCCTCGCCGGTCAGCACGCGGAAGCCGGGCGGACGTTGCGCGAGGAAGTCGATCGATTGCGCGCGGTCGGCACAGCAGTCCTTCATGCCGACGATGTTCGGATGCTCTGCGAGCGCGAGCAGCGTCTCGTTGGTGATGTTGACCGCGGTCCGGTAGGGAATGTTGTAGATCAGGAGCGGCCAGGAGGCGTGATCGGCCAGCTCGGTGAAATGCTGCAGAAGGCCGCGCTGCGACGGCCTGACGTAATAGGGGCTCGCGATCAGGTAGAAGTCGATCGGCCAGGCCGCCGTCTCGTCCAGCACGTCCTTGATCTTGGCGGTGCTGGCGCCGGAGAGGCCGAGACAGATCGGCAGGTAACGGCCGACATCGTTGATCTCTGACCGTACCACCTCCACAAGCTGTTCGAGCTCGCAGATAGCCAGCGACATGCCTTCGCCTGACGTGGCGCCGAGGATCAATCCGTCGACCGGGCCGCTTGCGTAGTGCCGCACCAAACGGCGCAGGGACTGCTCGTCGAGCTTGCCGTCGCGAAATGGCGTGATCAGGGGCAGCCACAGGCCCTGTAGTGGCTCGGATAGATCAGTCATGGTCCTTCTCCTTGAGTAGCGTGAAACGCCGGAGACGGGACCAATAAAAAACCCCGTCCAGGCGGCGGGGTCTTCGGGATCGGTTCGGTCGATGTAACTCTATCGCGCGCGTCGATCTCGGCTCCCCGCATGGGGAGCTTTTTTCGACGACAAAGCTGCGCACGAATTCGTGATCATGTCGCGATACTGGTGGGACAGCCGGAGGTTGTCAATGCACGGTTGAGGGCAGAAGGCGAAAAGAAGCCGGGCTCGATCGAGCCCGGCTTAAGGTATTGGCCACGTGAGGCCGACACAATCACCTTCCAAGAGGGATTACTGAGCTTCCGCACCACTGGAGGAGGGGGACATAAGCGTAGCGCGACCGCTCAGCGCACAAGCACTATGATCCCCATCAGTGCCATGCAGCAACCGTCCGAGCCGCATGTCAGACATGCGGAGTCCGGGGCCTCTATGAAAATGGCCGAATGAAAACGGCCGATTACGACGGCCAGCGCTGCGCCTTGCTGACCACGAAGTCGCGGAAGACCTGCACGCGCGCCACCGTCTTCAACTCTTCCGGATAGACGAAGTAGGTGTCGAGCTGGATCGAGTCGGACTCGCCGAACAGTTGCACCAGACGGCTATCTTCCTCGACCAGGTAATCCGGCAGCGCGGCGATGCCGAGACCCTGCTGACAGGCGCGTACCAACCCCAGGATGTTGTTGACCTTGAAGTAGGGTTCGCGCGGACCCGAGCCGTTGCGGCCGGCATCGATCAGCCAGGCGCGGTTCTGCAGATGCGTCGGGACCTGGGAGTCGCCGAGCATGATGATGCGGTGCGAGTCGAGATCGTCGAGCGTGCGCGGCGTGCCGAAGCGCTTGATGTATTCCGGCGAGCAATAGGCGTGGAAGCCGATCGAGAACAGCTTGCGCTGGATCAGGTCGGGCTGCGTCGGCTTGCGCGTGCGGATCGCGACATCGGCTTCGCGCATCGAGAGATCGAGATCCTCGTCGGTGACGATCAGCGAGATCCGGATGTCCGGATAGAGCTGAGTGAATTCGTCGAGCCGCGGGATCAGCCAGTTGATGCCGAGCGCCGGCGGCGTCGTGATCTTGAGGTCGCCGCTCGGCCGCTCCCGGCTGTCGGTGAGCTTTGCCCGCGCCGCCTGCAACTGCATGAAGACGTCATGGGCGGTGCGGAACAACAGGTCGCCCTGCTCGGTGAGGATCAGGCCGCGGGCGTGGCGGTGAAACAGCGAGACCGAAAGCTCCTGCTCCAGCGCGCTGACTTGCCTGGAGACCGCCGACTGCGAGAGGCCAAGCTGCTCGCCGGCATGCGTGAAGCTTCCCGCTTCCGCCGCCGCGTGAAACACCTTCAGCTTGTCCCAGTCCATGTCCGTAAATCCATCGCGTGTTCTAGCCATGATCATTCCGCCGCCGCGCGATCGCTCGCGCGCAAAGCCAGGAAGCGTTCAGCCTCAAGCGCTGCCATGCAGCCGAGGCCGGCGGCCGTCACCGCCTGGCGATAGGTTTCGTCCGCCACGTCGCCGGCGGCAAACAGCCCGGGCACGGAGGTCGCAGTCGAATTGGGCGCCACCTCGACATAGCCGGAGGGTTTGAGTTTGATCTGGCCTTTGACGAGATCTGTCGCAGGCGCATGACCGATGGCGATGAAGACGCCGTCGGCCGGCACTTCGGTCAGTGCGCCGGTCTTGACGTTCTTCAAGCGTACATGGGTGACCTTGGTCGGGTTCTCAGCGCCGAGGATCTCGTCAATGGCGCTGTCCCAGACCACCTTGATCTTCGGATGCTTGAACAGGCGGTCCTGCAGGATGCGCTCGGCGCGGAAATGATCGCGGCGATGCACGATGGTGACCTGCGAGGCGAAGTTGGTGAGGAACAGCGCTTCCTCGACCGCGGTGTTGCCGCCGCCGACCACGATGACCTCCTTGCCGCGATAGAAGAAGCCATCGCAGGTTGCACAGGCCGAAACGCCAAAGCCCTTGTACGTCTCTTCCGACGGCAGCCCGAGCCAGCGCGCCTGCGCGCCGGTGGCGAGCACGACGGTCTCGGCAAGATAGACATCGCCGCTATCGCAGGTCAGGCGGAACGGCCGCTGCGACAGGTCAAGTTTGGTGACGAGATCGGTGACGAGCTTGGTGCCGACATGCGCGGCCTGCTTCTCCATCTGTTCCATGAGCCAGGGGCCCTGGATTACGTCGGCGAAGCCCGGATAGTTCTCCACATCGGTGGTGATGGTGAGCTGCCCGCCCGGCTGGATGCCCTGGATCAGCACCGGCTCCAGCATCGCCCGCGCCGCGTAGATCGCCGCGGTGTAGCCGGCCGGACCGGACCCGATGATGACGACCTTGGCATGAATTGGAGCAGGCATAGCGAATCCCTTCTCAGGGGCGATTTTGTCAGGACTTGTGCGGAAAGCGCCTGGAAAGGCATCGCGGCGGCGCCGCCAGAGTCAAACCCAACTCTAATATATCTGGGTAGCTATGCAAGAATTGCAATCCATATCAGCGGTTTTTCCCCGGGGCCGCGTCAAATCTCGCACTGCACGCGCAATAAAATTGCGGCTGTCGACCCGACTGGGTTATGAGAGTTGCCGTCAGAACCACCAAATCCTCCAAGCCCTTGGGAACCAGACCCGCGTGTCTAAGAATCTTGACGAGATTGACCTTCGGATTCTCGCCGAAATCCAGGCCGATGGCCGAATCACAAATGTGGAATTGGCCAAGCGCGTCGGCATTTCGCCGCCGCCCTGCCTGCGCCGCGTCAGGGCGCTGGAGGAAGCGGGCTATATCCTGGGCTATCGCGGATTGCTCGACCCGCAGCGGCTCGGCTTCGATGTGACGGTGTTTGCCGCGGTGCACCTGTCGAGCCAGGCGGACGCGGATCTGCGCGCGTTCGAGGATTTCGTGCGCAAGGAGCCCTTGGTGCGGGAGTGCTGGATGCTGTCGGGCGAGGTGGATTTCATCCTGAAATGCGTGGCCCCTGACATGGCGACGTTCCAGAACTTCGTCACCCACCTCACCGCCGCGCCTCACGTGCGCAATGTCAGGACATCGCTGGTGCTGCATAATTCGAAATACGAGGCCGCCGTGCCGCTGGATGTGAAAGCGGCGGGGTGAGTTTCTTCTCCTTCCCCCTGAAAGGGGGAAGGTCGGGATGGGGGTCCGCCACGGGCGCTGGCGTGCGTGGAGAGAGGATCCCCACCCGGTTTTGCGCGTGACACGCGCAAAACCGACCTCCCCTTTTCAAGGGGAGGTGAGGGACGACGACTACTTCTTCCTTGCGGCGTCGATGCTGATGGGGCCGCCGCCGGCGGTTGCGAGATAAAGGCAGGCGAAGCAGAACAGGATCGCTGCGGTGCCGTTGTTGAGCAACGGGAGAAACACCGGCGCGGACGGGTTCTTGAACATGTGCCCGAGGAAGTAAGCGAAGGCCATCTCGCCCGACAGGATGAACGCGGACAGCCGAGTGAACAGGCCAACCATCAGGAGCGCGCCGAGCACGAGCTCGAGCATGCCGGCGGCCACGATCAGCGGCGGGATGTCGGCGAAATAGGGGATGACCGGAAATTTGAAGATCTTGGCGACGCCGTACTGAAACAGCAGAAGCCCGGTGATGAAGCGAAACAGGCTGAGCGCGAGCGGCTGCCATTTCGAGAAAATCTGGTCCATATGTTCTACCCCCTCTGGTGCATGACCGCGGGCATCGTCCGCGGCGAATGGTCGTCTCGCGATGAAATGCCGCTGTCCACAGGCGGTCAGCTCGATACGCAGAACTGCGCGCGCAGTTCCTTGTATCGAACCAAAAAATCGGCGCCGTTACCGGAATGTCCCCTCGCGATAGTTATGAAGCATAATCAAGTGTACGTGTCGCAGACGAGGGAAATGCGACAGCGGTTCCACTCACAATCCCGTTAACGGAATATCAACCGTAACCTGTAGCCGGGCGGAGCGAACGGGGCGCGCGTTCGCGCGACCCGTTGGCTCCACCGGCTACAGCAAGAAAAAAGCCGCGTCGGGAGAACGCGGCCTCTTTTGAATGCGCGAAATGGAATAGATCTAGCGCCACTCGACCTTGGTGATCTCGTAGGCCTTGGCGCCGCCGGGCGCCATCACTTCCACGGTCGTACCCTTGGTCTTGCCGATCAGCGCGCGCGCAAGCGGCGAGGTGATGGAGATGCGGCCTTTCTTGGCGTCCGCCTCGACCTCGCCGACGATCTGCCACACCGCTTTCTTTTCGGTATCCTCATCGATCAGCGTAACCGTGGCGCCGAATTTGATGGTGTCGCCCGAGAGCTTGGTGATGTCGATGACGTCGGCGCGCGCGAGCTTGTCCTCGAGCTCCGCAATGCGGCCCTCGTTATGGGACTGCTCTTCCTTCGCGGCATGATATTCCGCGTTTTCCGAGAGGTCGCCATGTGATCGCGCCTCGGCGATATGCTCGATGATTCGCGGACGATCCACCGACTGGCGGTGCTTCAATTCGTCCGTGAGAGCCGCATATCCGGTCGCGGTCATCGGAACCTTTTCCATCATCTCTCATCCTTCAAATCGGGGCGAACCGCAGCGGAGCGCGGGCAGGCGTTGCTTCGGTTGCGCTAGACTCCGGCCATCACGGCTCAAAACGCCAGCCCGCCCGCTTAGTGATTCGCGGCCCCTGAGGGGCCGAGACACATCCAAACGGGCGGTGAGTTCCAGCCGTATCGGCTTCATTACCAACCGTTTAGCGGGCCCTGGGAACAGATCTTGGGCCGAGGCTGACGGTCAGTTCTCGGAAAAGTAACTCTGCAGCGTCCGGACCTCAAGGTCCCCGTCCCGGTAGGCACGGATGCCCTGGGCCGCCGCTACAGCGCCTGAAAGAGTGGTGTAATACGGCACTTTATGCAAGAGGGCAGCGCGCCGCAGAGAACGGCTGTCGGCGAGTGCCTGCGGACCCTCGGTGGTATTGAACACCAACTGGACGTCGCCATTGGTGATGGCGTCGACAATGTGCGGCCGCCCCTCCAGCACCTTGTTTACCTTTTCTGCCGGCACACCCTTGTCGGTGAGGAAGCGCTGGGTGCCCGACGTCGCCATCACCTTGAAGCCGAGCCCATGCAGCAGGCTGACCGCATCGGTGATGCGGTTCTTGTCGGTCTCGCGCACCGACACGAACACCGTGCCTTTGCGCGGTACGCGCGTGCCGCCGCCAAGCTGGCTCTTGGCGAAGGCGACTTCGAAGGAGCGGTCGATGCCCATGACCTCGCCGGTCGAGCGCATCTCCGGCCCGAGCACGGTGTCGACGCCGGGGAAGCGCGCGAACGGAAACACCGATTCCTTCACGCCGACATGCTCGAGCTTCTTCTTCTTGAGATTGAAGTCGGCGAGCTTCTCGCCGGCCATGATGCGCGCCGCGATCTTCGCGACCGGCGTGCCGATCACCTTGGCGACGAACGGCACCGTGCGCGAGGCGCGCGGATTGACCTCTAGCACATAGATATCGCCATTCTTGATCGCATATTGCACGTTCATCAGCCCGACTACGTCGAGGCCGAGCGCAAGCTCGCGGGTCTGCCGCTCGAGCTCCTCGATCGTCTTGGCATCGAGCGAATGCGGCGGCAGCGAGCAGGCGGAATCGCCAGAGTGGATGCCGGCCTCCTCGATATGCTCCATGATGCCGACGATGAAGACGTCCTTGCCGTCGCAGAGGCAGTCGACATCGACCTCGGTCGCATCGGAGAGATAGCGGTCGAACAGCAGCGGGTTCTTGCCGAGTACGGTGTTGATCTGCCCGGTCTTGTCGTTCGGGTAGCGCGCCTTGACATCGCCCGGCACCAGCTCGGGCAGCGTCCCGAGCAGGTAGTCGGCGAGCTGGTTCTCGTCGCGGATGATCTGCATCGCGCGGCCGCCGAGCACGTAGGATGGGCGCACCACGAGCGGCATGCCGAGATCGGCGGACACCAGGCGCGCCTGCTCGACCGAATAGGCGATACCGTTCTTCGGCTGCTTCAGGCGGAGCTTGTCGAGCACGCGCTTGAAGCGGTCGCGGTCCTCGGCGAGATCGATCGCATCGGGCGAGGTGCCGAGGATCGGCACCTCCGCGGCCTCGAGCGCGCGCGCGAGCTTCAGCGGGGTCTGGCCGCCGAACTGCACGATAACGCCGTGCAGCGTGCCGTTCTTGCGTTCGGTCGCGATGATCTCGAGCACGTCCTCAGCGGTGAGCGGCTCGAAATAGAGCCGGTCGGCGGTGTCGTAGTCGGTCGACACCGTCTCCGGATTGCAGTTGACCATGATGGTCTCATAACCGGCATCGTCGAGCGCGAAGCAGGCATGGCAGCAGCAATAGTCGAACTCGATGCCCTGGCCGATGCGGTTCGGGCCGCCGCCGAGGATGACGACCTTTTTCTTGTCCGACGGCGCGCTCTCATCGGCAGCGAGACCTGCGAACGGGGCCTCGTAGGTCGAGTACATATAGGCCGTGGGCGAGGCGAATTCGGCGGCGCAGGTGTCGATGCGCTTGAATACGGGGCGGACGCCGAGCGCGTGGCGCTTGGCAGTGATCTCACCTTCCGTGGTGTCGGCCAGCACGGCGAGCCGCGCATCCGAAAAGCCCATCGCCTTCAGCATGCGCATGCCGTAGCCGTTCGGCGGCAGGCCGTGGGCGCGGACCTTGGCTTCCATCTCGACGATGCCCCGCAGCTCGGTGAGGAACCAGGGGTCGATCTTGCAGGAATTGAAGATCTCCTCATTCGACCAGCCGAGCCGCATCGCCTGCGCCACTTGCAGCAAGCGGTTCGGCGTCGGCGTGCCGAGTGCGGCGCGGATCGCATTCTTGTCGTCGCTCTGACCGAGGCCCTCGATCTCGATCTCGTCGAGGCCGGTCAGCCCGGTCTCCAGTCCGCGCAGCGCCTTCTGCAGGCTCTCCTGGAAGGTGCGGCCGATCGCCATCACTTCGCCGACGGATTTCATCGAGGTGGTCAGCGTGGTGGAGGCGCCCGGAAACTTCTCGAACGCGAAGCGCGGGATCTTGGTCACGACATAGTCGATCGTCGGCTCGAACGATGCCGGCGTCGCACCGCCGGTGATGTCGTTGGCGATCTCGTCGAGGGTGTAGCCGACCGCGAGCTTGGCTGCGACCTTCGCGATCGGGAAGCCCGTCGCCTTCGAGGCGAGCGCGGAGGAGCGCGAGACGCGCGGGTTCATCTCGATCACGACCATGCGGCCGTCGGCGGGGTTGACGCCGAACTGCACGTTGGAGCCGCCGGTCTCCACCCCGATCTCGCGCAGCACCGCCAGCGAGGCGTCGCGCATGACCTGGTATTCCTTGTCGGTCAGCGTCAGCGCCGGCGCCACCGTGATGGAATCGCCGGTGTGCACGCCCATCGGATCGAGGTTCTCGATCGAGCAGATGATGATGCAGTTGTCTTTCTTGTCGCGCACCACCTCCATCTCGAATTCCTTCCAGCCGAGGACGCTTTCCTCGATCAGGACTTCGTCGGTGGGGGAGGCGTCGATGCCGCGCTCGACGATCTCGATGAATTCCGCCTTGGTATAGGCGATGCCGCCGCCGGTGCCGCCCATGGTGAAGGACGGGCGGATGATGGCGGGCAAGCCGATATGGTCGAGCGCGCGCAGCGCGTCGGGCAGGGTCTTGGTCTGGGTCGAGCGCGGCGTCTCCAGCCCGATCTTGGTCATTGCCTCGCGGAAGCGGCCGCGGTCCTCGGCCTTGTCGATGGCGTCGGCCGTGGCGCCGATCATCTCGACGTCGAATTTCTCCAGCGTGCCCTGTTTGCGCAGCGACAGCGCGCAGTTCAGCGCGGTCTGGCCGCCCATGGTCGGCAGCAGCGCAAAGCCGCCGGGAATGACGTTGCGCTCCTTCTCGATGATCTTGGCGACGATTTCGGGCGTGATCGGCTCGATATAGGTGGCGTCCGCGAGCTCCGGATCGGTCATGATCGTCGCCGGATTGGAGTTGACTAGGACGATGCGGTAGCCCTCTTCCTTCAGCGTCTTCACCGCCTGGGTGCCGGAATAATCGAATTCGCAGGCCTGGCCGATCACGATGGGACCGGCGCCGATGATCAGGATGGTGGAGATGTCGGTTCGTTTGGGCATCGGCTCTCGCGGAACAGGAATTTTCGGGCACAAAAAAAGGGCGCGCTACCGCGCGTCCCTATCGCCACAGCGTGAGGGATGCCCTCGCGCGCGGGTGGTCTTTAGACCAGATTTTTGGCCTGCGAAACCCCGAAAAAGTCGCCGTCAACCGGCAATTTTGTAGAGTCTCAGCCGTTCCTGCCGGGCGCGTCGCCACAGCACGGCAAGTGCCGCAGCGACGCTGGCACCGCCGACCCAGCCGAGGTCGGTCGGCCCGAGCGCCGAGAGCACCGCGCCCCCGGCCGCCCCGCCGAGGGCGAAACCGAGATACATGCTGGAGGCGTTCAGCGAGACCGCGATCATCGCGGCCTGCGGCTCGATCCGGATGATGCTGGCGATCTGGGCGGGATAGAACGCCCATCCCGAGATCGCCCAGCAAAATACGAGCAGAAGCACGATGTAGCGCGCCGCTTCGGGAGCGGCGGTCTTCAGCGTGACCGACAGCAGAATCAGCGCCATCGACATGCCGGCAAGTCCGAGCGCCGAGGTTGGCGTTGTGCCAAATCGATCCGCCAGCGTGCCGCCGAGCATGTTGCCGATCGCGGCGGCCGAGCCGAACACCAGCAGCGTCAGGCTGATATCCGAGGCGTCGAAGCCGAGCTTTTGCAGTGGGACCGAGAGATAGGTGAAGACGGTGAAGCCGCCGAGCGCCCACAGCACGGTGGTGCCGAGCGCATGGAGCACGGCGCCGTGCCGCGCCACCGCGAGCCGCTCGCCGAGCGTTGCGGTGCTGCTCGGCAGGCCACGCGGCAAGCCGAACAGCAGGCCAGCCAGTGCGATGGCGCCAAGGATCGCCACCATGACAAAGGTCGCGCGCCAGCCGAACTGATGCCCGATCAGGGTGCCCAGGGGAACACCGACCACGGTTGCGACCGTGATGCCTGAGGTGACCAGCGCAACCGCCCGGGCACGCCGTTCGGGCGAGGCAACGGCAACCGCAACGCCGAGCGCCGTTGGCATGCACAGGCCGGCGCCAAGCGCCATCAGCACGCGCGAGGCCAGCAGTAGCGGAAACCCGGGAGCGAATACGGCCACCAGATTGCCCGCGATGAAGCAGGAAAGCGCCAGCGCAAGTACGTTCCGGCGGTCGAAATTGTTGAAGGCGACGGCCAGGATCGGTGAGCCGATCGCGTAGGCAAGGGCATAGGCCGTCACCAGTTGGCCGGCGGCCGCGACCGAGATCTGAACGTCGCTGGCGATCCCTGGCAAAAGACCAGCAATCACAAAGGCTTCAGTGCCGATCGCAAAGGCGGCAAGTGCCAGCCAGAACACGCTCATGATGGTCCCCGATGTTCAAGGTTTATTGAACTATCGAGCGAGCGGTGACGAATGTCAATTGGTTCAATGACAATTGAACATTGCGACAGCAAACCCGCGTGGTTATGTTTGGGTCATGAGCCGAACGCCCTTACACCCCACGCGGGACCAACTTGAATTGCCGATGGTGTTGGACTGCCTGAGCGATCCGACGCGGCTCGCGATCGTCTACAATCTGGCGAAATATGATTCCGCGAGCACGGAGCTGCGCTGCGGCGACTTCAACGCCTTCAGCGGCAAGTCGAACCTCGCCTATCACTTTGCGAAATTGCGCGAGGCGGGGCTGGTGCAGACCCGCATCGCCGGGACCACGCGCTATATGAGGCTGCGCCGCGCGGATCTCGACGCGCGCTTTCCCGGTTTGCTCGATGTGATCCTCGCCTCGGCCGCGCGGGATGCCGACCGGCTACAATTTCCTGAATGCGAAGTGGTGGCTGCGAGCTGACTGGCTCGCGAGCGGAAACCGCAAAGCGGCGAAGGTTGGAGGCCCGGCCTGGATTTGAACCAGGATAAAGAGCAATGCACTGCTCCCGCGTCGACGCGTTCCGCCACCGGGCCGAGGCGATCATTGCCCATTTCGCAGGCGCTAGCCATCCTTACCCCGGATTAACCCTAACGGTTGCGTTGCACGATCACGCGTCGGGACGATGCGCGACGAACGTCATCCGCCATGGATTGTGGCCGATATTGCGGGGGGCGCGGGAAGCTTTGAAGCCGGCGGCCGCGAGCTTCTTCAGCATTTGCTCCTCGCCGTAACGCTGAAGGCCGATCCGCGTGCGCAATTGCCGATAGTCCGACAGCGCCGTGCTGATCAGCCCGAGCAGGGCATCCTTGAGGAAGCCGTGGCGGGCGCCGAAACCCAACAGCGCGAGAACGTCCCTCCCCATGCCGACTTCGGGTCGCAGGACATCGCCGAGTATGAGGCGCCCGGAGGGTTTGAGCAGGCGGCGAATGACGGCGAATGAGGCGTCCAGTTCCTCCGCCGTCATATATTGCGCGACCGAATTCATGATGACCAGATCGACAGAGCCTTCGGCCATCTGCCCCACCTCATCCAGCGAGCGCACCCGGATCTTGGTGTTGGGCGCAAAGCGCGCGATCAGGCGTCCGCGCACGCCGGGCGCGGGCTCCGCGAGATAGAGCGTGGCGCAGGCATCCGCGACCTCTGCTGCGGACAGCGCTTCGCCGCAGGCATAGTCGAGCACGACGGCGTCGGGCGAGGAGATATAGGCAATGATATCCCGCGCAACGATCCGGAAATGCAGGTCGCGATGCAGCTTGCTGACATAAATCGTATGCGTGGAATCGTAATAATCGATCCATTCATCCATCGGCAGTGGGCCCGGCAAAAACTTGGGGTTCCGGCATAGGAACCGGCATCCGTATGATGCGTTAGAGGGGCCGGCGACCAGGAGTTCGGGCCGCCGGTGTCCGGTGTCCTAACAGGAAGGTTCAACGTGAGCAAAGCCAAGCCTGATCCAAAATCCGACAAAATCTCCCCCGACCTCGATACCCCGACCGACCTGCCCAACGAGGCGGTCACGAAGGTCTCGGCGGCGCTCAATACGCTGCTCGCGGATGCCTTCGCACTCTACCTGAAGACCAAGAATTTCCACTGGCATGTCAGTGGCCGGCATTTCCACGATTACCACCTGATGCTGGACGAGCAGTCGGACGCAATCTTCGCCACCACCGATCAACTGGCCGAGCGGGTGCGCAAGATCGGCGGGACCACGCTGAAATCGATCAGCCAGGTCAGCAAATTGCAGACCATCAAGGACAACAACGAGGATTACGTGCCTCCGCGCGAGATGCTGCGCGAATTGATGGAAGACAACAAGCACGTCGCGGCCGCAATGCGGAAGGCGCGCAACCTCGCCGACGAGCACGGCGACGCTGCGACCGCAAGCATCCTCGAGACCTTCATCGACGAGACCGAGCGGCGCACCTGGTTCCTGTTCGAGGCCAGCCGCCAGGAAGGCAGTAATGCGGCGTAGCACCAAAGACGGTGGGCAACGGCGACGAAGAGTGCGGAACGGCAGCGGGCTACCTGGCCGCCGTTTGAGCCTATAACAGGTTAATTGGCACCTTCAGATATTGCTTGCCGTCGGCGTCCGGCGCCGGAAGCTTGCCGCCCTTCATGTTGATCTGCAGCGAGGGGATGATCAACTTCGGCATCTGCAGCGTCTTGTCGCGCGCTTCGCGCGTGGCGACGAATTCGTCCTCCGTGATGCCGTCATGGACGTGGATGTTGTGGGCATGCTGCTCGGCCACCGTCGTCTCCCAGCGGATCTCGCGCCCGTTCGGGCCGTAATCGTGGCACATGAACAAGCGGGTCTCGTTCGGCAGCGACAGAATCCGGTGGATCGAGCGGTAGAGATCGCGGGCGTTGCCGCCCGGGAAATCCGCGCGCGCCGAGCCGCCGTCCGGCATGAACAAGGTGTCGCCGACGAAGGCCGCGTCACCGATCACATGCGTCATGCAGGCGGGCGTATGGCCGGGCGTATAGAGCGCGAAGGCCTTCATCGCGCCGATCTGGTAGGTGTCGCCGTCCTTGAACAGGCGGTCGAACTGGCTGCCGTCGCGCTGGAATTCGGTGCCCTCGTTGAAGATCTTGCCGAACGTCTCCTGCACGACCGTGATCTTCTCGCCGATGCCGATCTTGCCGCCGAGCCTGCTCTGGATGTAGGGCGCGCCCGACAAATGGTCGGCATGAACATGGGTCTCGATCAGCCATTCCAGCTTGAGGCGGTGCTTCGTGATGAAATCGATGATCTTGTCGGCGGATTGGTAGGCGATGCGGCCGGCCGCGTAATCGATGTCCATCACGGAATCGATCACGGCGCAGGCCTTCGATGTGGGGTCCTTGACCACGTAGCTGACGGTGTTGGTCGCCGGATCGAAGAATGCGGTGACCTCGGGCTTCACGGAGAGGTCGACGGTGTGAGGAATGTCGGACATGGGCTGCTCCTCTACTCGTAAAGTGATCCGGCAAGCGCCGGCTGCCGGTCGGCGAGCGCGCGGGCGCCGGCCATTCCGACCAGCATGGCAATCATGAACTGGATCGACGCCGACGATCCATAACCAAGCGCCACGAAGGCGGGACCGGGACAGAAACCGGCGATACCCCAGCCTGCCCCGAAAATCGCAGGTCCGACGATCACGCGCAAATCGAAATCGGTTTTGGTCGGCAGATGGAATGCACCCGCAAGAACCGGTCGCGGCCACTTCAGCACAACCCTGAAGCCGATAAACGTGATGATGACGGCACCCAGCATCACGAACGCGAGACTGGGATCCCACGATCCCGTGCGAATCGCCGCGAGGTCGAGGAAGTTCAGGACCTTCGCCGGATTGGACATGCCGGAGACCAAGAGCCCGAGTCCGAATGTAAGGCCGATGACGAACTGGATCAGAACAGACATGCGGGACCTCATGCGAGATGCCGGATGATGAAGGTCGTCGCAAATCCCGTCGCCATGAAGGTCAGTGTAGCGACAATGGATCGAAGCGACAGCCGCGATATGCCGCAGACGCCGTGGCCGGAGGTGCAGCCGCTGCCCCATACCGAACCGAAGCCAACCAAAAGGCCCGCGATCGCCAAAAGGATACCGCCGGTCTCGATGGCTTGCGGCGGAAGGCTGCCGATGGCAACACGTACCACGACGGGCGCGGCGACGAGCCCGGCAATGAAGGCGAGGCGACCCGGCCATTCCTGATCGTTGAACGGCGGAAGCAGGCGGGCGGCGATGCCGCTCACTCCCGCGATCCGACCGGCGAACGCCATCAACGCCACGGCGGAAAGGCCGATCAAGGCTCCGCCCAGCAGCGCGGTCATCGGCGTGAAGGTGGTCGGCATCTTCTTGCTCCCTCAATGGACCGTCACTGAGACGGGGGCGGCGTCCGAAAGTGCGGAGGCTGCGAACCGGATCCGTCATCCGCCAGCCGTCTGATCAACTCGCCCAATTGATTGCGCGAGCCAATCTAGAGCATGATCCAGAAAAGTGGGCACCGGTTTTCCGAAAAAGATCAAAGCGGGATGACGATTCGAAGAAAAGTCATCCCGCTTTAGTGGGTCTTGAGACGGCGCCGACGCCCGATCGAGATTTACTGTGCCGACAATCCCAGCGTTGCCTGCGTCTTGACGACGGGCGGAGGATTCCATTTTCCGGTCAGCGCCTCGGACTTCGGACTGTAGAGGCGCATGGTCAGGTTGAAGGGGCCCTTCGGCGCCGGAAGCCAATTGGCTTCCTTGTCCTTGCCCGGGCTTTCGTTCTGGAAGTAAAGATCGAGCGAGCCGTCCGCGTTATACTTGAACGGCATCCAACTGCTGACGGCGAAGCGGTTCAGCACGTTGCCGACCTGGAAGCCTTCCGGATCGTACAGCGTGATCGACCAGAACGCGTTGACCGGCGGGGCGGCATTCTTCTCGAACGTGATGGTGTACTTGCTTGCGCCGTCGAGCGGCTTGCCGGTCTCGTCGCCGAGATTGAGCGGATAGATGGCGTCCTCGGGCAGATTCGCGCCGAGCCCCAATTGCGAGACGATGGCACGCTTCAGATAGTAGTTGCCGTAAACACCCATCGTATCGGTGTTCATCGACCAGCCATTGGCAACCCGCGCAAGCGTCGGCACCTTCCAGGCCATCAGCTTCTGCGCGTCCTGCGGGGCGGTCTCGAAGGCGCGCTGCAGGACAGGGTCGATCCTGCCGATGTCGAAGCTCTTGCCTGGCTCGATGCCGATCTTCTTCATCTGCGCGATGATCGGCTGATCGGTGATATGAGGCGGGTGAAGCTTCAGCAGTTCGGCCGCATAGGCGAAATACACGCCGGCCGTCATCGTATCGACCTGGACTTTCGGCGGCGTCTTCATGTCGACGCTTGGGTCGGGCTTGAATTCGACGGGTTTGGGCGTCTTGCCGAATTCTGAAAGCGGCGCGACCTTGTAACCCGCCTGGATCTTGTGAACCGCATCGTAGTCTGCCGGGCCGTCGGTCTTGGTACGGCCGATCACCCAGACATAAGGCGTTGGTGCGTCGATCCGCTGCGTGTCTCTCGGGAGCTTGAACTCATCGATAAATCTGTCACGCAGATCCGGTCGCCAGCCGGGAGGCGTCAGCAGGAAGGTGCCCGCCTTGGTGCCCGTCGTCCGCCACCCCGGCGACGCAAAGACATCGCTCCACATGTCCAGCATCGGCAGCAGGTAGTAGCGCCCGTCGGTATCGGGTACCGAGACCACCACAGGCTCCTTGGTCATGTCGAGCCATGACACGGAATAGAGCGTGTCGAAGTTGGAGCGCACCACGCCCTTGAAATTCGCCGGCGGATATTCGGGCACGTTGACGAACGTGTTCATCGGGCCCTTGAAATCGGTGGTGCCGTTGGTGAATTGCTTCCGCGTCACGTCCATCGACAGGATAGGGTAGAAATAAATATAGGCGTCCACCGCGATGGCGTGCGCTTCCTGCTCGGTGATTGCCGGCGCCGCTTGTTGCGCAAGCGCAGCGGGCAGAGCCGCCGCGCCCAGGCCGAGAGACAAAGTCAGCGTCAGAATTCCTCGAAACATATCGACTACTCCTCAACTGATGTGTGCTGTTGTGATTTATGGGGGCAGGCCTCCACAATCGTTGGATGCTTCGACTTCGAAGTCTTCGCGTTCAGGCAAGGGATGTCAGCTGTGCAAGAGGGGGTGTGCAGCATAAGACGCGACACGACGCCCGCGGGGCAGATTATTGAATCAAATGCTATAAAGTCCGATGTCGAAGAACGACTGTTTCAACTACCTCCACGAGTACAATCTAGCACAAGCGTGAATGTGAACCAGTCGGGCCATCGCTAGCTCGTTGCGCTATGTGCCCGCTCGTAGGCATATCCCCGCGGGCACTTCCCGCATCTTTCGGTCCTGCTGACCCCATGGGGACGCGCGATGGGCCACTTGGCCCGCACGGTCAGCCGCGCTTCCACAACCTCACCAGCGGCCCATTCTCGCCCATCACCGGATCGGTCTTGGGTGTCGCGACCTGTGGGATCGTCGTCAGCGCCTTGGCGTGATTTTCGGGCGTCGGTCGCGTGATCTCCATCGACGGTCCCGGCGGATAGGCGCCGACCACGCAGAAATCATCGCTCGCGGCAATCAATTGGTGCCCGGTGCCGGCGGGCAGGATCGCGACGTCTCCGGCGGAGATCTCCAGCACCTTGCCGCGATCGCCGCCGAACTGTACGCGCGCATGTCCTCGTGAGACGCCGAGCACCTCGTGCACGGTCGAATGATAGTGCAGGTAATCGTAGACGCCGTTGCGCCACATCGCGCCCCAGCCATTGGCGCCGAACAACCCTTCGATGGTCTTCTCCGGATGCTCGTTGTCGACGTCGACGGTCGCCTTGTAGACCAGGAACGGCAGTCGATTGTTCGGCACCAGGCCGTCATCTTCGAAGACGATGGTGAGCGGCGTTGTATCGGCCTTGACGACGGACATGGGAAGCTCCCGTAGGATGGGTAGAGCGAAGCGAAACCCATCGCGATTGCCGTGAGCCACCAGATGATGGGTTTCGCTTCGCTCTACCCATCCTACAACTTCATTTCGGCCGCCTACGTTCCTACGCCCGCTTCTTGTCGCGCATCAGGTCGGCGAAGCGCTTGAAGAGGTAATGCGAGTCGCGCGGGCCGGGCGACGCCTCCGGGTGATATTGCACGGAGAACACCGGCTTGCCGTCGATCTGGATGCCGCAATTGGAGCCGTCGAACAACGAGATATGGGTCTGCGTCGCTCCCGCGGGCAATGTCGCCTGGTCCACGGCAAAGCCGTGGTTCATCGAGGTGATCTCGACCTTGCCGGTGGTCTCGTCCTTCACCGGGTGGTTGGCGCCGTGATGGCCCTGGTGCATCTTTTTGGTCTTGGCGCCGACGGCGAGCCCGAGCATCTGATGCCCCAAGCAGATGCCGAAGGTCGGCGTACCCGACTCGATCACCTTCTGGATGATGGGCACGGCATATTTGCCGGTCGCGGCGGGATCGCCGGGGCCGTTGCTCAAGAACACGCCGTCCGGGTTCATCGCGAGGATGTCTTCGGCCGACGTGGTCGCCGGCACCACCGTGACCTTGCAGCCGACGCCGGCGAGCAGGCGCAGGATGTTGCGCTTGATGCCGTAGTCGACCGCGACCACGTTGAATTCAGGGGTGGTCTGCCGGCCGTAGCCCTTGTCCCATTCCCAGGGCGTCTCGTCCCAGGTGAAGCGCTGACCGGAGGTCACCATCGGCACCAGGTCCATGCCTTCGAGGCCGGGCCATTCCCGCGCTTCTTCCTTGAGGCCGTGCAGGTCGAACCTGCCGTCCTTCGAATGCGCGATGACGGCGTTCGGCATGCCCTTGCTGCGGATCAGCGCAGTGAGCGCGCGGGTGTCGATGCCCGAAAGGCCGATGATGCCGCGCGCTTTCAGCCATTGATCGAGATGGCGAGTGGCGCGGTAGTTCGAGGGATCCGATATCGCGGTGCGGAGGATGACCCCGCGCGCGCCCGGCGTTGCCGCCATGTTCACCGTCTCGATGTCTTCGTCGTTGGTGCCGACGTTGCCGATATGCGGGAAGGTGAAAGTGATGATCTGCCCGGCATAGGAGGGATCGGTCAAAATCTCCTCATAGCCGGTCATGGCGGTGTTGAAGCAGACTTCGCCGACGGCCTGGCCTTCCGCGCCGAGGCCAAAGCCTTCCAGCACGGTGCCATCGGCGAGCACGAGGAGCGCGGTCGGTTTGTGGTCCGGCCAGGCTGAAGCGTTTTCGGATGTCGTCATGAGCCCTTTACATAGTTCCCACATCCTGCCGCGTCAAAGCGAAAGGGCGTCCATTCACACGGGTTTTGCGCCTATTTGACTGGCGGTTCCGCGGTTTTAAGCTACGGTTCCCGCCATAACCTCGTTTCCCGGCCAAATTGCCCGTTTCGGAGCCCGCATGGACAACACGATGCCTATCCTGCTCGTCCCGGGCCTGGTTTCATCGCCGCGGATCTTTGCCCCTGTCGTGCCGGCGTTGTGGCGGTGCGGGCCGGTCACGGTCGCCAACCACATCCGCGACGACCATATGGGGGCGATCGCGCGCCGGATCCTTGCGGAAGCGCCGCCGCGCTTTGCGCTGGCCGGGCATTCGATGGGCGGCTACATCGCCTTCGAGATCATGCGCCAGGCGCCGGAGCGGGTGGCAAAGCTGGCCTTGATCAACACCCAGGCCCGCCCTGATACGCCGGAGGCCTCCGAGCGCCGCCGCGGCATGATGGCCCGCGCCAAAAGCGGCGATTTCCGCGGCGTATTGGATGAACTGTTTCCCGGCTTCGTGCACCCGTCGCGGCGCGAGGATGCCAGCCTGCGCCGGCTTGTCCACGAGATGGGCGAGGATGTCGGGGTCGAGGGCTTCATCCGCCAGCAGACGGCGGTGATCAGCCGGCCCGACTCGCGGCCGACGCTGGCCTGGATCAGGTGCCCGACCCTGGTGCTGACGGGCGACGAGGACCATACCATCCCGAATTCGCTGTCGGTTGAGATGGCGAACGGCATTCCAGGCGCCAGGCTCGTGATCCTGCCTAGTTGCGGGCACCTGCCGCAGCCGGAACAGCCTGAGGCGACCGCGAACGCGCTGGTCGAATGGCTGCGGAACTGAGGTTGTTCTCGCGGAACGAACGGCCTAGATGGAAGGTTTCATCATTCAGGGACACGGCCATGCTGCGCGACGACATCAACAACGCGGTCAAGGACGCCATGAAGGCGAAGGAGGAGCGCAAGCTCTCCACGCTGCGCATGGTCAATTCGACCATCAAGAACGCCGATATCGACGCGCGCGGCCAAGGCAAGCCGCCGCTTTCTGATGCCGAATTGCTCGGCGTGCTGCAGAAGATGATCAAGCAGCGCCAGGAAGCGGTCGAGCTCTACGACAAGGGCGGCCGCGCCGAACTCGCCGCGCAGGAGCGCGAGGAGATCGCGGTGATCTCAGCCTATCTGCCGAAGCAGATGTCGGAGGATGAGGTGAAGGCCGCGATATCAGCCGCGATCGCCGAGACCAATGCTGCCGGGGTCAAGGACATGGGCAAGGTAATCGGCGCGTTGAAGGCGAAGTACACCGGGCAGATGGATTTCGCGAAGGCCAGTGGCCTGGTGAAGGCGGCGCTGGGATAGGGCTTCGAACGGACCAGTTTCAAACCGACGGAGGACATCATGGCCGACCAGCAAGCCCAACCCTCCGGTCCCGATCTGTCGCAAGGCGTGGCGCCCTCCGACTTCTCCGGCGCCACTCTGCTCGGCCATGTCGGCGATGAAGACGTATTGCTGGTGCGTTCAGGGTCGGACGTCTTCGCGATCGACGCCCATTGCAGCCATTATCACGGGCCGCTGGCGGAAGGCCTCGTCGTCGGCGAGAGCGTCCGCTGTCCCTGGCATCACGCCTGTTTCGATCTGCGCACCGGCGAGGCTGCACGCGCTCCGGCCTTGAGCACGCTCGCGGTGTGGAAGGTCGAGCACGAAGGCGAGCGCATCTTTGTCCGCGAGAAGCGCGAGCAGCCCAAGCCGCGCGTGAAAGGCGTGATCGATGCGCCCGGCCGCATCGTGATCGTGGGCGGTGGCGCGGCGGGATTTGCCGCCGCCGAAATGCTGCGACGACAGGATTATCACGGCAGCATCACGATGCTGAGCGGCGAGGCCGCGGCGCCTGTCGATCGGCCGAACCTGTCGAAGGACTATCTTGCCGGCAGCGCGCCGGAGGACTGGCTGCCGCTGCGGCCCGACGATTTCTATTCTGACGCCGCGATCGATCTGCGGCTCAAGACCAAGGTCGCGTCGATCGATCCGGCCGCGCACCAGGTGGTTCTCGCCGATGGCAAGGCCTTGCCCTATGACCGGTTGTTGCTGGCGACCGGCGCGGAGCCGGTGCGTCTGTTGATTCCGGGCGCGGACCAGCCCCATGTTCATCTCTTGCGCTCGCTGGATGATTGCCGCGCGATCATCGCTTCCGCGAGCGGCGCGCGCCGCGCGGTTGTGATCGGTGCAAGTTTCATCGGGCTCGAGGTCGCGGCCTCGCTGCGGGCGAGGGATATCGAGGTCCACGTCGTCGGGTTGGAGCAGCGGCCGATGGAGCGCGTGCTCGGGCCCGAGATGGGCGACTTCGTCCGCAGCCTGCACGAAGAGCACGGCGTTGTCTTTCACCTCGGCGACACCGTCACCGCGATCGACGGCAAGCGCGCGAGCCTGCAGAGCGGCGGTGTGCTCGAGGCCGATCTCGTCGTGATCGGCGTCGGCGTGCGGCCGCGCCTCGCGCTGGCGGAAAAGGCAGGACTGGCGAACGATCGCGGCGTCACCGTCAACGCCTATCTGGAAACCAGCAGCGCCGGCATTTATGCGGCGGGCGACATCGCCCGCTGGCCGGATCCGCATTCCGGCGAGAACATCCGCGTCGAACACTGGGTGGTGGCGGAGCGCCAGGGCCAGACTGCCGCGCGCAACATGCTGGGTCAGCGGGAAGTGTTCGATGCGGTGCCGTTCTTCTGGAGCCAGCATTACGACGTGCCGATCAACTATGTCGGCCATGCCGAGAAATGGGACGAGATCGACGTCGACGGCGATATTGCCGCAAAGGACTGCGTGGTGCGCTACAAGAGAGGCGGCCGCGTGCTCGCGGTGGCGTCGATCTATCGGGATATTGCGAGCTTAGAGGCTGAGCTCGCCATGGAGCGCGGCGCGCTGGCGGCGTAGCCTACCCTCGGTATACTGCCGTCATGCCCGGGCTTGTCCCGGGCATCCACGTCTTTGTTGCTCGAGCAAGTATCTTCGTGGATGGCCGGGACAAGCCCGGCCATGACGAGAGCAGTTTACTTCGGCTGCAGCTTCAGCGCTGCCGAGTTGATGCAGTAGCGCAGGCCGGTCGGGCCGGGGCCGTCGGGGAAGACGTGGCCGAGATGGCCGCTGCATTTCGAGCACAGTACCTCGGTGCGGACCATGCCGTGGCTGAGGTCAGTCTCCTCGTCGACATGGCTTTCCGCCGCCGGCTGCGTGAAGCTCGGCCAGCCGCAGCCTGAATCGAACTTGGCGTCGGACTCGAACAGCGTCTGGCCGCAGCCGGCGCAGACATAGGTGCCCTTGCGCTGATCGTGCTCGTATTCGCCGGTGAAGGGACGCTCGGTCGCCTTCTCGCGCAGCACCGCATATTGCATCGGCGTCAATTCCTTGCGCCATTCGGCATCGCTCTTGACGACCTTGTCTGGGGTCTTGGTGTCGGACATGAAAGCTCCTTTCTTTGCATCATTGCGAGCCACCGGGTCGGCGCGAAGCGCCGCCCGATGACAGGCTCCGCGAAGCAATCCATGCCGCAACATGCGGAGAGGTGGATTGTTTCGCTGCGCTCGCAATGACGGAAACTATTCCGTCAATTCGTGACCTTGGTGTTCCCGACCAGTGTCGGCTTCTCGATGTAGTTCTCCGCGAAGATCTTCTTCAGGTTCTCGACCTTCGGGATGTCGTTATACGCAATATAGGGTTGGTTGGGGTGCAGCGTCAGGTAGTCCTGGTGATAGGCCTCCGCGGGATAGAACCCCTCGAGCGGCCCGACCTTGGTCACGATCGGTTTCTTGTAGACCTTGGCGGCGTTGAGCTGGGCGATATAGGCCTCCGCCACCTTCTTCTGATCGTCGCTGGTGGCGAAGATCGCCGAGCGGTATTGCGTGCCGGTGTCCGGACCCTGGCGATTCAACTGCGTCGGGTCGTGCACGACCGAGAAGAAGATCTGCAGGAGCTTGCCGTAGGAAACCTGCTTCGGGTTGTACTTGATCTCGACGGATTCCGCGTGTCCGGTCGTGCCGGTGGAGACCATGTTGTAGTCAGCGGTCGCCTTGTTGCCGCCGGCATAGCCGGACACCGCGCTGACGACGCCAGCGGTGTGCTGGAACACGCCCTGTACGCCCCAGAAGCAGCCGCCCGCGAGCACCGCGGTCTGGATGCCATCGGTGGCCTTTGCGTCGAGCGTCGGGACGGGAATGATCACGGCGTCTTCAGCCGCCCGCGAGGGGGCTGCGGCAAGTGCGGCGATGGCCAGCGCGCCGAGGGCGGCAGCGCAGAGCGACAGGCGGCGGAACGGGCGATTGGACATGGTTTCCTCTTTGGATGGGAGGGCCTGGAGCCAGTCTAGAACGGAAGCCGGGTTTCGGAAATCGGGCGGTCTTCCCCTGGATGCCGAAGATACGGGCTGGGGAGGGGGGTGTTACGGCCGGATGGACACGAGTCCGTGAACCTGGGCGGCGCGGCGCGGATGCAAGAGGCACCGCCGGTGGCCTCATCCTTCGAGACGCGCTGCGCGCTCCTCAGGATGAGGGGAAGTGTGGTCGCTCGGAGACGGAGCTGCACGCGCTTATCCACCCGCCCTCGGGCAACTGCCAAACCCTCATGGTGAGGAGGCGCCAAGCGCCGTCTCGAACCATGAGGCCCGGATCTCGCCCGTGGCCTTACACCACCACGCTCAATCGCTTCGCCGCGCGCGTGATCCCCGTGTACAGCCACCTCGCGCGGCTGTCCTGGAACGCAAAACTTTCGTCGAACAGCACGACGTCGTCCCATTGCGAGCCCTGTGACTTGTGCACGGTGAGCACATAGCCGTAGTCGAATTCGTCGTAGGGCTTGCGCTGTTCCCATGGGATGCTCTCGATGGCGCCGCCGAAGCATTCGCCGCGCACGGAGACCTTGGTGACCTTGTGGCCGAAATCCTCGTCCGGCATCACGCGCATGGTGATGATCTTGGATTTCGATTGTGCGCGCGCTTTCACCCGCCACAGGCCGCCGTTGAACAGGCCCTTCTTGCGGTTGTTGCGCAGGCAGACCAGCTTGTCGCCGGCGACCGGCAAGGGATCCTCGATGTTCTGCCGCTGTCGCATCCGCATGTTGTAGGCGCGGCGGGTGTTGTTGCGGCCGACCAGCACCTGGTCGGCGTTCATGACGCGCTCGGGATCGAGCTCGTTGCGCGGCACCACCTCGCTCTCGCCATGGCGGCCGATCTCGAGCTCGCGGCCTTCGCGGATGTCCATCGACATCCGCACGATCGGATCGTCCTGCGCCTGGCGATGCACCTCGGTCAGCATCGCGTCGGGCTCGGCATTGGTGAAGAAGCCGGCGCCCTGGATCGGCGGAAGCTGCGCGGGATCGCCGAGCACGAGCAGTGGACAGTCGAACGACATCAGGTCGCGGCCGAGCTCGGCATCCACCATCGAGCATTCGTCGATCACGATCAGCTTGGCTTTCGATGCCGGCGCGTCGTCCCACAATTCGAATGTCGGCTGCTCGACGCCGGATTCGCGGGCGCGGTAGATCAGCGAATGGATCGTGGAGGCGCTCTCGCAGCCCTTGTTGCGCATCACCAGCGCCGCCTTGCCGGTGAACGCCGCGAACTTGACCTCGCCATCGACGCCTTCAGCGATGTGGCGTGCGAGCGTGGTCTTGCCGGTGCCGGCATAGCCGAACAGGCGGAAAATCGGCGGCGTGCCGTTCCGGCCGGGTTTTGCCTTGAGCCAGTCAGCGACGGCTTGTAGCGCGGAATCCTGATGCGGCGTAAAGGTGGTCATGGGTCTCGGCGGAGGAGAGGACAAGCGGGCGATCGCCCGCCGATTCAGCCCCTCAACCTAGCCATTCAGGCTGCCGGCGCAAGGTGCCGGCCGGCCGCCCCAGGATACCCAAAGATACCCAAGCCTATTGCCAGCCGGGAACGCCGCGCATATCCGGCAGGTGGTGAGCGATGCCCTTGTGGCAGTCGATACAGGTCTTCTCGCCCGTGAACAGGAAGCGCTGATGCGCCACGCTCGCCCGCGGCGACTGCTTGGTGATGTCCATCGATTGCGCGCTGTGGCAGTTGCGGCATTCGAGCGAATCATTGGCCTTGAACCGCGCCCATTCATGCAGCGCGAGCTCGAGCCGATTGTCGACGAACTTGTCGCGGGTGTCGATGCTGCCGAAAAGATGGCCCCAGACTTCCTTGGAGGCCTGCATCTTGCGGGCGATCTTGTCGGTCCAGTTGTGCGGGACGTGGCAGTCCGGGCAGGTCGCGCGCACGCCGGAGCGGTTGGTGAAGTGGATGGTGGACTTCAATTCGGCAAAGACGTTGTCACGCATCTCGTGACAGCCGGTGCAGAATTTTTCGGTGTTGGTCAGTTCCAGTGCGGTGTTGAAGCCGCCCCAGAAGATCACGCCGGCGACGAAACCGGCAAGCACCAAGACGCCGAGCCCGAACACCGAGCTCGGCCGGATCAGCACGTCCCACAGTTCGAGGGCAAAACGCCACGGCCGCGCAAACCAGCCTTGGCCTGGCGGCGCCTTGTCGACGTCGCTCATCGGTGGCCACCGGGTGCTGGGCGATTCAGGATGGTGTCGATGTCGACGAAATCATTGGTCACCGGCGGCGTCGTGACGTTCTGCGGAACGTGACATTCCGTGCAGAAGTAGCGGCGTGGCGACACCGAGGCGAGGAACTGGCCGTCGCGGTCCATGAAATGGGTGATGCTCACCATCGGCGCCTGCGATTCGCCGGTGCGGGCGCGGGCGTGGCAGGACAGGCATTTGTTGCCGTTCATATCGACCTGGTAGCCGTCGATCGAATGCGGGATCACCGGCGGCTGCTCCGGGTAGTTGCGGATCTCCCGTTCAGCGGTGTTGCGCATCGGCGTCATCGGCGGCGCCGGTCCCTCCTCGTTGAGCGGGGCGGGACCGCGCAGGCCGGACGTGACGCCTTGCGCGAGCAGCGAGCTTGAAGCGGCGACAAGCGCAATGGCAAGAACAACGATAGCGGACTTCCCGATCATGTCGTCGTCACCTTCTCGATGCGCACAGCGCATTTCTTGTAGTCGGTCTGCAGCGAAATCGGATCGGTCGCATCCAGCGTCACCTTGTTGATGAGCTTGGATTCATCGAACCAGGGCACGAACACCAGGCCGCGCGGCGGCTTGTCGCGGCCGCGGGTCTCCAGCCGGACGCGGATGAAACCGCGGCGGGATTCCACCTTGACCTCGTCGCCGCGGCGCAGCTTCAGATCAGCGGCGTCGTCGGGGTGCATGAAGCAGACGGCTTCAGGAAATGCCCGGTAGAGTTCGGGAACGCGGCGGGTCATGGTGCCGGAGTGCCAATGCTCCAGCACGCGGCCGGTCGAGAGCCAGAACGGAAAGTCCTTGTCGGGCGATTCCGCCGGCGGCTCGTAGGGCAGTGCGAAGATCCGTGCCTTGCCGTCGGGGAAGCCATAGAACTGAACGCCGGTGCCCTGCTGGACGTAGGGGTCGAGCCCCTCGCGGAAGCGCCAGCGGGTCTCCTGGCCGTTGACAACAGGCCAGCGCAATCCGCGCACCTGGTGATAGGTGTCGTACGGCGCGAGGTCGTGGCCGTGGCCGCGGCCGAACGAGGCATATTCCTCGAACAGGCCCTTATGGACGTAGAAGCCGAACGCCTTCGACTCGTCATTGGCGTAGCCGGCCTCGATGTCGGTGACCGGGAACTTGTCGACCTGGCCGTTGCAGTAGAGGATGTCGAACAGCGTCTTGCCGCGATACTCCGGCATCTTCGCGATCAACTCTTCCGGCCAGACTTCCTCGACCTTGAAGCGTTTGGAGAACTCCATGAGCTGCCAGAGGTCGGAGCGCGCCTCGCCCGGCGCCGACACCAGTTGGTGCCAGGTATGAGTGCGGCGTTCGGCGTTGCCATAGGCGCCTTCCTTCTCGACCCACATCGCCGTCGGCAGGATGAGGTCGGCGGCCAGCGCCGTCACGGTCGGATAGGCGTCCGACACCACGATGAAGTTCTCGGGGTTGCGATAGCCGGGATAGGTTTCCTCGTTGCCGTTGGCGGCGGCCTGCAGGTTGTTGTTGACCTGGATCCAGTAGGCGTTGAGCAGCCCGTCCTTCAGCATTCGGTTCTGCAGCACGGCATGATAGCCGGGCTTGTCGGGAATGGTGCCTTCCGGAAGCTTCCAGATGTGCTCGGCCTTCGCGCGATGCTCCTTGTTGGTCACGACCATGTCGGCCGGCAGGCGGTGCGAGAAGGTGCCGACCTCGCGCGCGGTGCCGCAGGCCGATGGCTGGCCAGTCAGCGAGAACGGGCTGTTGCCGGGCTCGGAGATTTTTCCGGTCAGGAGGTGGATGTTGTAGACGAGGTTGTTGCACCAGACGCCGCGGGTGTGCTGGTTGAAGCCCATGGTCCAGAAGCTCGTGACCTTGACCTTCGGATCGGCATAGAGCTCGGCGAGTGCCTGCAGCCGGCTGAGCGGGACGCCGGCCATGTCGGCCGCCTTCTCCAGCGTGTAGTCGGAGACGAACTTGACGTATTCGTCGTAAGTCATGTCTTGGGCATCGCCCGCCTTGGCGCGGCCGGTCGCCTTCTTCTCCAGCGGGTGGTCGGGCCGCAGGCCGTAGCCGATATCGGTCTGGCCGCGCTTGAACAGCGTGTGCTTGTCGACGAAATCCTTGTTGACCCGTCCGGTCTTGACGATGTGGTTGGCGATCGCGTTGAGCAGATAGAGGTCAGTCTGCGGCTTGAACACGAGGCCGATGTCGGCGAGATCGAACGAGCGGTGCTCGAAGGTCGAAAGCACGGCAACGCGCACATGCGGCGCCGAGAGGCGGCGGTCGGCGACCCGGGTCCACAGGATCGGGTGCATCTCCGCCATGTTCGAGCCCCACAGCACGAAGGCGTCAGTGGCCTCGATGTCGTCATAGCAGCCCATCGGCTCGTCAATGCCGAAAGTGCGCATGAAGCCGACGGCGGCGGAGGCCATGCAATGCCGCGCATTGGGATCGATGTTGTTGGAGCGGAAGCCGGCCTTGAACAGCTTTGATGCCGCGTAGCCTTCGAAGATCGTCCACTGGCCGGAGCCGAACATGCCGATGCCGCTCGGCCCGCGCTTCTTCAGCGCGGCCTTGAACTTCTCCGTCATCACATCGAAGGCCTCGTTCCATGACACTTCGGTGAAATCGCCGTTCTTGTCGTACTTGCCGTCCTTCTTGCGCAGCAAAGGCTTGGTCAGGCGATCATGGCCGTACATGATCTTGGAGAGGAAATAGCCCTTGACGCAGTTCAGGCCGCGGTTGACTTCCGACTTGATGTCGCCGTGGGTGGCGACGACGCAGTTGTCCTTGGTCGCGACCATCACGCTGCAGCCGGTGCCGCAGAAGCGGCACGGCGCCTTGTCCCACTTCATTTCGCTCTCGGCGCGTTCGGTGACGAGGTTGGCGGCACCTGCCGCAACCGGCATGCCTCCGGCGAGCGCCGCCATCGCGGCGGCTTCCAGTTTCAGGACCTGGCGGCGATCCAGCTTGGGGGCGGTCATGGCATTTCCTTCCCTTCATCAAGGGGCGGCCGATCACGTGTCATCACACGTTATCGGCGTCGACGGCGTGGAACACGAGCGAGGCGGAATAGACGTTGGGCAGCGCGGAAATCGTGTTGAGGGTCGCGCCGAGCGAGCTTGCGTCCCGCGCATCCACGACGACCACGAGCTTTCCCCTCTCATCGCGGCCGTAAATCTCGCAGCCGCGCAGTGCCGTGATCGCAGCTTCGGTGGCATCGAGCCGCTCAGGCCGGGTTTGCACGAGGATGCTGGCGATCTCGCCGCCGGGCGGCGGCACGACAGGCTCGGCCTGCAGGACGCGGCCCGTGATGAGCGCTCGGCGGTCGATGGTGGTCTGAGCTCTGATCATGTCGGGTGTTCCTTGAGAAATCGGCTGCTCAATGTGGCGGGGGAGGGCCCGGCGGGCCCGCGATCATCTGATAGATCCACACAGCAAGTCCGTAGCTGCCCACCGTGGCCACGGCCAAAGCGGGCATCACAACTGCCGTGAGAAAAAGAAATGCGAAGATCTCCATGCGCCTACGGCGCGGCCTCGCGCTCGCATCGTCGCTGGTTGCCGACATACGTCGTCTCGATTCGATTTGGATTGTGTGGGGGAAGGCCTCGTTGCCTTCCGATAAAAAGTAACGTCGCTGGGATACTTTGGCACTGATCTAAATCAATGCGCGCCAAAACCATATTGGCTCGAAGCGGATTCGGCGGCGCCGCTACCCGCAAGGTTACTGTTTGGTTGCAGCGTCTTCCGCCATCCGGAATTGGCAAAGGCTGGACTTCGCGTATCCCAGCAATACACTGCAGCAAACAAACAAGACGTACGGGAGCGACGCCATGAAATTCGGCATCTTCTACGAGCTGCAACTGCCGCGTCCGTGGAACGAGGGCGACGAGCTCAAGCTTTACCAGGACGCATTGACGCAGCTCGAGACCGCCGATCGGCTCGGCTACGACTATGCCTGGGTCGTGGAACATCATTTCCTCGAGGAATACTCGCACTCGCCGGCGCCGGAATCGTTCCTGGGGGCGGCAAGCCAGCGCACCCGCAACATCCGGCTCGGGCACGGCATCCTGCAGCTCACGACCAATCATCCCGCGCGTGTCGCAGAGCGGGTCGCAGTCCTCGATCTCCTCAGCAACGGGCGCTGCGAGTTCGGCATGGGCGAGAGCGCCTCGATCACCGAGCTGACGCCGTTCGGCCGCGACATGGAGACCAAGCGGGAGGTGTTCGAAGAGGCGGTCGCGGCGATCTTCCCGATGTTCACCAAGGTCGGCACCGAGCATCACGGCAAATATTTCGACATCCCCTTGCGCAACGTGGTGCCGAAGCCGGTGCAGAAGCCGCATCCGCCGCTCTGGATGGCGTGCTCGCAATTGCCGACCATCGAGCGCGCCGGGCAGCACGGCTTCGGCGCGCTCGGCTTTCAATTCGTCAGCGCGGACGCGGCGCATGCCTGGGTGCATGCCTATTACAACGCGATCACCAAGCGGCTGAAGAAGCTCGCCGACTACCAGATCAATCCCAACATGGCGCTGGTGTCGTTCTTCATGTGCGCCAAGACGGATGAAGAAGCGCGCGCCCGCGCCGACGGCGCCACCTTCTTCCAGTTCGCGCTGCGCTATTATGGCGCGTCGCAGAACCGGCAGCGGCCGGCGCCGGGCACCGTCAACATGTGGGACGAGTACAACAAATGGAAGCGCGACAATCCGGAAGCGCAGGAAGCTGCATTGCGCGGCGGTCTGATCGGATCGCCTGAAACCATCCGCAGGAAGCTGCGCCGCTTCCGCACCTCGCACATCGACCAGGTGATCCTGCTCAATCAAGCCGGCAAGAACACCCACGACCACATCTGCGAGTCGCTCGAATTGTTCGCCGGCGAAGTGATGCCGGAGTTCCAGCACGATCCCGAGCACGATGCATGGAAGCAGGGCGTGATGAGCGGCGAGATCAAGCTCGAGGAGATCGACACCGAGGCGTTCAAGGATCGCTACGGCAAACTGTCGATCAACCCTGGTTCGCAAGCGGAGAAGGCAGCAGCGAGCGGCTGACAAATTTGTAGGCAGCGCCACACTCCACCGTCACGCCCGCCAACGGATCAGCGCGAAGCGCCGCCCGATGACAGGCTCCGGCGGGCATCCAGTGCGCCGCGGCATTCGGCCCGTGCTCTTGCGCCGGTGGTTACTGGATCGTCTGCTTTCGCGGACGATGACAGCGGAGAGCTGTCTGCATCCCGATTTCGTGAAGAAAATATTTCGCTACGCACAATCCGCGGCTTGAAAGAAACCGCGCGTCCGGTGCCCGATGGCAGTGCGGGCATCGCTATTTTTTCGGGGTCCTCGACAGCCTCATTCGTGCCCCCCATCATTCCCTGACGCCGCATGATGGCGCGCGGATAACGCGCTCGATCGTCAGGAGAATTTTGGTAGTGAAGCGTCGCGAGTTCCTAACACTGTCGCTCGGCTCTGCCGCCGTCGCTGCTTTGCCCTTGCGCGCGCAGGCCGAGGCGGCGCTAAAGGAAATTCGTGTCGGCTACCAGAAGACCGGCGTGCTGGTTATCGCGCGGCAGCGCGCAACCTTGGAAAATCATTTCAAGTCGGCCGGCATCGAGGTGAAATGGGTCGAGTTTTCCTCGGGCCCGCCGATGATGGAAGCGATGAATGTCGGTAGCATCGACTACGGTGCGGTCGGCGACTCGCCACCGGTATTTGCGCAAGCTGCCGGCGCGGCGATCGTTTATGCCGCCGGCCAGCCGATCACCAACGGCCAAGGGATATTGGTGCCGCAGAACTCGGCCATCCGCACGATTGCCGATCTCAAGGGCAAGCGCATCGGCTTCACCAAGGGTTCCAGCGCGCACAACATCGTGGTGCAGACGCTGGAAAAGGCCGGGCTCACCTACAACGATATCACGCCGGTCTATCTGACGCCGCCGGACGCGGGGCCGGCATTCGTCAATGGCAGCATCGATGCCTGGGCGGTCTGGGATCCCTATTTCGCCATCGCCGAGACCAAGCAGAACGGCCGCATCCTGGTGAACTCCTACGAGATCACCAAGACCAACTCGTTCTTCATCGCCAACCGCGACTTTTCGAAAAATCACGGTCCGATCCTGCAACAGATCAACGACGTCATCGCGTCGACCGCGACGTGGGCGGAGGCGCACCGCGACGAAGTGGCCAAATCGCTCAGCGCTGTGACCGGCGTTCCGCTCGACATCCAGACCGTCGCCGCCAATCGCGCCGCGTTCAAGATCGGGCCGGTCACCGACGACATCGTCGCGACCCAGCAGGGCGTTGCCGACCGCTTCTTCAAGCTCGGCCTGATCCCGAAGCAGATCGCGATCCGCGACATCGTCTGGCGCAACCCCCAGAGCTGAGTTCATTTCCACGCAGAGGTCATCATGCGACGTATCATTCAACGCTGGATCACCAGCGCGGTGCTTTCAGTCAGCATTGTCGCCGCCGCCGTCAGCGCGTCCTACGGGCAGGAGAAAACCGTCCGCATCGGCTTCCAGAAATACGGCAAGCTGGTTCTGCTCAAGAGCAAGGGCACGCTCGAGGAGAAGCTGAAGGCGGTCGGCTACAAGGTGGTGTGGACCGAATTCCCCTCCGGACCGCCGCTGCTCGAGGCGCTCAATGTCGGCGCGATCGATTTCGGCAACACCGGTGAAGCGCCGCCGATCTTCGCGCAGGCCGCTGGCGCGCCCATCCAATATGTCGCCTATGAGCCGCCGGCGCCGAAAGGCGAAGCGATCCTTGTGCCGAAGGACAGCCCGCTGAAGTCGGTTGCCGATCTCAAGGGCAAGAAGGTCGCGCTGAACAAGGGCTCCAACGTCCATTATCTCCTGGTAAAGGCCCTGGAGAAAGCCGGCGTCAAATATTCCGAGATTGAGCCGGTGTTTCTCGCGCCCGCCGATGCGCGCGCCGCCTTCGAGCGCGGCTCGGTCGATGCCTGGGTGATCTGGGATCCGTTCCAGGCCGCGGCGGAAGCTGCGACCGGCGCGCGCACGCTGGCCGACGGCACCGGCATCGTCTCGAACTACCAGTTCTATTTCTCCTCGAAGAAGTTCCTGGAGAGCGATGCGAAGATCGTCGATCTCGTGCTCGCGCAATTGAGCGAGGTCGATGACTGGGCCAAGGGCGACATCCACGCGGTCGCCGAGCAACTCGCGCCGTCGATCGGCCTTTCGGTGCCGGTGGTCGAGGTGGCGTTGAAGCGCCAGTCCTACGGCATCAAGCCGCTCACCGATTCCGTGATCGCCGACCAGCAGCAGGTGGCGGACACGTTCTTTGCCCTCGGCCTGTTGCCGAAACCCATCAAGATTTCAGACGTCGCGCGGAGGCCCGGATCGTGACTAAGCAACCCAACGCCAACATCCTCTGGTTCCTGCCGACCCATGGCGATGGCCGTTATCTCGGCACCTCTATCGGCGGACGCGAGGTGAACTTCAACTATCTGCGCCAGATCGCGCAGGCGGCCGACCAACTCGGCTATTACGGCGTGCTGCTGCCGACGGGACGAAGCTGCGAGGACTCCTGGGTGGTCGCCTCCGCCGTCGCGCCGCAGACCGAGCGGCTGCGTTACCTGGTGGCGGTGCGGCCCGGCCTGCAGTCGCCAGCCGTCGCCGCACGCATGACCGCGACGCTGGACCGGCTGTCGAACGGACGGCTCTTGATCAACGTCGTCACCGGCGGCGACCCCGTCGAGAACAAGGGCGACGGCATCTTCCTGGCGCATGACGAGCGCTACGAGGTGACGCGCGAGTTCCTCAACGTCTACAACGACCTGCTCGCCGGCAAGACCGTCAATGTCGAGGGCAAACACATCCGCATCGAGGATGGCCGGCTGTTGTTCCAGCCGATCCAGTCGCCGCGGCCGCCGCTCTATTTCGGTGGCTCGTCGGACGCCGGCATCGACGTTGCGGTCGACACCGTCGACAAGTACCTGACCTGGGGCGAGCCGCCGGCGCAGGTGGCCGACAAGATCGCGCGCGTGAAGGCGGTTGCCGATAAGCGCGGCCGCAAGGTCTCCTTCGGCATCCGCCTGCACGTGATCGTGCGCGAGACCAATGCGGAAGCCTGGAAGGCCGCCGACGAATTAATCCAATACGTCACCGACGACACGGTGGCGGCGGCGCAAAAAATCTTCTCGCGCATGGACTCGGTCGGCCAGCAGCGCATGGCGCAATTGCACGGCGGTCGCCGCGACAAGCTCGAGATCAGCCCAAATCTCTGGGCAGGCGTTGGCCTCGTGCGCGGCGGCGCGGGCACTGCGCTGGTCGGCGATGCTCAGACGGTGGCTGCGCGGATCAAGGAGTATCAGGACCTCGGCATCGATACCTTCATCATGTCGGGCTACCCGCACCTCGAAGAGGCCTACCGCTTCGCCGAACTGGTGTTCCCGCTGCTGTCGCTTGAGCATGGCGGCAACGTGACGCCGATCCGCGTCAACACCGGACCGTTCGGCGAGACCATCGGCAACGAGTATCGGCCGCAAAAGCAGGTATCGGAATCATGAGCCTCATCGACAGCCTCCCGCGCGTCCGCGCGCCCAAATTGCCGCGGGCTGACGGCCTGATCCCCTGGATCGTGCCGCTCGCCATCATCGTCATCTGGCAGCTCGCCTGCGTGACCGGCTTTGTGCCCGCGCGCGTGCTGCCGGCGCCGACCGACGTCGCGCTGGCCGGATGGAAGCTCTTGTTGTCGGGTGAGTTGATCCGCAACATCTGGGTCAGCTTTTGGCGCGCCAGCATTGGCTTCCTGATCGGCGGCGCCATCGGCTTTGCTTTCGGCCTCGCCAACGGCCTGTCGCAACTCTCGGCGAAACTGACCGACACCACGCTGCAGATGGTGCGCAACATCCCGCATCTGGCGCTGATCCCGCTGGTCATCCTGTGGTTCGGGATCGACGAGTCGGCAAAACTGTTCCTGGTGGCGCTCGGCGTGTTCTTCCCGATCTATCTCAACACGCTGCACGGCATCCGCACAGTCGATCCGCAACTGATCGAGATGGGCCGCATCTATGGCATGACCGACGGCGAATTGTTCCGTCGCGTGATCTTCCCGGGCGCGCTGCCGTCGATCTTCGTCGGTCTTCGCTTCGCGCTCGGCATCATGTGGCTGACCTTGATCGTGGCCGAGACCATCGCGGCGTCCTCGGGGCTCGGCTACATGGCGATGCAGGCACGCGAATTCATGCTGATCGACGTCGTCGTGCTCTCGATCCTGATCTACGCCTTGCTCGGCAAGCTCGCCGACAGCGCCTCGCGTGCGCTGGAGCGGCTGACGCTGTCCTGGCATCCGGCCTTCCAGAAACACTAAGGAACTGAGGAAGAAATGCAGGAAGTCCTTCGTTTTCGTCCGCTCGAGGCCGAGGCTGTCGCGCGCGAGGATTTTGCCGAGGAGGCGCGTCAGTTCCGCCGCAGCCCCGACATGCCGTCGCGCGGGCTGTCGCTGACCATCCGCGGCTTGCGCAAATCCTTCGGCGACAATGAGGTGCTGCGCGGCATCGACCTGCACATTCCGGCCGGCCAGTCGGTCGCGATCGTCGGCCGCAGTGGCTGCGGCAAGAGCACATTGCTGCGGCTGATCGCGGGGCTGGAGAAGCCGACCGCCGGCAGCATCGGTTTCGGCGAGCAGGCGCGCGCCGAGGATATCCGCGTCATGTTCCAGGAGCCGCGGCTCCTGCCATGGGCGCGCGTGCTGTCGAATGTCGAAGTCGGCCTCGGGCGCGAGCGATCGTTGGCCGATGCGCAGGCGCGCGCCGAGAAGGCGCTGGTCGAGGTCGGCCTCGGCGACAAGCGCGGGCAATGGCCTTCGGTGCTCTCGGGCGGCCAGAAGCAGCGCGTCGCGTTGGCCCGCGCGCTGGTTAGCCAGCCCCGGGTGCTGGCCTTCGACGAGCCGCTCGGCGCGCTGGATGCGCTGACCCGGATCTCGATGCAGCGGCTGCTCGAGCGGGTCTGGCGCGATCAGGGCTTCACCGCGATCCTGGTGACGCATGATGTCTCGGAAGCGGTGGCGCTGGCCGACCGGGTGCTGGTCATTGAAAACGGCCGCATCGCACACGATTTTAATGTCGACATCGCGCGACCGCGCGAGCGCGGCTCGGCCGAACTCGCGGCGCTCGAGGGCGCGATCCTGAAGAATCTCCTGGAAGGCACCGAAGACACTTCCGACGATCTGTGAGGCCCACATGAACTCCGCCGTCCGCAACATCGCGATCGATCCCGTGGTTACCTCCGACGAGTTTCGCGGCGCCATGCGCCATCTGACCGGCGGGGTCAGCGTCATCACGGCGGGGCGCGGCAAGGACATCTCCGGGATGACGGTGACTTCCGTCTCCTCGTTGTCGGTCGAGCCGGCCTCGCTGATCGTGAGCCTCAATCGCGCCGCGTCGTCCTGGCCGCTGGTCAAGCGTCACGGCGTTTTCGGCGTGAACATCCTGAGTTCGGACCAGGTCGAGATCGCCGAGCGCTTCACCGGCAAGGGCGGGCTGAAAGGCGCCGAGCGCTTTGCCGGCGCCGAATGGACGACGCGCGCCTCCGGCGTGCCGCTTCTGGTCGGCGCGCTGGCGGCGATCGATTGCGAGGTCGAGGACGTCGTGGAGCGTCATTCGCACGCAATCGTCATCGGGCGCGTGCTCGACGTGCAGGTCTCCTCGCGCACGGGAGCGCTCGCCTATTGGCAGGGGCGCTATGTCGCCGTCGACCAGGACGAGGATGCCGCCAAGCTGGCCGACGTCAGCGTACCCACACGCGGCGTGCATCTGCGCTGACATCAGCTCGTAGCCCGGGTGGAGCGGAACGCGCAACCCGGGACTCTACGTCGGCGGTCGGCAGCGGCCCCGGGTTACGCTGCGCTTCACCCGGGCTACTGGCTCTTGGAACAGAGACGCAAGCCGTGGCGTTTTGCCTCCTCGCGCAATAGAAGGCATCAGTCTTCTATTGCCGGAAGGGAACGAAGCGCGTCATGGGCTTGATGAAACGTCTTGCAACCTGGGTCTTCTACAGCATCGGTGCGCTCGCGATCGCCTATCTCGCGCTCTATGCCTATGTCGCCTTCACTGGGCGCGACTTTACGCCCGGTGATCCCATTCACATCTTCCGCAAGCCGGACGCGCCGAGTTATTCGTAGCTCCACGCGTCATTGCGAGGAGCGAGCGACGAAGCAATCCATGCCTCCGCGTGCGGCGCTATGGATTGCTTCGCTGCGCTCGCAATGACGGTGGTGGCGATTACCCCGCCGTCGCCAGGCGCTGATAGTCCGCCGTGCCCGATCCCGCGGGCGGGATCGGCAGGCCGCCATCGGCATATTCGTTCAGCTTGTTGCGCAGCGTGCGGATCGAAATGCCGAGGATGTTGGCGGCATGGGTGCGGTTGCCAAGGCAGTGCTTCAGCGTCTCCAGGATCAGATCGCGCTCGACGTCGGCAACGGTACGGCCGACCAGCGCGCGCGTCACCTGCTCGGCGGCGAGGGTGGCGTGAGCGACCGCGGGCGCGGTCTTGGCGAGGTCGAGGCGGTCGCCGTCCGGAGTCACGATGGCATCGGGGCCGATCTCGTCGCCCTGCGCCATCAGCACGGAGCGGTGGATGGTGTTTTCAAGCTCGCGGACGTTGCCCGGCCAGCGGTTCGTGGTCAGCACCCGCCGTGCCTCGGATGACAGCGGTCGCGCCGACACGCCATTGGCCTCGGCGTATTTCTTCGCGAAATGCTGCGCCAACTCCAGGATGTCGGCCGGCCGGTCGCGCAGCGGCGGGATCTTCAGGTTGACGACGTTGAGGCGGAACAAGAGGTCCTCGCGGAAGGCGCCGGCGCGCACGGCGTCCGCGAGATTGCGGTTCGAGGTCGCGATGATGCGGATGTCGACAGGCACCGGCTTGGTGCCGCCGACGCGGTCGATCACGCGCTCCTGGATAGCGCGCAGCAATTTCGATTGCAGCCGCACGTCCATTTCCGAGATTTCATCGAGCAACAGCGTGCCGCCGGTGGCTTCCTCGAACTTGCCGATACGGCGAGCGATCGCGCCGGTGAACGCGCCCTTCTCGTGGCCGAACAATTCGGATTCCAGCAGATGCTCGGGGATCGCGGCGCAATTGATCGAGATGAACGGCCGTTTGGCGCGCGCCGAGCGGGAATGGACGTAGCGCGCCAGCACTTCCTTGCCGGTCCCGGATTCGCCGGTGATCATCACGGAGGCGTCCGAGCCCGCGATCTGCTGCGCCAGCTTGATCACACGGCCCATGGCTTCGTCGCGGTAGACGAGGTCGCGGGAATCATTTGCGACCGCGGCGAGTACGGCGGCGATCAATTCCGGCTCCGGGGGCAGCGGGATGTATTCCTTGGCGCCGGCGCGGATCGCCGCCACCGCGGCGCGGGCATCGTTGGAGATACCGCAGGCGACGATCGGCACGTGGATGTGCTCGGCTTCCAGGCGCATCACGAGGTCGCGAATGTCGAGGCCGACATCGACCAGCAGCAGGTCGGCGCCCTTGCCGCCGCGGAGCACCGCCATCGCCTGCTCGTTGCCCTCCGCGTGCGTCACGGAGGCGCCGTTGTCCATCGCGATCTTGGTGGCGGTCGTGAGCTGGCCCTTGAGGGTGCCGACGATGAGAAGCCGCATGAGTGTCTCCTGTCTCCCGCGCGTCCGCCGCGCGTCTATCGGTTAAAGGCTAGCTACGCTCTGCCTTGATGATTTCGGTCATGGTCACGCCGAGCTTGTCCTCGACCAGCACCACTTCGCCCCGCGCCACCAGGCGGTTGTTGACATAGATATCGATGGCCTCGCCGACCCGGCGGTCGAGCTCGAGCACGGTGCCGGGGCCGAGCTTCAGGAGCTGGCCGACATCCATCTTGGAGCGGCCGAGCACGGCCGAGACCTGCACCGGCACGTCGAAGACGGCTTCGAGGTCGGAGGCGATGCGCGAAGCATGTTCGTCCTCGTTATAGCCCACATCGTCGTCCCTTGGCGCGTCCGCCGAGTTGAGGTCGGGGAGCGGGACATGTGTGTCGGTGTCACTCATCGTCGATCCTTTGGCTCAATCCTCATGGCCGTTGGTCACGGGACGCCATGTAGCGTCCGACAAGTTCGTTGATCTTGGCGTCGATCGCCGCGCGTTCCAGCACGATGCCGCCGTCGGCCCATTCGATCCGGCAGTCGCCGATCGCAATGGTCGGCTCGGCCAGGATCACGAGGCGACCCTGAAAGCCGCTTTGCGCGGCCAGCCGCTCGATCTTATCGCGCGCGCCCTCGTAGAGCGCATCATTGATGCGGACGACGATGTGAGGTGTCGAGACCAGATGCGAGAAGCAGTCGGACACCAGCGCCGTGATCTCGCCAAGCGGTTCGCGCGCGATCATTTCGCCGCACAATTTGCGCGCGACCGAGACCGCGACGTCGACGGCTTCGGTCTCCATCCGCGCCTCGATGCCGGAAAAGCGCGACGCGATGGTCTTGATCGCAAGCCCGATCTCTTCCAGCGCCAGCGCGGCGCGGCGGTCGCTCTCCACCTTCGCTTCGTGCTGGGCGGCATCGTAGCCGTTGCGATAGGCGCGCGCTTCGGCTTCCGCGACCTTCTGGGCGATCTCGGCGGCGGTTGCGGCGCGCTCGCGCGACTTGGTGGGGGCCGAGAAGTCGGTATCGAACAGGAATTTTGCGGGCGCGGCCATCAGTACACCAGTTCGTCGTCGGCACGGTTCTTGGTCAGCATGATCTCACCCTTGGCGGCGAGGTCCTTGGCGAGATTGACGAGCAGCGCCTGCGCCTCGTCGACGTCGCGCAGCCGCACCGGTCCCATCGCCGCCATGTCATCCATCAGCATCTTGCCGGCGCGCGAGGACATGTTGCCGAGGAAGAAGTTGCGGACCTCCTCATTGGCGCTCTTCAGCGCAATGCCAAGCTTCTCCTTGTCGACATGACGCATCAACGTCTGCGCCGAGCCGGAATCGAGCTTGACCAGGTCGTCGAAGGTGAACATCAGCGCCTTGATGCGTTCGGCGGATTCGCGGTTTTCCTCTTCCAGCGAGGTGATGAAGCGCGTTTCGGTCTGGCGGTCGAAATTGTTGAAGATCTCGGCCATCACCTCATGAGCGTCGCGGCGGCGGGTCTGCGACAGGTTGGACATGAATTCGGTGCGCAGCGTCTGCTCGACGCGCTCGATTACTTCCTTCTGCACCGCCTCCATCCGCAGCATGCGGCCGACGACATCGAGCGCGATATCCTCGGGCAGGATCGCCAGCACGCGCGCGGCGTGCTCGGACTTCAGCTTCGACAGCACCACGGCGATGGTCTGCGGATATTCGTTCTTGAGGTAGTTGGCGAGCACCTCTTCCTGGACGTTGGAGAGCTTCTCCCACATGTTGCGGCCCGCGGGCCCGCGGATCTCGTCCATGATGCCGCTGACGCGGTCGGCCGGCAGATATTGCTGCAGCAGCCGCTCGGTGGCGTCGAAATTGCCCATCAGCGCGCCGGAGGCCGACATCCGCGAGACGAATTCGAGCAAGAGGTCCTCGACCACGTCGGCTTCCACGGTGCCGAGCGTCGACATTGCCATCGATAGCTCGCGCACCTCGTCATCGTCGAGCAGCGACCAGACCTTGCCGCCGTATTTCTCGCCGAGCGCCAGCATCAGGATCGCCGCGCGCTTCGGGCCGGAGATCGGCTTGCTCTTCGGACGGTCGCCCTGACGGCTCGACAGGGTCGAGATGACGCTCGTGATGTCGTTGGCGTTTGCGGTTTGCGGGACGCTGGCCATCTCAGGTCTCGGCAGGCTCGGTCAGCCATTGGCGAACAATGGAGACGGTTTCGTTCGGATTGCGTTCGGCGAGTTCGCCCACGCGGTTCACGGCCTGGGCATGGACCTGGCCCTGGATCTGGGCGACGTCGATCATGTGCGCGGCGCCGCCGCCGGTCAGGAGCGCCTGGCCCTGTCCGCCTTCGCTGCCGGCCTGCGCGCTGGCGTCGGCCAGTGCGGGCACCGAGGCCTCGGCGCGGCCGGGTACGACCTCGTTGGCCAGGATGCGCTTGACCAGCGGGCGGATCACCATGAACAGCACGACCAGGCCGAGCAGCATCATCACACCGAGCTCGATCACATACATCACGTCGTCCTTGGTGAACTGCAGCATGCCGAGGAAGCCGGTGGGCTCGTTGAGCGGGGTCACCGAGGGCGCTTCGGCAAAGCGCAGGTTGACGACCTCGACCTGATCGCCGCGCTTCTGGTCGAAACCGATCGCCGAGCGCACCAGGGCGGCGATGCGGTCGAGCTGCTCCTTGGGGCGGTCCTGGTAGACCATCTCGCCCTTTTCGTTCTTGGAGTAGCTGCCGTCGACGAGGACGGCGACCGAGATGCGGTTGACGCGGCCGGCTTCGGTCACCTCGGTCTTGGTGGTGCGGGAGATCTCGTAATTGTTGGTCTCCTCGCTCTTCTTGCTCTGGTCGCGGGCGCGCGCGGCATTGTCCTGATTCTGGTTGCCGGGCAGCTCGTTGTTGACCGTGACCTGACCGCTATTGTCAGCGGAGAGGCTTGATTCCTCCCGGGTCTGGCTCGAGCGCAGCACGCGCCCTTCGGGGTCGAACTTGTCGGAGGTCTGGGTGATCTTGTTGTAGTCGAAATCGGCCGAGAGCTGGACGCGGGCGCGACCCTGGCCGACCACGGAGGACACGATGTCCTCGACCTGCTTGCGCATCCGTTTCTCGAAGGCGGCCCGGCGCTCGTCGCCGACGGCGTTATCGGCATCGCTGGTGGCACCGTCGGCGAGCAATTGGCCGGCCTCGTCGACGATCGACACCCGCTGCGGCTTCAGCCCGTTGACGGCGGAGGCGACCACGTGGCGGATGGCGCGGATCTGCTGCGGCTCGAGGGTACCGCGCACCCGCACCACGATGGAAGCGGACGGCTCCGGCGTCTCGCGCGAGAACAGCGGCCGCTCCGGCAGCACCAGGTGCACGCGCGCGGCCTGGATACGGTCGATGGCGCGGATGGTGCGGGCGAGCTCGCCTTCCAGGGCGCGCAAATGGTTGATGTTCTGGACGAAGCTCGTGGTGCCGAGCGCGTCCGACTTGTCGAAGATCTCGTAGCCGACGCCGCCGCCCTTGGGCATGCCGCCCTCGGCGAGCTTCATGCGCAGCCGCATGACCTTGTCCTTTGGCACCATGATGACGGCGCCGTCATTGCGCAGCTCGAACGGGATCGCCTGCCGCTCGAGCTCCTTGACGATCGCGGAGGAGTCCTCGACGCTCAAATCGGTGAACAGGGTCGTCAGTTGCGGCGTGGTGACGCGCAAGATGACGAACGCGAAGAAGCCGATGAGCGCGGCGGTGACCGCCACCATCGCCGCCAACCGGGCCGCGCCCAGGCCCTTCAGGAAAGCAACCAGACTTTGCACCAACCGCCCCCAGGGATTCGGCCCTCCGAGGGTCCGACTGGGCAATTATTGCCTAGGGTATGGTTTCCATCCGGTTAACGACGGTTAAGAACCGCGGCAGAAAGTAGGACATGAAAAAAACCGGCTTCGCAAAGCGAGGCCGGTTTTCATCAAATTCGATTGGTTTCGAGGGCTTATTGTCGATATTGCTGGATCCGGGTGGTGCGCAGCCCGGCCAGCCCGTGCTGATCGATGGAAAATTGCCAGGAAAGGAATTCGTCAACCGTCAGCGTGTAGCGGCTGCAGGCTTCCTCCAGGGAAAGCAGACCGCCGCGCACCGCGGCAACAACTTCAGCCTTCCGGCGAATGACCCACCGTTTTGTACCGGGCGCAGGCAAGTCGGCAATGGTTAGCGGACTGCCGTCGGGCCCGATGACGTATTTCACCCTCGGGCGATGGGGTTCTGTCATGGCGTACTCACAAACTCTCGACCACTGAACTCACTCTGCCAACCTACGCGTGTCGGCTTAAAATTTGCCTAAGCGCAATCCTGCAATACGAATCGTTGGAAATGCCGGTAGGGTGGCTCCGCCCCGTCACCTGTCCCAGTGTGGGAAAGCGGCCCCGGCCGGAGCCGACGGGCGCGTGGTGGGGTCCGAATCACAACCCAGCGAAGCGAGGTCGCCCGTGGGCGAGATTGTAGTGCCGATCCTGCTCTGGTTCGCGGCGATCGGCTGTGGCCTGCTTGCCGGGCTCTACTTTGCGTTCTCGACCTTCGTGATGAGGGCGCTCGGCCGCATCGAGCGGGCATCCGGCATCGCGGCCATGAATGCCATCAATGTCGACATCGTCCGCTCGCCCTTCATGCCGCTCTTCCTCGGCACGACGCTGGTGAGCGCGATCCTCGCCGCCCTTGCGGTCTTCCGCCTGGGCGAGCCCGGCGCGGCGGCGATGCTCGCCGGCGGGGTGCTCTACGTCGTCGGCATGTTCGTCGTGACGATGATCTTCAACGTGCCGCTCAACAATGCGCTGGCCGCGGCTGATCCGGCGAGCACGGAGGCGGCTTCGCTATGGGCGCGGTATCTCAAGGAATGGACCTTCTGGAATCACGTGCGGACAGTCGCCTCCACGGCGGCCTCTGCGCTTTTCATCGCCGCCATCGCGGCGGATTAGCTCGAGCCGGAATCGCCGGACCCATTGCCAGAGCCATCGCCGGACCCTGAACCAGAATCCTTGCCGCCAGTGCTCGGGCGGATCACCCGCTTGATCTGGTCGGTTGTATAGGTCTGACCACCGATCGAGAGCAGTGGGGGGGTGGCGGTCAGGTCGACGGAATCGACAATGCCCTGGACTTCGGTCGAGATCGCGACGTTGTTGCCGGAGGCGTCCTTGCCGGTTGCGGTGAGCGTGTAGCTGCCCGGCGGCCATTGCCTGCCGTCATTGCCCTTGCCGTCCCAGACGAAACTGGAGCCGCCCGTCTTCAGCGAAAAATTGCCGGAATAGGCGGTCTGGCCGGTCGAATCGGTGATCGTGATGGTGGCGCTGCTCTCCTTGGGCGAATTGATGTTCCAGGTCGCCGAGCCGTTGAAATTGGCCTTGCTGCCGTCGACCGCGACGGTATTGCCGACATAGATCAGCGCCTGCGTCGACTGCGCGCTCTTCTCCAGGGCGACGATCGAGCTCAACTGGTCGTTCATCTTGAGCTGCTGCTCGACGCCGGCGAACTGCACAAGTTGCGCCGTGAACTGGTTGGTGTCGAGCGGATCGAGCGGGTTCTGATTCTGCAGTTGCGTCGTCAGCAGCGTCAGGAAGGTCTGGAAGTTGTCGGCAATGCCCTTCGTCTGGGTCGACGCGGTGTTATTGCCCGAGGCCGTCCCGGTCCCGGGTGCCGATACGACCGGCGACGGCATGGATACGTCGGTTGCCATGGCAAGCTCCTCTAGACTCTAATATCGACGCCGCCGCTCGCGCCGAGCATGCGGCCATAGCTGCGACCGGCGACGGTCGCCGGCACGCTGTCTTCTTCGCTGACGATCAGGCGATGCGCATTGGGATTGGACTGGTTGCCGCCGTTCTGCCCCGACGACGACTGGTCGCGCAGGCTGAACTGCAGTCCGCTATTGCCGGTTGAGAGGCCGGCATTGTCCAGCGCGCGCTGCAGTTGGTTGGCGTCCTGACGCAACATCTGTAGCGTTTCCGGCCGCTCGACGGTCAGATGCGACGTCACCTGGCCATGGTTGTCGACATGGATGCGCACATCGATGCGCCCAAGCTCGGGCGGATCGAGCCGGATTTCGAAGCGGCTCTTGCCACTCTTGGCCGAGGCCGCGATCTCCAGTGCGAGGCCGCTGACCGGCACCGCATTGCCATGGGTTGTTGCCGCGGTCACGGTCAGTTGCGAATTGGCCGCCGGCGTTGTGGGCGTGGATGGCATCTGCGGCTGGATCATGGCGGCCGCCTGCGCAGCGTTGTCGGATGCGGCGGCCAGCGTTTGCGCGGTGTTCGCTGCGCCCGACTCCACATGGCTTGCGGCGTGCGCGGACGGCATCTGCGCGGAATTGCCTGAGGCGTCCGCTTTCACCGCGTCAACAAAGGCGTGCTCGGCTTTCTGCTTGCCGGCGGCTGCTTCTGGCGGAGCGATATCCGGGACAATGCCAGTCGGTGTTTCGGCCGGCGTGGAGTCTGTCGCGCTGTCTTGTGCGCCGGACGTGGGGATGGCGTCCTTCGCGGTCAGCGTCGGCTTTGACTGGGCTGCGGCCTTCGCCTGCGGCGTCGGCGAGGGGGCGGCGGCTGCAGACAGTGCGATGCCGGTCGCGGTGTCGCCAACTGCCTCCGCGCTAACGGAAACGGCGGCTACGGCTTTGGCGTCCGCCTGAGCTTCGGCCTGGGCATCGGTCTTGGCCGCGTCGGCCGTTGCGGGAGCTGTACCGGCGACCGAGGCCACAGCCGCGATGGCCGCGGCTGCCGTCGCGAGCGGAGCGGCGGCCGGGTCCGCTATCGGCGGTGTTGCGGGCGCTGGATTGGCGGGGCTCCCGACGACTGCGGAAACCGTCGCTGTTATCACCGTGGTTGCAGCGGTGCCGTCGTCCTGCTTGGACTCATCACCATCCTTGCCACCATCCTTGCCACCATTCTTGGCATCGTCCTTGGCTGGGACATCGTCCTTCGGCTTCGACGACTTTGCCGAATCGGACTTTGGCGTGTCGGATTTCGAATCAGGCTGATCGGCTTTGTCGGCCCCGGTGCTGGAGCCGACGTCGTTGCGCGCACCGACATCGTTCCGCTCAGAGCGGTCAGGGCCGGCGCCGTCATCGCGCGACCTCGTGTCCGCCGCCGGAGCAGGATCATCGTTCCGGCGCGCCAATGCAGGCGGCGCACGGGAACTGTCGTCGGGGCGCTCGTTGCGGGCCGCCGTGTTGCTGTCGACCAGTGCGGCAAAACTGTCATTTCCCGGCGCGGGGCCGGAATCCGGTCGCGCCGACCTCGGCGAATTGGCCTGAAACGACATGCCTGCCAATGCTTCTTGCGCGACCTTGACCACAACCGACCCTCGGGATGGAATTCAGTTCCCCATCAGCAAGGAGCGGGCCAGCAAGTCTGCAAAAAAATATCCATATATTACAGTGGTTTACGAGGAGGGTGCGGGATTTGGAACAATGGCCCGGCGGTTCGCTTTTTGCCCGGCGGCAAGATTTGCCGTCTACATCTCTTCCAAGGACGGCTGATTGCTTCGCGGCGATACGGCCTATATTAAAGGGTGGCTTTTCCTGCGCCCCGACGAGGCAAATCAGCCTTTTTCGGCGATGCTCCAAAGCCTTCTGGGTAAAGTCCGCTTTTAACGCTGGTCGCGGGGGCAACGGCTGCTCGCGACAGAAATCGATGACCTCTTCCATGCGCAACAGTCTCGATCTCGAAGGCCGTCCCGAGGACACCAGGGTCGTGGTCGCCATGTCCGGCGGCGTCGACTCATCGGTGACGGCTGCGCTCTTGAAGTCGGAAGGCTACGATGTGGTCGGGATCACGCTGCAGCTTTACGACCACGGCGCCGCGACCCATCGCAAGGGCGCCTGCTGCGCCGGCCGGGACATCCACGACGCCCGCAATGTCGCCGAGCGGATCGGCATTCCGCATTACGTGCTCGACTATGAGAGTCGTTTCCGCGAATCGGTGATCGACAATTTCGCCGACAGCTACGCGCTCGGCGAGACGCCGGTGCCATGCATCGAGTGCAACCGCGCCATCAAGTTCCGCGATCTGCTCGCGACTGCGCGCGAGCTCGGTGCCGCCGTGCTCGCGACCGGGCACTATGTCGCCTCGCGACCCCTCGCCGACGGATCGCGGGCGATGGTCTGCGCCGCCGACGCCGATCGTGACCAGAGCTATTTCCTGTTCGCGACCACGCGCGAGCAGCTCGACTATTTGCGCTTTCCGCTCGGCGATATGACCAAGCCGCAGGTTCGCGAACTCGCGCGCCGCTTCGGTCTCGAGATCGCCGACAAGCAGGACAGCCAGGACATCTGCTTCGTGCCGACCGGCCGCTACACCGACATCATCAGCCGCCTGAAGCCGAATGCGGTCGCGCCCGGCGACATCGTCGATCTCGACGGCAAGGTGATCGGCCAGCACCAGGGCATCGTTCATTTCACGGTGGGCCAGCGCAAGGGGCTGGGGATCGCCACCGGCGCGCCGCTGTATGTCGTGAGGCTCGATGCGGCGAGCCGCCGTGTCGTGGTGGGCCCGCGCGAAGCGCTGCGCATGGATCGCATTCTCTTGCGCGACGTCAACTGGATCGGCGAGGGCGCGCTCGATCGCGTCATCGGCGAGGGCATCGAGCTGTTCGTGCGCGTGCGCTCGACGCGCGCGCCGCAACCGGCCTGGCTGCGTAGGACCGATCGCGGCTACGAGGTTGAGCTCGTCGCCGGCGAAGAGGGCGTATCGCCCGGGCAGGCCTGCGTGTTCTACGACGCGCCGTCCGGCCAGGCGCGCGTGCTCGGCGGCGGATTCATCAAGAGCGCGGCCGCGAGGAACGTGGCTGCGATGGTGCGGCCTCTCGCCGAGGCCGTGCGCTGACATAAATTCGGGGCAGGGGATGGCGGCGGATATCGACCGCGAGGGGGTCGAAAAGGCCTATGGGCGCTGGGCGCCGATCTACGATTTCGTGTTCGGCAAGGTGTTCGATCAGGGCCGGCAATCGACGATCGCCGAAGCCGACCGGATCGGTGGTCGCGTGCTCGATGTCGGCGTCGGCACTGGACTGTCGCTGGCGGATTATTCGCGCAGCACCAGACTTTGCGGTGTCGATATTTCCGAGCCGATGCTGCGGCGGGCGCAGCAGCGCGTGCGGGCGCTGGGCCTGACCAATGTCGAGGCGCTGGCGGTGATGGACGCCAAGAACCTCGCGTTCCCGGATTCGTTCTTCGACGCGGTGGTTGCGCAATATGTCATCACGGCGGTTCCGGATCCCGAGGCGACGCTGGATGATTTCATCCGCGTGCTGAAGCCTGGCGGCGAGTTGATCCTGGTCAATCACATCGGCGCCGAAAGCGGGCCGCGGCGCCTGTTCGAACTGGCTTTCGCGCCGCTTGCCCGAAGGCTCGGCTGGCGGCCGGAATTTCCATGGGCGCGGCTCGCCAACTGGGCCAGGAAACATGGCGGCGTCACCCTCGCCGAACGGCGCCCGATGCCGCCGATGGGGCATTTTTCGCTGATCCGCTTCCGCAAATCGTGAATGCGGTTTTGGCCGGAACCTCCGCGCGCGCCGGCCGTTTGCTTCGCATGCGGATGAACCAGTCACTTGTCTTTTTCGGTGTGCTGATGGTGGTGCCGGGTGCGGCGGTCGCACAGGCTCCGCCTGCGCCGACGACGCCTCCGGCGCAGACCGCGCCGCCCCAGCCCCAGCGCGGCGAGAATTGCACGCCGATGCAACAGCCGGCGAATCCCAACGCAAAGCCGGATACCACCACCGGCCAGCGATCCGAGCCGCTCGGCGAAAAACTGTCACGCTCCGACGGCGTATTGTGCCCGCCTGCGGGTGTGGATCCCGAGATGCGGGCACCGCCCCCGGACGGCGGCAATACTCCGGTGATCCCGCCGCCCGGCAGCCCCGGCGGCGATCCCTCCGTCCGGCCAAAATAGCCCCCGTTTCGTAGCACCTTGGCTGGCGGCTTGTTGGCAGGAGGCTTATTGGCAGAAGGCCGGCCGACGGCCTGCTTTGCTTGACAGGCCGTCCGCCCACTCCTTATATGCCGCGCATTCGCGCCGCGGCATCTGCATGCCGCAACGGCGCTGCCGTGGCGGGGTAGCTCAGCTGGTTAGAGCACGGGAATCATAATCCTGGGGTCGGGGGTTCGAGTCCCTCCCCCGCTACCAACGGTCACCCCCCGCTCGAACGTTTCAGCAACGGTCCCGGCAACGTCAATTCCGATAAGGATGCCTTGATCTCGATTGCGAGTTCGTCGGTCCCCGGCGGCGCATGAACAATGACGGCTTGGACCAGCTGGCGCAGCGTTGCGACGAGCACGGGCTCGTCGAGTTCCGCAGCCTCTGCGGCGACCTC
>NZ_JBVBEF010000011.1:0-134115 GCF_055456055.1 Bradyrhizobium sp. LeoB3
GATTGCTTCCGGCTGGAGCGTTTGCCGGGTGGGACTTGCACCCACTGGAAAGCGCCGCCTTGTCACGGCGCACACCCGTTGCGGGCATCTCCAAGGCTCGCCCGATGGCCAAGATCGAGTAGGGAGCGGACATCCCAGTCGCTCTGAGCTATTCGGATGAAGCTGCCACCGCGGGCAGCGGAATGGGTCAGCAGGCGCCAGCAGAGAGATGTCATTCTGCGGGCGCCCGGAACTGCAGCACGTCGCGATCAGCGCTCGCTAGGGCGCAATTACACCCCCAAAGTAAATCCTGTAGCTACCGCCATCACCGAGCAAAAGCGGCGAAGGAATCTTAAACCCGACATTCTTCTCGACCTGATTTGGTCTCGACGCCATCTCTTTGGCCGAAAGCACGATTGAGCCTTCACCAATCAAGTCATCGCCAGCCCAAGCAAACGAGAGCATCGGAGATTGTTGGATTAAGCAACGCGAGCAAGGGTCCAGCAGCTGATGCGAGGATCGGCCCAATCTTTGGGATAAATTTTACAGCCTCGGCTGCTGCCCCTGTCGCTGCCGACGCCACTCCACGCATGGCGTCGCGATATTGTTCAGGATTGCCGCTGTCATGCTCCATGAGTGAGTACGAAATTGCCATGCCCCTTGGCTGTCCCCCGTAAGGTTCAATCACCTCTGGTCGCGTGTCGCTGCCGTCGACGTCGCCATGTATGACGGTTCTGAACGATCGATCGGGCATATTGGGGACCGAAACACCCAGAACTGCATAGGGCTCATCGGAGCCGACGCCGCTGGTGTCGTGGAAGCAATTTAGTCCGGTGTAGTGGATAAACATTTCACCAATCGCGAAAGCCCCCACGTCTGGCCACCAAACGATACTGCCTCCGTGAAAAACACTGATGCGACCATTCTCGGAGAAATCCGTTTCGTCTTCTACCGGCTCGCCCAAGAAAGAGTTTGGTCCGCCAAGTTGATGCCATTTAGCCCCGATCGCACCACAGACTGCTGGCATGGGTTCTCTCCATTGAGTTAAGGCGTAAAATTGAGGTTTATGTGAAGTAATATCTTTCGGAGTAGACCGGAATTGATCGGCGGATGGCTAGAACGACGCGAATGACCCAAGCCGGAGATTTGGAGGCGTGATCGCCCTAGGTGAAAAACCGCCTTTTGCGGGCCGGCCGGCAACGACGTTCACCCGGCGGATCGGATGCTTCGCGGGTCTATGCCTCGGTGCGATGCAACGTAGTCGATCTCACCGCGCGTGATACCGATGTCCGCAAGCTCGCTATCCGTCAGGCGACACAATCGGGTACGCAGCTTTTCCCGTTTGCGCCACTCCTGAAATGCATTCCAATATTTTTCGAGAGGACTGTAGACCTGCAGCTGTGGGGTTGCCGGTCGCAACTCGGTGGTCCTGTGGATTGTGCTCATGGCGGTGTCCTGTCTGGACTGCTTCACCAGGCAAAGTTCGGAAAGTGCACGAGTAACGCCAGCTTCTATTGCTTCGTCTCTATATTTTGCCTCGGGCACCCTGGTGTCGACTTTCGTCATTGCCTGCTCCTCCGTCTGTTTGTGTTCACCGCAGCATGTCTGCGTCAACGATCGACAATCGTTCCATCGCGCATAAGCTTGCGCATCATCCGTTGGGCGAAGCGCTGTAAAGAGTGGTGTGTCGCTGACTTGCTGGGTAAATAGCTGGCTTCGCTGGTCGGGCGCATCTACTGAACCGTAGAGACCGTTGATCCGGAGGAAAGCCGGCGGGTCGGCGTCGGCCAGAGCTCGGCGCCGTGCCCGAAAGTTACAGCGTGTCAACCACATGGCCACGTTCCACAGAGCGCGTGGCTATGCTAGGGTTCTGTGGGCGACTGGATGCTGCGCGCGGCAGCGGTCAGCAAGAAGCATCAACCCAAGGGAGGGCTGATGGAAGAGGTTGAGCGAGTCTCGCGGCTTATTGGAGACATCTACGACGCCTCGCTCGACCCGGGGCTATGGCCGACGGTGTTCGAGAAGGCCGGAGCATACGTTCAGGCCAGCACGGCGACCGTTATTTCGCAGGATACGGTCAGCAAAACCGCACACGTCTACTTCGACTGGGGTACCGAGCCCCCCTATGCGCAGCTCTATCTCGAGAAATATTGCAAACTGAACCCGGTGTTCCCAACAATCTTGCTTTTTGGCGTGGGGGAAACCCATTGTTTTCCTGATTGCGTCCCGCGCGAGGAATTCTGCCGGACACGCTTTGCCAAGGAATGGTTGATGCCTCAGGGGCACATCGATGGCCTCTTCACCATCGTGGACAAGTCCGCAACAAGTTGCGCTGTCTTTTCAGTGTTTCGCCACATGAACGATGGCTTCGTCGACGACGAGATGCGACGACGCTTCGAGCTAATCACACCGCATGTTCGTCGCGCACTGTTGATCGGCAAAGTGATCGATCTGCACAAGGTGCAGGCGGCGCAGCTCGCCGATAGCTTGGATACACTGGCTGCCGGCATGTTCCTCGTCGACGCGATGTCACACATCGCTTACGCCAATGCCAGCGGCCAGATGCTGCTGCGTGAAGCGAGCGTCCTGCGCGCAACCGGCGGCCGACTCGGCGCCATCGACCCCGTCGCCAACCATGCCTTGCAGGAAACCTTTGCCAGATCCGCCCAGGGCGACGCGGCCGTGGGCCGGAGGGGTATTGCCATGTCCCTGAAGGCGCGCGACGGCGCGCGCTATGTCGCCAACGTGCTGCCTCTCACGTCCGGGGCACGGCGCAACGCTGGCGCTGTCTATTCTGCGACCGCAGTCGTATTCGTGCACAGAGCAACGCTCGATATGCCATCCCCGCCGGAGGCGCTGGCACGAGAGTTTCGGTTGACCCCCGCTGAGCTACGCGTGCTGTTCGCCATTATCGAGGTCGGCAATGCCTCGGAGGTGGCGGAAGTACTGGGCATTTCGGAGGGAACCGTGAGGACCCATCTCCACCACTTGTACGGTAAGACGAATACGACCCGGCAGACGGAGCTGGTCAGGTTGGTCGCTGGTTATTCGACTGCATTACTGCGTTGAGCATGATCGCTCCGTGCTCGACGGTGGCACCCATTTTCTTCTGAGAGCATTCCCGCTTCTTCTGACGGAGGAAGGCGACAGGGCGAGGAATCTGCGAGCGATAACACGCGTAGCCCGCCCGAGCGCGGCGGCTACGAACTCGTGAAGGCGAAGCTACAGATTGCGGCAATGTCGCCTACTGGCCCAACTCGGACCTCTAGTGCGGTCCGATATCGCGGCAGCTATCAGGGGCGCAGCAGAACTCAATCGCGCTGACCGGCGGCGCGGGGATTTATGAGTACACGTCCTGGTGTCTCGCGCACCGATGCAGTTCGAACTGATCTAGGATTCAAACCGCCTCGTTCAGCGCAGTCGCCTCATCGCCAGACCATTGCCAGCGGCCCCCGCCGGCGCGCTTGGCGGCGTAGAGCGCGCGGTCGACCTGCTCCAGCAACGATGCCGTGCCGACCGCGGACTCCGAGGCAAGCTCGGTCACCAGGATGCCGGCGCTGGCGCCGATCCGTGCCGGCTCGTGCGAGACAAAGAAGGGCAGCGACAGCGCCTCAACCACCCGCTTGGCGAGCGCCACGGCCGCATCCTTCCCCGCCGGCCCCTCTTCCACCGGACGCAGCAGCATGAATTCATCGCCGCCAAAGCGGGCAACGGTGCCCTGCGGTCCGATGCACTGGGTCAATCGTTCGGCGACCTGACGGAGCAGCGCGTCTCCGGCGTGATGGCCGAGGCGGTCATTCACCGATTTGAAACCATCAAGATCGATGGCGATGATGGCGATGCGCCCCGCCGCCTGCTCCAGCGCCGAGAGAAACGCGACACGATTCGGTAATCCGGTGAGGAAATCATGATGGGCCTGGCGCGCCAGCGCCTGCTGGGCCTCCAGCCGCTCGATGAAGGCCTTGCTGAGATGGCGGGAGGCCTCGCGCAGCGTGATCCAGAACAGGAACAGCATGCAGGAGCCGAGCTTGTAGGCGAGCTCCGGCCGGAGCAGGCCCGCCACGATGGTCGGCGCGAACAGCACGGCCGATGCCGACAGCACGATCCACGGACGCACCGCCGCGCGCGACACCATGCCGACGCAGAAGGACATCGACAGTCCGAAGCTGATCCACGCCCCGGCCGCATCGCCGAGCCGGAGCGCGCGGTATGACAGTAAGCCGAGCCCCACCGAGAACGCCACCGCGCCGATGCCGTAGATGTGCTCCCAGCGCAGCACGTCCGCGTCGGAAAAATTTGTTGATCGCAGCTTATAGAGATGCAGGCTGTACAGCCGGGCGCCAGCGGTGATCAGAATGAGACAGGAAATCAAGGCATAGCCGATATCGCCGCTGACCAGGGCAAGCGCGATCGCACCGGTGCCCGATGTCACGGTGATCGCCATGACTTGCGGCATCGACGTGTACAGCAATTTGATCAGTTCGCGGCGAATGCCTGGCTGCACGGCGCCGGACAAGGCTGTCAGTCTCATGGACCGGCACCATGCCGTGGAGTTGCTAAGAAACGGTGAGGCGGATTGGTCCGGTCATTGCCTGCTTCATGACAGGCTTAAGGGACCATCAAGGCGGCGGTAGCCGCAGCAGGAGCTCCGTTCTGGAACGCCGTCATTCCGGGGCGCGCAAAGCGCGAACCCGGAATCCATCGGGCCGCATACGCAGGCGGAGAAATGGATTCCGGGCTCGATGCGGAGCCTGTCATCGGGCCGCGCTTTGCGCGGACCCAGTGGCATCGCCCCGAAATGACGGCGAGCTTTGTGCGGGGCTACCTCACCACATCGTCTGGCGGGCGCGCTCTGGCCATTCGCGGTCGTAGGTTTCGCCGCCGACCTTGTCCTCGCTCATGCCGGCGAGGATCTGGCCCGGAGTCGGCAACGTCCTGGGATCGACGCGCTTGTCGGGATTCCAGAGGTCGGCGCGGACGATCGCGCGGGCGCACTGGAAGTAGATCTCGTCGACGGTCATGACGATGACGGAGCGCGGCGCCTTGCCTTCCATCTTGAAGGAGGCAAGCAAATCGGGATCGATGGAGAGATGGGCACTGCCGTTGACGCGCAGCGTGGTGCCGGCGCCGGGGATCAGGAACAAGAGCGCGACGCGCGGGTCGCGGACGATGTTGCGGAGCGAATCGACGCGGTTGTTGCCGCGGCGGTCTGGCATCATCAGCGTCTTCTCGTCATGGATGCGGACGAAGCCGGGCAGGTCGCCGCGCGGCGAGCAATCGATGCCTTCGGGACTGACGGTGGCGAGCGCCGCGAAGGGCGACGTCTCGATCAGGATGCGATAGGGCGGCGTGACGCGATCGGCGACCTTGACGGTGGAAGCATCGTTGGGGAAGCCGTAGATCGCCTCCAATTGCTCGATCGTCGCGATATTTGTCATCGGCTTCCCTTGTTTACTCGTCCCAGCGGCTGCCCTTGATGATCCGCGCGAGCTGGCCCGCGTGATAGTCGGCGGTGCCGACATTGACGATGGTGAAGTCGGGAGCGGCCGTCGTCTCATCGACGGTGCGGCCGAGCCGATGCTCGATCCGTCCGTCGCTCACGCGTCCGCGCATTGCGAGCCGTTCGGCCAGCACGTTCGGCGGCGCGGTGATCTGGACCACGACGACATTGGCGTAGGCGCGGCGGGCCACCGATATCACCGTGCGCGAGACGTTGGCGATCACGGTGCGGCCGGCGCGCAGATCCTCGTCGACCGCGCGCGGCAGCGCATAGCTGTGGCCATGTGCCTCCCAATGCATGGCATAGTCGCCGCGCGCGACTGCCTCGGCGAACGCGTCCGCGCTGACCTCCTCATTGTCCTCGGATGCCGAGGAGGCGCGCGTGATCACGCGGCGCGCGAAGACGGCATTGCCGTCTTCGGCACAGGCCGCCTTGGCGAGCCCGAGCAGCGTATCCTTGCCGGCGCCGCTCGGGCCGACCACCAGCACCAGGCGGCCGGGGCCGATGGCTATGGGTGTGTCGATTGCGATTGCCTGTGCGTCCGTCATGCGACCCGCTCCCCTTCCCGCCAGACACTGCGCACCACCGGGAGGTCGCGCGCGATGTGCACGCGGATCAGGTCGGCGCGCTTGCCGACCGCGATCTCGCCGCGGTCCGTGAGCCCTACCGCCTCGGCCGCCGTCTTCGTGACCGTGCGCACCGCGGAGGCGAGATCAATCGCCGGGACATGCCGCGGCAATTGCAGCGCCGCCATCAACAGGCTCGAAGGAATGTAGTCGGACGACAGGATATCGAGCAACCCCTCACGGGCGAGATCGACGGCGGCGATATTGCCGGAATGCGAGCCGCCGCGCACCACGTTGGGCGCGCCCATCAGGATGTCGATGCCGGCCGCGTGCAGGCCACGGGCGGCTTCCATCGTGGTCGGGAATTCCGCGACCGAGACGCGGTCGCGCACGGCGTCGACGACGTTCTCCTCGGTGGTGTCGTCGTGGCTCGCGAGCGGGATATTGTATTCATGCGCGAGCGCGACGATGGCGCGCATGTTGGTGGCGGCATAGGCCTTTTGGTTGGCGAAACGCCGCGCGAAGAGCTCGTCGAGCTGGGCGTCGGTCATGCCGCCGCCCTTGCCGCGATAGTAGTCGCGCAGCTTCACTTCGTCGCGGAACTGGCGCTGGCCCGGGGTGTGATCCATCAGCGACATCAGGCGGACGTCGGGCCGGTCGATCAGCTCTTTCGCCTCGGCCACCACATCGGGCATCGGGATTTCGCAGCGCAGGTGCAGGAAGTGATCCGCACGGAGCAGATTGCCCTCGCGCGCCGCCGAGATCGCCGCCGCCAGAATGCCGGCGCGGCCGTCGACATCCTCGGCACCGTCCTCGCGCCAGACCCGGAGCGAATCGAGGACCGTGGTGATGCCCGAGGTCGCAAGCTGCGCGTCATAGGAGATGACGGAAGCAACCGGATCCCAGAACACTTTCGGGCGCGGCACGTAATGGGCTTCGAGGTGATCGGTGTGCAGCTCGATCATGCCCGGCATGATGAGATCGCCGCCGGCATCCTCGCTGCCATCGGGGGCGCTCCCCTCACCGAATTCGGCAATGCGGCCATCGGCGAGCGCGACCCAACCGCGCTCGATGACGCGATCGGCCAGCACAAGGCGCGCATTGCTGATGATGGTCTCTCTTGCGGTCATCTCACCCCTCTCATGCCGCCGCGGCGAATGACGTGACATCCACGATTCGATCTGCAATCAGATGACGGATTTCATCGTCATGCACGATCGCGACCATTGCGACGCCGCGGCGTTTCTTCTCGCCGATCAGTTCTACCACCACGGCGCGGTTGGCCGCATCGAGCGAGGCCGTCGGCTCGTCCAGCAGCAGGATCGGCAGATCCGACACGAAGCCGCGGGCAATGTTGACGCGCTGCTGCTCGCCGCCGGAGAAGGTCGAGGGCGGCAGCGCCCAAAGCCGCTCGGGGATGTTGAGACGGCGGAGCAGCGCGGCGGCCTTGTCGCGCGCCTCGGCACGCGGCGTGCCGCCCGCGACCAGCGGCTCGGCCACGACATCGATGGTCGCGACCCGCGGCACCGCGCGCAGGAACTGGCTGACATAACCGACGGTGGCGCGGCGCACGCTCAGGACCTGCCGCGGCTCGGCGCTGGCGAGATCGATCACCTTGCCCTGGTGGCGGATGCGGATCCGCCCGGCATCGCAGCGATAGTTGCCGAAGATCATCTTCAGGATCGACGACTTGCCGGCCCCCGATGGCCCGGACAGCACGACGCATTCGCCCGGTTCGACATGGAAAGAGACGTTGCTCACGACAGGCAGTTCGACCCCGCCCTGCAGATGCATGGTGAAGGTCTTTGCCGCGTTGGAGATTTCGATCATCGCAGTCATCGGTGCCCTCATGGCGGCAGGATCGAGGAAACGAGCAGCTGGGTATAGGGCTCGCGTGGATCGTCGAGCACCTGGTCGGTCAGACCGGTCTCGATGACGCGGCCGCCCTTCATCACCATCACCCGGTGTGACAATAGGCGCGCCACCGCGAGGTCGTGGGTGACGACGATGGCGGCGAGGTTGAGCTCGCTGACGAGATTGCGCATGAGGTCGAGCAGGCGGGCCTGCACGGAGACGTCGAGCCCACCGGTCGGCTCGTCCATGAACACCAGCCGCGGCGCAGTGACGAGGTTGCGCGCGATCTGCAGGCGCTGCCGCATACCGCCCGAATAGGTCTTCGGCGCATCGTCGATGCGGCCGACGTCGATCTCGACGCGCTCGAGCCATGTCGTTGCGGTGTCGCGGATGCGGCCATAGTGATTCCAGCCGATCGCCATCAGCCGCTCGCCGACATTGGCGCCGGCGGAGACCGCCATGCGCAGGCCCTGTGCGGGATCCTGGTGGACATAGCCCCAATCGGTGCGGAACAGGAAGCGCCGCTCGGCTTCGCCGAGCGAAGCAAGATCACGCAGCACGCCATCGCGCATGCGATAGGACACGCTGCCCGCGCTCGGCGCAAGCTGCGCCGACAAGAGTTGCAGCAAGGTCGACTTGCCCGAGCCGGACTCGCCGACGATCGCCAGCACCTCGCCGGGATGGAGCGAGAACGACACGTCGCGGCAGGCGGCAAGCCGCCCGTAATTCTTCGACAGGCCGTCCGCAATCAAGAGCGGCTGATCGTCGGGCGTGGTCACCGGCTCAGACATGCGCCCTCTCCTTGTGCGGCGCTGCGCTCTGGTGGCCGCGATGGCCTTCGGCCTGGCGCTGCTCGCAATAGTCGGTATCGGAGCAGACGAACATCCGCCCGCCCTTGTCGTCGGTGACGATCTCGTCGAGATAGGAATTCTCCGCGCCGCAGAGCGCGCACGGCGCGTCGAAGCGGTAGGGCTTGAACGGATGGTCCTCGAAATCGAGCGAGACCACGGTCGTGTAGGGCGGGATCGCATAGATGCGCTTCTCGCGGCCGGCGCCGAACAATTGCAGCGCCGCGCAATTGTCCATCTTCGGATTGTCGAATTTCGGCGTCGGCGACGGGTCCATCACATAGCGCGCGTTCACCTTCACCGGATAGGCATAGGCCGTGGCGATATGGCCGAAGCGCGCGATGTCCTCGTACAGCTTGACATGCATCAAGCCGTATTCGGCGAGTGCATGCATGCGCCGCGTCTCGGTCTCGCGCGGCTCGAGGAAGCGCAGCGGCTCGGGGATCGGCACCTGATAGACCAGCACCTGCCCCTCATGCAGCGACGCCTCTGGGATGCGGTGGCGAGTCTGGATTACGGTAGCTTCCGTGGTCGACGTCGTGGTCGCGACGCCCGCGGTCTTGCCGAAGAATTTCCGGATCGAGATCGCATTCGTCGTATCGTCCGAGCCCTGGTCGATCACCTTCAAGACGTCATCGGGGCCGAGGATCGCGGCGGTCACTTGCACGCCGCCGGTGCCCCAGCCATAGGGCATCGGCATCTCGCGGCTCGCGAACGGCACCTGGTAGCCGGGGATCGCGATCGCCTTCAGGATCGCGCGGCGGATCATCCGCTTGGTCTGCTCGTCGAGATAGGCGAAATTATACGACGGCGCGTTCATTCGGCGGCCTCCTGCAGCGGCTCCGATGCATTGGCGTCAGTGAATTCCTTGCGCAGCCTGCGCAGCAGGCCGAGCTCGGACTGGAAGTCGACATAATGCGGCAGCTTGAGGTGCTCGACGAAGCCGGTCGCCTGCACATTGTCGGAATGCGACATCACGAATTCCTCGTCCTGCGCCGGCGCCCTCACGTCCTCGCCGAGCTCGCGCGCGCGAAGCGCGCGATCGACCAGCGCCATCGACATGGTCTTGCGCTCGCTCTGGCCGAAGGCGAGGCCATAGCCGCGGGTGAAGCACGGCGCTTCCGTCGCCGAGCCCTTGAACTGATTGACCATCTGGCACTCGGTGAGTTCGATTCTCCCGAGCGGAACGGCAAAACCCGCATCCTCGGCGAAGAATTCGACATCAACCTCGCCGAAGCGGATCTCGCCGGCGAAGGGGTGGTTGCGGCCGTAGCCGCGCTGGGTGGAGTAGCCGAGCGCGAGCAGGAAACCTTCGTCGGCGCGCGCGAGATTCTGCAGCCGCAGATCGCGGTCGGCGGGGAAGCTGAGCGGCTCGCGCGTGAGATCGCCGATCGGCGCGTCCGCTTCTGCCGGCGGCGACGCTTCGATCAGACCATCGTGAGCGAGGATGTCGGTGACGCGCGGCGTCTCGGCGGACGATGTTTCGCCGGTCGCAGGCGCCTCCGGCACAAAACCCTCGGCAAGCTTCGGGTCGAGCAGGCGATGGGTATAGTCGAAGGTGGGGCCGAGGATCTGGCCGCCGGGAATGTCCTTGAAGGTCGCGGAGATGCGGCGACGGATCTGCATGTTGCCGGTATCGACCGGCTCGGTGGCGCCGAAGCGCGGCAGCGTGGCGCGGAAGGCGCGAACCAGGAAGATCGCCTCGATCAGGTCGCCGCGCGCCTGCTTGATCGCGAGCGCGGCCAGTTCGCGGTCATAGAGCGAACCTTCCGCCATGACGCGATCGACGCCGAGCGCAAGCTGTTCGGAGATCTGCGCAAGCGTAAGCTCCGGCACCTCCCGGTCGCCGCGCCGTTCATGCGCGAGCAGGCGATGGGCGTTCTCGATGGCGCGTTCGCCGCCCTTGACCGCAACGTACATCGTCAGTCCTTCCCATGAGCGAGCCGCGTGGTGCGCGGGATCGCAACAATCTCATCACCCGCGACCAGCACGACGTCGATGCCGCGCGGGAACAGCGTGGCGTTGACGGCGAGTTGATCGAACAGATCGTGCGGCTCGATCGTCGCTGTCAGCACGGTGGAGCCGTCGATGCCCGGGCCGCGCAGTTCGTAGGCCGTGCCTTGCGAGAGGCTGCCAATCTGCAGGATCAGCGTGGTCGAGCGATCGGGATATTCGCCGCTGCCGAGCGCGAAACGATCGAGCGCGGGAAGATTCTCGGGATCGCCGATCAGCGCAAAGCTTGCATTCGCGGGATCGCCGGTGATGGGCGCGCCGGTGTGGAACTTGAGCCATTTGGCGACTTCGGGGGTCGACATCGCGCCATCGAGCCAGACCGGCGTATCGTGATCGAACAGGGTCAGCGCGATCGCGGCCGCGCCGTGCATCACGCCATCAGGCGCGCCGACCGACGCCGCGATTCGCTCGACCTTCCCCGGACGCGCCGTCGCGTTCATTACGGAACGGAATGTCGCCTGCGCCGACAAGACCTTGTCGGAGAAGCCCGGCGGCAGTTCGGCAATCGCCGTCATGTCTTCAGCCCTCACCGCGCACCATCGTATAGAAATCAACCCGCGTCGCCGCCGTCTCCGCGGCCACCCGGTCTCGCTTGGCGATCATGGCCGTGCGCAGCGGCGCGATCACCTCCTGCTCGACCGCATCGGCAAAATCGTCCGATTGCGCCATGGCGTCGCACAACGCGATCAGCCGCGCCTTCTCATGGTCGCGTCCGAGCGTGTAGCCGAAACCGACCTGGCCGGTCGAAAGCAGCACCGCCGCGCGCGAGACGGTCGCCTCGCCGATATTGAAGGGCGCGCCATCGCCGCCGACCCGGCCGCGCACCATGACGAGGCCGTTTTCCGGCTCGCGCAGGGTCTTGTGAGCGGGCAGCGCCATCTCGCTGAGCCGGGCCGAAATGTCGGCAGCGTCCGACTGCGCGAGCACCGCCATTCCCGCCCGGCGCTGCGCCCGCCTGCTGTCTTGCTCGGTCTTCGTCATCTCGCGGAACCTTGCCTGACTGAAGTTGTCTATGATACTAGACAACTTGGTAAGCAAACGCCATGACTGTTTCATGACAGAGGCATGATTTTCGACAGGACTGGGTTTCCGGTATGAGTGTGCAGGACACCGCCTCATCGGGCGTCGCGCTGTGGCGCCTGGTCGCCGACGGCATCGAGCGCGGCATCGCCGAAGGCCGCTTTGCCGCCGGCGAGAAGCTGCCGGGCGAGATGGAGATCGCGGAGACCTACCGCGTGAACCGGCACACGGTGCGGCGCGCCCTGGCGGCGCTCGCCGAGCGCGGACTGGTGCGCGCCGAACGCGGCAGCGGCACTTATGTCGAGGTGCAGAAAATCGCCTATCCGCTGCGCTCGCGCACGCGTTTCTCGGAGATCGTCGGCGCCGGCGGCCGCGAGCCACGCGGGCAATTGATCGATGCCTCGGAAGACGTGGCGAGCCGGGAATTGGCGCGGGAACTCGGACTGAAGGTCGGCGCGCCACTGGTCCGGATCGAGTCGCTGCGGTTCGCCGACCGCGCGCCGATCTGCGTCTCCACCTCCTGGCTTTCGACCGAGCGCTTTCCGGGCGCGGGAGAGGTGTTCGCCAGCGTCCGCTCGATGACGAAACTGCTCGAACATTTCGGCATCCGCGACTATCGCCGCGCCTCGACGCGGATCACCGCCGGCATCGTCGACGCCACCGACGCCGCGCGGCTCGACCTGGCGCTCGGCCGCCCGATCCTCGTGGTCGACTCGACCGACGTCGATCCGGACGACAAGCCGCTGGTGATAAAGCGCTCGCGTTTTGCGGCGGAGCGCGTGGAGTTCTTGGTGGAGAACGGGTAATCCAGTTCTTCCCTCTCCCCGCTCTTCGCGGGGGCGAGACAAGCAAAGCTCACTCTGCGAGGGTTAGGGTGAGGAGCTGCTTCTGCAAATTCGATAGGCGAGAGTGCGCGGAGAGGCCGCTCACCCGGCGCTTCGCGCCGACCTCTCCCCGCAAGAGCGGGGCGAGGTGACTCCTACGCCATCGCGCGCTGGCCGATGATGGCGAAGCGGAGTTTGGTCGAGATCCAGTCGATCACGGCGACCGCGATCAGGATCATCAAGATCAGGAACGACACCTTCTGCCATTCCAGCACGCGGATTTGTTCGGCGAGCTGCAGCCCGATGCCGCCGGCACCGACGATGCCGATGATGGTGGCCGAACGCGTGTTCGATTCGATGAAATAGAGCACCTGACCCGCGATCACGGGCAGGACCTGCGGGATCAGGCCGAAGCGAATCTCGTGCAGCACGCCGCCGCCGGAAGCTCTGATACCCTCGACCTGCTTCTTGTCGGCGCCTTCAATGGCCTCGGAGAACAATTTGCCGAAGGCGCCGAAATCCGACACCGCGATGGCGAGCACGCCGGCGAACGGGCCGAGACCGACGACATTGATCCACACCAAGGCCCAGATCAGCGTGTCGACGCCGCGGATCGTATCCAGGAAACGTCGCACCGGGAAACGGAAGATGGCGGAGGGCACGATGTTGCGCGCGGCGAGCAGGCTGACCGGCAGCGCCATGAACGCGGCCAGCGTCGTGCCGAGCAGCGCGATCGACAGCGTCTCGCCGAGCGCGGAGAGATAGGTCGGCAGCGACGAGCCGGGATCGGGCGGGACCATCATCAGCGTGATCCAGCCGAGCTCACGCAGGCCGCTCACCAGCTTGGTCGGCGAGAAATCGAGATCGAACAGGCCGAAGGCGAAGACCGCTAATGCCGCCAGCAGCATCAAGGGCGTGGCGAGGCGCGCCGAGGCCGGGCGGTCGAAAACGTCAGGGTATTTCGTCCGCAGCGCCTGCGAATCCGGCTTTGGCAACTGGCTCATGCCCGCCCCTCCTTGCCGAACAGTTTTGCGCGCAGCCAGCCGGTGGTGATGTCGATCACGAACACGGTTAGGACGATGGTGACCAGGATGGCGCTGACGTCGGAATAATAGAATTTGCGAATCGCGACCACGAGCTCCTGCCCGATGCCGCCGGCGCCGACAAAGCCCATCACGGACGCTTCGCGCACATTGATCTCGAAGCGCAGCAGCGCATAGCTGGCATAGCCCGCCGAGACCTGCGGCAGCACGGCGAACCGCATGCAGGACAGCCAGCTCGCGCCGGTCGAGCGGATGCCCTCCACCGGCTTCATGTCGGCATTCTCGACGATCTCGGAGAACAATTTGCCGAGCGCGCCCGTGGAATGCACGGCGATCGCGAGCACGCCCGCCATCGGCCCGAGCCCGAACGCGATCACGAACACCAGCGCGAACACGATGGCGGGCACGGTGCGCGCAAATTCGAGCAGGCGGCGGACGACAAAGCGCAGCCAGGGCCCGGGCGAGGTGTTTTGGGCGACGAAGAAGTTCAACGCAAGCGCAAGGACGGCGCCGGTCAGCGTGCCGACATAGCTGATCAAGATGGTCTCGGCGAGCAGCTTCAGCCAATTCTTCCAGCCCCAGAACCATTCGCCGAAATCGGTCCAGACCCGCTGGCCGTTATCGAGCGTGAGGATGCGGTCGAAATAGGAGACGAAGTTGCCGAAATAGGCGAAGAGCGTGCGCAGGTTCACTTCGGCGCCGATGCCAGCGACGACGAGCGCCGCGACAAACACCGCTGCCGCCAGCATCGTCTTCAGCCGCTTGCGCGCGACCGCCTTGCGATAGGCCTCGTTCAGCGCCGCGAGCTGCTGGGCGGGAAGGATGGATACGGCGGTAGTCATCGGATCTGCTGCTTGCCCTCAACGGAAAGCAGGCCAGGTCGCAATCGACCCGGCCTGCGTGGTTCGTGTCACCCGATCAGGACGCCTTCTTCTTGCGCAGGGTGTCGACGAACTTGATCAGCTCGATCGTGCCGTCCCAATCCTTGGTGGTCGCGGGATGGAAGCCCTTCTTCTGGCCGTCGGATAGCTTGTCGAACGCCGCCTTGTCCTTGGTCGGCGCTTCGAAGAAGGCTTTCGCGATCGCGGCCTTCAGATCGTCGGGAAGATCGGAGTTGTAGGCATAGGGTCCGTTGATGATCTCGGCCGACTTGTTGATGATACGGAAATCTTCTTTCTTCATCGGCGAGCCGTCGGCGTTCTTCAGCATGCCCTTGTGCAGCATCTGGGCGAGCGTGGAGTCGTCGTCGCTGGTCCACTGGTTGGCGGCGACATCAACCGTGCCTTGCGACAGCGCGAGCATCGCGTTCTCGTGGCTGCCGGTGAAGACAACCTTGCTGAAATAGGCTTCGGCGTCCGGAATGCCCTTCTTGTTGAGCTCGAAGCGCGGCACGTTGTTGCCGGAGGTCGAGTTCGGATCGACGAGGCCGAGGTTCTTGCCCTTCACGTCCTCGATGGTCTTGTAGGGGCTGGCCGCCTTGACGAAGAACATCGAGTAGTAGCCGGTCGAGCCGTCAGCGTTGATGTCGTTGGCGAAGGCGTCGGTCTTGACGCCGGTCAGCCGCGCGCGGGCGAAGGAGGCCGAACCGTAGCTGGCGATCTGGATATTGCCGGAGCGCTGGCCTTCGATCACCGCAGCATAGTCGTTCGCGATGCGCAGCGTGACCTTCACGCCGAGTTCCTTGGAGAGATAGTTGACGAACGGCGTCCAGCGCTCGGTGACACCGGACGCGTTTTCAGCCGGCACGACCGCGAAGGTCAGCTCCGGATATTTGGCCTTCCAGTCCTGCGCCGACGCGGACGCGGTGAGCGCGAGCGCGGCAGCGCCGGCGAGAACGATGCGACGAGTGATCATGGTTTACCCCTGCTGTTATGATAGCGCCTGGATCACGATCCGAGACGCAACGGGATCGCGATCTCATCTCTTGTTTGAACACGACCGGTTTCCACTTTTCCGGACCATGCTCTAAAGGCCGACTGCACCTGCAGCGGCTTTCCCTGCATAAGGTTACGGCGTTCAGGCCGCGGCTGCGGTGCCGAGCGCCGGAGCTGTTGCGGCATCGGGCGCGGGCATTGGCGCCCCGCCGATGACATCATTGGCCTCGAGATCGTAGAGCTCGCGGGCGATGTGATCGGTCAGCGTCGACGGCTGGCCATCGAACACCACGCGGCCCGCCGCCATGCCGATCAGGCGGTCGCAATAGCTGCGCGCCAGATCGAGCGAATGCAGGTTGCAGAGCACGGTGATGCCGAAATGCTTGTTGATGCGCAGCAGCGCATCCATCACGATCTTGGTATTGCGCGGATCGAGCGAGGCAATCGGCTCGTCGGCGAGGATGATGTCGGGCTCCTGCACCAGAGCGCGAGCGATGGCCACACGCTGCTGCTGGCCGCCGGAGAGCTGGTCGGCGCGCTGGGCGGCGAACTGCGCGATGTCGAACTGCTCGAGCGCGGACATCGCCAGCGCCCTGTCCTGCTCGGGCCAAAGCTGGGTCAACGAGCGCCAGGCCGGGATTTCGGCAAGGCGGCCCATCAGCACATTGGTCAGCACATCGAGCCGGCCGACCAGATTGAACTGCTGAAAGATCATCGCCGAACGCGCGCGCCACTGCCGCAGCGCCTTGCCGCGCAGCGCGGTGACGTCGACACCTTCGAACAGGATGCGGCCTTCGGTCGGATCGGCGAGACGGTTGACCATCCGCAACAAGGTCGACTTGCCGGCGCCCGAGCGACCGATCACGCCGACGAAACTACCGGGCTGGACCGAGAACGAAGCATTGTCGACCGCGGCTTTTGTGCCGAAACGGCACGTCAAACCTTCAACCACCAGCATGCAGTGCTCCGAACCCGTCACGTCGCGTAACGGCTAACGCCGCTGAATTACAGTTGTGTGACAAACGCGCTGCAGTGCGGCGATCCTCCACACCGCCGGCGATGTCACGCATCTGTCACGCTAATGTTATGAAGCGCATCGAAGACGTGCGCTCCCCCACAACGATTCGACGAGGCGAAGAAGAAGATGGCCGGCAAGATGCTTTCCGTTGTACCAACGGTCGATCCCACCGCCGCGGTGCGCGATAGCCAGCTTGGGGCCTATACCGAGGTCGGAGCGCGCAGCGTTCTGCTCGACGTCACGATGGATGACTATTCATATGTCGTGAACGACGCGCAGCTCACCTACACCACGATCGGCAAATTCTGCTCGATCGCGGCGATGACCCGGATCAATCCGGGCAATCATCCGATGCATCGTCCGTCGCAGGCGCATTTCACCTATCGCGCCAGCGCATACTTCCCAGGCGAACATGACGAGGCCGAATTCTTCGCATGGCGCCGGGAGCACCGCGTGCATATCGGCCATGACGTCTGGATCGGGCATGGCGCGATCATCCTGCCCGGACGCTCGATCGGAACCGGCGCGGTGGTCGCGGCTGGCGCGATCGTGACCAAGGATGTTCCCGCCTACACCATCGTCGCCGGCAATCCGGCGCGGCCGCTCCGCAAGCGGTTTCCCGATGGCATCATCAGCCGCCTTGCGGCGCTCGCCTGGTGGGATTGGGATCACGAAATGTTGCGCCAAGCGCTGCCGGATTTTCGCAAGCAGGTTGTCGAAGACTTCCTCGCCAAGTATGAAGCGCTGAACGCGCCAACAACCCGCCGGAGTGCCATCACGTGACTGACATTGTTATCGAAGGCGGCAAGGCGCTCGTTGACGGCGAACTCGTCGAAACACAGCTGCGGACCGCGGGCCGCGACATCGCAGCCCTCGGCGAAGAGGGAGACGGCCGCAGCGCGCTCGGCATTGATGCACGGGATCTCCTGGTGCTGCCCGGCATCGTTGACCTGCATGGCGACGCCTTCGAGCGGCAGATGATGCCGCGCGCTGGAGTCGATTTCCCGATCGACGTGGCGCTCGCCGACAGTGACCGGCAGGCGATCTCAAACGGAATCACGACGGTGTTCCACGCCACCACATGGTCGTGGGAGCCGGGCCTGCGCAGCGCCGAGAATGCGCGGAGACTGCTGGAGGCAATCGAGCAGATGCGTCCGCAGCTTGCCGCCGACACGCGCTTCCATCTGCGCCACGAGACCTACAATCTCGACGCCGAACCGGAGATCATTGACTGGCTCGCGGAGGGCCGCGTCGACTTGTTCGCGTTCAACGACCACATGGACGGGACGATCGGGGACCTGGCAAGGCCGCGCAAGCGCAACCGGATGGTGGAGCGCACCGGCCTTTCGCCTGAAGACTTCGACAAGCTGGTCACGCACGTGGTATCGCGCGCGAACGATGTGCCGGCCTCGGTCGCCCGTCTCGCCAGCGCGGCGCGCTCGGCCGATGTCCGCATGCTCTCGCATGACGACAACAGCCCCGAGATGCGCAAGGGCTTTCGCGACCAGGGCGTCGGCATCGCCGAATTCCCTGTCAACGAAGAGACCGCGCGCGAGGCGGCGGCGGCCGGCGATCACATAGTGTATGGCGCGCCGAATGTCGTGCGCGGCGGCAGCCATACCGGCTGGACCAAGGCGTCCGACATGATCGCCAAGGGCCTCTGCTCGGTGCTGGCCTCGGACTATTACTATCCAGCACAATTGCTCGCAGCCTTCCGGCTTGCCGCTGACGGCATTCTGCCGCTGGAAAAGGCGTGGGACCTGATCTCGGGAGCGCCGGCACGTGCTGCCGGACTCGACGACCGCGGCGTGCTCGCCGAAGGTCGGCGCGCCGACATGATCATCGTCGATGACAAGGTGCCGCTGCGGCCGCGCATTGTCGCGGTGATATCAGCGGGACGTCTCGTGCATCTGGCCGACGCCAGCCGGCTCACCTATTCCACAGCGCCGCGCATGGCGGTTGCTGCCGCCTGACGCTCCCAGGTCTTACGACGATGGCCAACTATCCGCGTTACGCTCTCTACTACGCGCCGGCACCAGGCAGTGCGCTTGATCGCTTCGGCGCCAAGATGCTCGGCTACGATGTCTATGGTGGCAGCGACCTGCCCTTTCCCGATGGCGTGCCGCCGGACTGGCGCGAGATCACGCAGGACCCGCGCAAATACGGCTTTCACGCCACGCTGAAGGCGCCGATGGCGCTGGCGGAGGGCAAGAGCGAAGCCGATCTGCTTGGGGCATGCGAGGCTTTGGCCGATACGCCGCGGCCAATTCCCGTGATCGACCCCATCATCGATTCGATTAGCGGCTTCATCGCGATGATCCCGGGAAAGCCGTCGACGGAGTTGCAGCAGCTTGCGGCCGACGTCACGCGCGACTTCGATTCATTCCGCGCGCCGCTGACGCCGATCGATCGCGCACGGCGAAATCCCGAGCGCTTGACGCTGCGACAGGTCGAGTATCTCGACCGCTGGGGCTATCCTTACGTGATGGAAGAATTCCGCTTCCACATGACGCTGACCGGGCGATTGGAAGCCGAGCGCCGTGAGATCGTGGTGCCGATGCTGCGGGAACGCTTTGCCTCTGTGCGGCTCGTAACGCTCGCGATCGACCGGCTCGCATTGTTTCGCCAGGACGATGCCGCATCGCGTTTCCGCATCATCGCGCATTGGCCGCTGCGAGCACTCTAACTCGTCGTCGCCCTTACTGTGCGTCCGCTTGCTCGGACCGGCCTCTCCCCTTGTGGGAGAGGCCGGAGCGCATGCAGCGAAGCGGAATGCGATCCGGGTGAGGGGGGCCGGTCTCTCAAGGGACTTGCGCTGTCGGATGGACCTGAACCCCTCACCCGGAATTCAAGCTACGCTTGAATTTCCGACCTCTCCCACAAGGGGAGAGGTGGAGTTTGCCGCCCGGACCTCGCACCACAACCCACATCGGTGGTTATGGGTCCCGGCGTTCGCCGGGACGACGTGGAGAGAGCGTCCCACGCGAAGGGTGGGCACGCTGCGCTTTGCCCACCCTACCGTTCTTCGCTTACTCGTCCGTCTCTGCCGGCCTTGTGCGGGCGATGATTTCGGCGGCGCCCTTGTCGAGCAGGTCCAGTCCGACGGCGCGGCCGAGTTCGCGGGGGCGGTCGGCGGGGCCGGTGCGCGAGGCATCGATGAAGCGGTCGCCGGTTTCATCCAGCACCGAGGCGCGCAGAATCATCTCGCTGCCGGCAAGCGTGGCATGGCCGGCGATCGGCGAATTGCAGTGACCGTTCAGGATCCACAGCACCTCGCGCTCGGCTTCGGCCACAAGGCGCGATCGCGCGTCTTCGATCTTGGCAAGACGGGCGCGCGTCGCGAAATCGTTTGCCGCGCATTCGACGGCGACGATGCCCTGCCCGACCGCAGGCAGCATCTCGTCGACCGGGAAGTCATAGGCGATGCGCGATGCACGCCCGATGCGCTCGAGCCCCGAGCGCGCCATCACCAGCGCATCGGCTGGGCCGACCTCGCCGCCATCAGGCAGGCGCTGCTTGTCGCCACGATCGAGCTTGGCAATCCGGGTGTCGGCGGCGCCGCGGAAATGGATCACGCTTGCTTCCGGAAACAGCCTGCGCAAGTAAGCCGCGCGGCGCACCGCGTTGGTGCCGATCTTGAAACCCTTGCCGCCGCTGGCGCGAAAGCTTTCCAGCGAAAGGCCGGGACGCAGCACCAGGCTGTCGGTTGCGGCGTCGCGCGGCAGGGTCGCGCCGATCACGAGGCCAGGCGTCTCCTCATTACCAGGCACATCCTTCAGCGAATGCATCGCGGCCTGCAACTCGCCCGCACGCATCGCCTCGCGGATCTCGGCGACGAAGGCGCCGCCCTTGCCGCCATGACGCAGCAACTTGCTGGTCTGGTCCTGATCGCCGCGGGTCTCGAACCTGACGATCTCGACGGTCAGGTCGGAAGCCGACGCACGTAACAGGCGCGCAACCTCCTCGGTCTGCGCCATCGCCATGGCCGTCTTGCGCGTGCCGATGCGTAAGGTCTGTCCCGCCACAATGTCTCCGTTCGAGCCGTCGATAAAGCCGAGGGATTAGAGCAAAAGCCTAATCAAAACAACGGTTTTCGCGGTAGATTCCAGGAGGGAATGGGCAGGTGGAGGGAGGCGCGTCAATCCAGGTCGCTCACGACCTTAACGCCAGCCGCCGCCATTGCCGCATGCGCGGCCGCAAGCGAGCCGGAAAGATCGATTGCCCGGCAACCGGATTCCACGACCACGGTCTCGAAGCCGAGGCGGCGTGCATCCAGCGCGGAATAATGGACGCAATAGTCGGTGGCGAGTCCGGCCATGAAGATCCGCTTCAGTCCGCGCTCGCGCAAATAGCCGGCGAGGCCGGTCGGCGTGGTGCGGTCGTTCTCGTGGAACGCGGAATAGGAATCGATCGCGGAGCGAAAGCCTTTTCGAATCACAAGCTCCGCTCTGTCGGTCGAAAGCTGCGGATGGAACGCGGCACCCGTCGTCCCCTGCACGCAATGGTCCGGCCATAGCGTCTGCGGACCATAGGGCATGGTGATGGTTTCGAACGGCGCGGAGCTCTGGTGCGAGGTCGCAAAGGAGCTGTGGCCGCGCGGATGCCAATCCTGCGTCAGCACCACATGGTCGAACCGCTCGGAGAGCCGGTTGACGACGGGCACCACCGCATCGCCATCGGCAACAGCCAGCGCGCCGCCGGGGCAGAAATCATTCTGCACGTCGATGATGAGAAGCAGGTCGTCGGGGTGAATTCGCATGGGCGGCTCGGCTGTATCTGTTCGGACAGCTTAGCCCAAAACACGCAACCCCGCAGCAGACAAGCTCATGTCCCGATGCGCAGCGAGGCACGCTGCTTGCGCAGGCAGGCGATCACGGACAGCGCGGTGATGCGGCCGGTGCGCGGGTTTTCCGAGGGGATGTTCTCGATCGTCATCGAGAACCGCGCCGAATCGGAATCCACCTCGATGCGGTGGGTGTTGCGTGTCACCGTCGGGTCGGCCCAGATTTCCACCCGGGTGCGGTCGGGGCCGATGCCGGCGAGCGAGAGCGCCACCGCGACGTTCAGGTTGGCCGGAAAGCCCTTTGCCGCCTCGCGCGCGGTTCCTTCGAAGATCCGCAGCGGCTCGGCGAGCCCTTCAACGCTGATGTCGTTCTCGACCAGATAAGGCGCGCCGGCGAGCCCCAGCGGCGGCTTCCGCGTCACCAGCCGGACCGAATGGATGGTGCCCTCCGCAGCGGCAGTCACGGCGTCGAGCCCGATCAAGGCGCCGGTCGGCACCACGATCTGGCCGCTGTTCTTCCGCGCCAGCGCGATCAGGTCCTCGTTCTGGAGCAGCGCGCCGACGCTGAGCACGACCGCAGTCTTGCCGCGCTCGACCACTGGCGCCACGATCGACCGCACCAGCTTGCTCGGCGCGCATTCGATCACGATATCGGCGGCGCTGGCGAGTTCCTCGATCGGCAGGATTTTCGGCGGCGCCTTCAATTCGCCGAGCCAAGCCTGATGCTTGGCGACGTTATGCGCCGAGACCGCGCTGAGCACCAATCCCTCGATGCCCCGATCCAGTTCCCTCACCACGCTCGCGCCGATCGCACCGAGGCCTGCAACGGCCACGCGCGCTGCGGGTCGCGTGCTGTTCGAATCCACCATTCGACTGCTCCAAGGACAGATGTCTGTCCTGTCCCGCACAAGCTGGCAGGTGTCAATCGCCGATTCGAAAGATCAGGCGAGCTCGGGATAGGTGGCCTTGTCGAAGAAGCTTGCGCCGGCAACATATTTGCGGCCCGGCGACATATCAGGCTTTTCCTCGCCCTCCCCGCCGCACTCGAAGGTCAGTTCGAGCTGCACGCCGCTGGGGTCATAGACGAACAACTGCCAGAGCGTGGTGCCGGGCACGATGAATTCGCGCCAGTCGAGCCCTGCTGCCTTGAAGCGCGAGACGAATGAGCGATAGCCGGAGCAGGACAGCGAGACATGGTCGATCGCCGCCGTTCCCGCTGGCGCCTTGCCTTCGGGACCGAGCGCGGGACCGCCGGCATAGATGTGCATGATCGCGAGCCCGCCGGGCTGCGGGCAGCCGAGCCAGGCGCCGGGATAGCCGAAGTCAGGCCGCGGGAATTCGCGAAGCCCGATGATCTCGGTGTAGAACTTCCGCGTTGCCGCCAAATTCTCGGTCTTGATGGCGATGTGATAGAGGCCGTGCACCGTTGCGATCGGCAACGTCGGTTCGGTTGCGGTCATGATGTAGATCTCCTCAAATCCTTGGCCGATCATTCCACGGCGTGATGACGTTTCTTCACCTCGCCCCGCTTGCGGGGAGAGGGAGAAGTCCGACGTCGCAATAGAGCGACTTCAACTTGTTCAGGAACGGTGCTTCGTTCTTGTGCAGGGTTCCAGCGACGGGATCGGCGCCTGCCAGCATCGTGTCGGTGGCGGCAAGCGAGAACTCCATCACGAAACGCATGCGGTCCTTGCGCAGCATCTCGAACTCGGTGAGCCAGCCTGCGACATCGCGGCTTCCGGTCTTGTAGCGCTGCGTGATCAGCGCGGCGGCATTGGCGGCGTCCTCCAGCGCCTGGGTCGCGCCCTGCCCCAATGTCGGCACCATGCCGTGGGCGGAATCGCCGAGATAGAGCACGTTGCAATCGGCGGCGCGGTAGAGCACCTCATGCTCCTGCATCCGCGCCCAATGGGTGTCGGCGACATTGTTGCAGACGGTCTCGATCAGCCAGCGCGCCTGGTTGCTCGGCGGCGCGGCGCGCGGCGTGTAGGCGGCGCGCAGAATCTCCGGCGTCTTCTGGCTCTCGGAAATCTGCGCCTCTGTGGCGATCGGGAAAGTGCCGGCGACATAGATGTGGTCCGGCGGCACGCGGAACGACAAGAGACGGTTGGGTCCGTTGAACCATTGTTCGTAATCGTCGATCAGGCCGTGCGACGTATCCGGCACCAGCACGCGGAAGATGGCCACTCCCGTCGGCGTGATACGCGGCTCGCCGGAGATCACGCGGCGTACCTCCGAGTAGCGGCCATCGCCGGCAATCAGGAGATCGATGTTGTCGAGCCGATGCGTCTTGCCGTCCTGCTTCCAACTGACAAAAGTCTTGCGCGGATCGACGCTGTCACGGCCGACCTCGACGATCTCGCAGCCATAGGAAACCGTGTCCCCTGCGGCCTCGCGCAGCACGCGATACAGCTCCGACCAGCGGATGCGCCAGCCCGGTCCGTCCGCCACCTCCCGCAGCGGCAGGTCGAACAGCACAGTGCCGTCGGTGAGCGAAATCCGCCAATTTTTCCAGAGAAAGCCCGCCGCGGTGATGCGCTCAGCCAGCTCCGGATCGGTCAGCTTCATCGCCTTGACGGCGTTCGGCCCGACATTGAGCCCGGTGCCGGCCTCGGAATGATCGTCGCGCGCGACCCGCTCGAGGCACGTCACCTCCACGCCGTCCAACAGCGCGAGCCTGCGCGCCATCACGCATCCCGCGACGCCTGCGCCGATGATGACAATGCGCATCAGGCCAAACCTTCCTCTTGCGAAGCAATGACGGCAATCAGGCCGCCGCCATCAGGGCCCTGATGCTCGGCGCCGCCGGAGACGAAGATCCGGCCATCGCCGATCACGCCGGCAACGAGGCCGGCGACCGCACCGCGGATGTGGCGCTGGGCGTTGATATCGGTGTCGTCGAGCATGGTGTGCCTGTTGCCGCGAATCCTTCCGCCCCGGTCGGGCTCGCATTTGACGAGCACAGTCGCGATCCGCGCCGCATCCGCGGCGGAGACTTGCGGATTGGCGGCAATGCCGAGATCGGCGAGCACATCGACGATAGCGCCGATGTCGAGCGCGTCCGCCATCGGACGGTGCGATATCTGCAGCGGACCCCTCCAGAGCGGGCTGTTGCCGAGCACCACGACCTCATTGCTTTCGACCTCGACGCCGGAGGAAATGCTGGCGCGCGGCGACTGGATCGAGAAGTCGCTGAGCAGCGACGCGTCGGTGAAGGCGGATGGGGCCAGTTCGTCGAGCGCGACGGCGACGCCGAATGCGCCGGCGGCACGGGCAAAAGCCATCGACCTGTTGGGATCGCTGGTGAGCGGGGTCTTGCCGGCTGCGATCGCGGCCGCGGCGCGGGCGACCGTGACGCAGGGGCACTTCACCTGCACGAAGTGGACATCCTGCAATCGCTCGATCCCGGCATTGTCAATCGCGGCGCGCACGGCATCGGCGACGCTGTCGACATGGGCGCGGCGGCCGACATCCTCCGCGGGCACCGGATCGCTGAACGCGGTGCCGATCGCGAGCGACGGTCCGGCCTCTGGCGCCGGTTCGGCCTCGCTGATGCAGAAGACGCTGTAATGCGGGCTCATCACGCCTTCGGTGCCGCCGGAGAGCACGCAGGGGATTTCACGGATCAACTGCTCGGCGGGCCTGTTCAGATATTTCGACAGCAGCGCCATCAAGGTCTGGGTGAAGTAGCCACGGGTGAAATCGTTGACGCCGCCATTGCCCTCGGTCTTGCCGATGATGGCGACGACGTCGGCCGCGCGGACGGTGCCGCCTGCGATCAAGCGATCCAGCTCGGACAGGTCGCCGGGATGCGCCATCGAAAGCCGGAAAACCCGCGCCATCCTCATGGCTCGCTCGCCTTGATCAGCTCAAAAATCCGGCTTGGGCTCAGGGGAATCTCCAGCAGCTCGACGTTCTTTTCCTTGAGCTGCAGCGCATCCTCGATCGCCTGCGCAAACAGCGGGCCGACGGGAATCGCGCCGGCTTCGCCGGCACCTTTGATGCCCATAGGATTAAGCGGCGACGGCGTTACGGTGTGGCCGAGTTCCATGCGCGGCACGTCGAGCGCGGTCGGCAACAGATAGTCGGCGAGCGAGGCGTTGAGTAACTGGCCCTGGTCGTCGAACACCAGCTTTTCGTAGAAGGCGTTGCCGATGCCCTGCGCCACGCCGCCATGGATCTGCCCTTCCAGGATCAGCGGGTTGATCACCGTGCCGCAATCATGGACGACGACGTATTTCAGGATCTTGAGGTCGAACGTATCAGGATCGACCTCGACGATCATGGCATGTACGCCGTTAGCGGTCGCGCCGCTCGGCGGCCCGAAATATTGCGTCGATTCCAATCCTGGCTCGGTGCCGGGCTTCACCGCGCCGCGCATCGGGTTGGCGCGCCGCGCCAGTTCGCCCAGGCTGAGAAACTTTTCGGGAATGCCGACGATCGAGATCTTGCCATCGGCAAGCACCAAATCTTCTTCGGCGCATTCGAAGGCATCACTGGCGAGCTTCAGCGCCTTCTGCCGCACCGCGCGCGAGGCTTCGTTGACGGCATTGCCGGCCACAACGGCGCCGCGGCTCGCGAAGGTGCCGGCGCCCCAATAGAACTGGTCGGTGTCGCCGGTGACGATTTCGACATCGGTGACATCGACGCCGAGCTGGTCGGCGGCGATCTGGGCAAAACTCGTGAAATGCCCCTGCCCCTGCGTGCCGATGCCGGTCGCGACGCTGACCTTGCCGTTGGCCTGTACCTGCACTTTCGCGCCCTCATAGGGCCCGATGCCGGTGCCCTCGACGTAGCAGGCGACGCCGATACCGACGTGACGGCCTTGCGCCCGCAGCTTCTCCTGTTCCTGCTTGAACTCGGCATAGCCGATCGCCTGCAGCGTCTGGTCGAGCACCGGCTCGTAGTTGCCGCTGTCATACTCGAGCTGGGAAAAGTCCTGGTAGATGATCCCGTTCTTGTAAGGGAACGCGTCGGCCGGAATGAGATTGCGCCGTCGGATCTCGGCGGGGTCGATGTTCAGCTCGTGCGCGGCAAGATCGAGCAGCCGCTCCATCACGAACACGCCATGCTGCCGTCCCGCGCCGCGATAGGGCGTCACGATCGGCAGATTGGTGAAGACGGCAGTGAAGGTTGAATCGTAGGATGGCACCACGTACGGCCCGAGCAAGGTGCACTGGCTGTTGATCGGCACCGTCAGCCCGTAGGGGTCATAGGCGCCGCCGTCGTGCAGGAACACGTCCTTGACGCCGAGGATGCGGCCATCGCGCGTTACCGCGATCTCCGCATCATGGATCTGGCCGCGCTCATGCGTGGTGGCAAAGAAATGCTCTAGCCGATCCTCGATCCATTTCACCGGGCGGTTGAGCCGCATCGAGATCCAGGGCAGCGCGACCTCTTCCGGATAGAACATCATGATCTTCGGCCCGAAGCCGCCGCCGACGAAGGGTGCGATCACCCGCACCTGCCGCTCGCCGAGGCCGAGCACGGCGGCGAGGCCGTTGCGGACGAACACCGGCGCCTGGGTCGTGTCCCAGATCGTCATATGCTGGCTGCGCGCCTCCCAATGCGCAACGACGCCGCGCGTTTCGATGGTCGAGGCGATGCCGTGCTCGTAGGCGAAGCGGCGCTTGATCACCAGATGCGCTTTCGCAGCCGCGGCGCGATAGTCTCCCTTGCTCTGATGCACATGCGCGGAGACGTTCGAGCCGAGGTCGTCATGCACCAGGGCTGAACCGGGGCGTAGCGCGGCTTCAAGATCGATGACGGCCGGCAGCGGCTCGAGATCGACGTCGATATCGTCGAGCGCATCCTCGGCGATGTAGCGGCTTTCGGCCACGACGACGGCCAAGGGCTCGCCGACATGCCGGACCTTGTCCTTCGCGAGCGGCACTTGCGTGCGCAGGTTGAAGATACTTCGCGGGATCGGCGGCGGCGGCACCAGGAGCGGACCGGGCTGCCAATAGGCGCCGTAATCATCGGCGGTGTAGACCGCCACGACGCCCGGGCGCTGCAGCGCGCGGGAAACATCGATGCGCTTGATGCGCGCGTGCGCGGCGTGGCTGCGCAGGAAAGCCGCGTGCAGCATGCCCGGCAGCTCGACGTCGTCGATGAACAGCGCCTGTCCGGTGAGGAGCTTGCGATCCTCATTGCGCTTGACGGGGGCGCCGAAGAACCGTGTGGTCATGGTGCGGCCGCCCGCATCGCCTGCGCCGCGGCCATAACGGCGTCAACGATGTGCTGATAACCGGTGCAGCGGCAGAGATTGCCGGACAGCGCCTCGCGCACCTCTTCTTCCGAAGGCGACGGGTTCTGCTTCAGGAACGCCGTCATCGTCATCAGGATGCCCGGCGTGCAATAACCGCATTGCAGGCCGTGATGCTCATGCATCGCCCTCTGCACCGGACTCAGCTCGCCGCTATCGGAGGCGAGACCTTCGATCGTGGAGAGTTCATGCCCATTGGCCTGCACTGCAAGCATCAGGCAGGAGCGGATCGGCGCGCCATCGAGCAGGACCGTGCAGGCGCCGCAGACGCCATGCTCGCAGCCGACATGGGTGCCCGCCAGCAACAGATCGTGGCGGAGGAAATCGCTCAGCAGCGTCCGCGACTCGACGCTGCGTCGATAAGCCGTCCCGTTGACGGAGACGCTGATCTCGTGACGATCAGGCTGCATGGGCCGCCCGCTGATAGGCCGTGCGGATCGCGCGCTGCGCCAGCACGCCGGCGAGATGCCGCTGATAATCGGCGCTGGCGTGGACATTGCCGGCGGGCTCGATCGCGGCCTGAACGGCGGCAGCGGCAGCCTTGATCGGCCCATCGGCGCAAGCCTGACCGACCAGAGGCGCGGCAGCCTCGCTGGCATCGACCGGCGTCTCGCCGACGCCGCACAGCGCGAGCCGGAGCTTGCTGCAGCGGCCTTCCATATCCAGTGTCACGATGACGGCCACGCCGGCGATGGCAAAATCGCCTCGGCGCCGCGCCACTTCCATGAAGCACACGCCGCTGCGCGGCGGCAATGCCGGAAACTCGACATCGACCAGCATCTCGTCGGCGGCAAGGTCCGTGGTGAGCGATCCTTGAAAGAACTCCGAGGCTGCAAGCACCCGCTCGCCGCGGGCCGATTTCAGTCGCATCCGCGCCTCCATCGCCACCGCAATCGCGGGAAGCTCGGACGCCGGATCGGCATGCGAGAGATTGCCCCCGATCGTGCCGCGGTTGCGGATCTGCGGATGCGCAATATGCGGCAGCGCATCGGCGAACAGCGCACAGCAGCCGAGGAACTCGCTATCCCGTTCGAGCGCGCAATAGCGCGTCAGCGCGCCGACACGAATAGTTGCGCCGTGATCGATGGCGGCCAGCTCATCCAGACCGTTGATATCGATCACGACCGCCGGCCGCGCCAAACGGAAGTTCATCGCAGGGATCAGGCTCTGGCCGCCGGCCAGGAATCTCGCCTCATCGCCATGTTCGGCCTTGAGCGAGAGCGCGTGATCCAGCGATGAAGCGGCGATGTATTTGAAGGGAGCAGGCTTCATAAAGGCTCGTTCGACGAACACATCCGCATCGGCTCGAAACAGGAGATAGAACTATCTGCAGTCTAACAATGCCAGTCAAAAGTCGGCGAGCCCGAAGGCAGCCAGAACTGCATGAAATGCAGCTAATCCCTGCTCATTCTTCTCACCGCATGCATAAACATTGGGCGACGCAGAAAGATGGTGGGCACGGCGCTGCGCGCCCTTGCCCACCCAACGGTTTCACGTCCCGCCGGCGAGCGTCTTCACCAGGCGATAGAGATAGTCCTCGCCTTCGTAGAATGATTTCACGAGAATCCGTTCATCCTTGCCGTGGGCGCGGATGTCGCTGATATCGGCGGCAAGGCCGGAATGGCCGTAGGTCGGGATTCCCGCGTTGCGCAGATAGCTGCCGTCGGTGGCGCCGGTGCTCATGGTCGGGATCACCGCCGCCGTCGGCCAGAATTCGTGCGACAGTTTATCGATTGCGCCCATGATCTCCTCGTGCAGGGCCGACGGCGCGCTCAACACGGGCTGGCCCATTTGAGTGACCTGGATTTGATCGTCCGCAAGCACGCGCTCCAGCGTCGCCTTGACACCGTCGACCGGCTCGCCCGGCATGATGCGGCAGTTCACCTTGGCGGTCGCAAGCTGCGGCAACGCGTTCACGGCATGTCCTCCCTCGAGCATCGTTGCGACGCAGGTGGTGCGGAGCTGGGCGTTATAGGCAGGATTGGCCGCAAGCCGGACAAACGACATCGCAGCGGGGTCGGGCTTGTCCGACAGCACGGCGCGGATGTCGGACGCCGTCTGCTCGCTCTCGAACTGTGCCGTGCGCTCGAAATAGGCCCGGGTGGTCTCGTTCAAGTTGATCGGGAAACTGAACTTCGAGAGGCGAACCAGTCCCTCGGCGAGGCGATAGATCGCGTTGTCCTTGACCGGTACCGAGCTGTGGCCGCCTTTGTTCTTGACTTCGAGCAGGTAGCTCAACGAGACCTTTTCGGAGGTCTGCACGCTGTTCCGGATCGGCTTGCCGTCCTTCAGGCCGACACCGCCGCCTTCGTTGAGCGCGAATTCGGCATCGATCAGGTCGCGGTGATTCTTCAAGAGCCATTGGATGCCGAGGCCGTTGGCGTCCAGGATTTCTTCATCCGTCTCCAGCGCCAGGATGATATCGCGGTCTGGCTTGTAGCCCTCTTTCTTGTATTTGATGAGGTTGGTGACGAAGGCCGCGGCCATGTATTTGTCGTCGCCGCTGCCGCGGGCATAGAAATAGCCGTCCTGCTCGGTCAGCTTGAACGGATCGACCGACCAGTCCTCGCGATTGGCCGGGACCACGTCGATGTGAGCGAGCAGGAGGATCGGCTTGCGCGCGCCGCTGCCGCGCAGCCGTGCCACCAGATTCCCCTTGCGCGGTGTCGGCGAGAACACCTGAACATCGCTCTCCAGAAAGCCGGCGGCGCGCAACCGGGCCGCCATCGCCTCCGCCGCCTTGGCGGTGTCGCCGGTCGCGGTGACGGTGTCGATCTCGATCAGCTCCTGATAGACGTCGCGCGCGAACTGCCGCTCGGGACTCAGTCCTTCCGCAGCAACCGCAGCGGCTCCCATCACCACCGTGAGCGCGGTCGACAGCAAGATTGCAAGCCTTGGTCCGACGTTTCCAATCATCTCAGGTCTCCGATGCACTCGCCTCAGTTGAGCGATATTCAGACAGGAACGCTGAGGTTTTGCAAGATGCAAGGCCTGATGGCGGCGAGGCCTATTCGGAGCCAACTGTCAAGCATTCCACTGCTCCTTCGCTACAAATTGAAGAAGCTGCTCGATGCGGCGAGAGGCATTCGCTGTATCGCCTGACGGATCTGCAAATCATTCGAGCGAAGTACGTTCTTAGAGCGATTCAATTCCAGCGCTGTTCTTTCCGTTCGCGACGGCTGCTAAAGGCACCGCGCTAATTTCGTCCTGGAAGTGAATCGAAGTGAAAGTCAGTGCTGTTTGCCGTCTCGTGGGAGACCATCCAAACCGAGCCGGCGTCAGCCGCGCGCATTTTTTCATCGGCACCGTCGCCTTGCTGGCTGGTTGCTCCTCTTCCGTGACGATCGCACGGGCACAATCGAGCGTGACCTTGCCGGCTGTGACAGTGGAGTCGCCAACGCAGAAGCGCAAGCCGGCGCGCCCGGCGGCCCCCTCCGCGCGTCGGACCCAGGCAGCGGCGGCGCCTCAACGTAACCGAAATGTGACGCCTGCGGAGCCTACGCCGTCCGAGCGCGCCGCGGCGGCAGCGGCGGCGCTGTACCAAGCCAAGCTCGGCTATCGCGCCATGCCCAGCTCGACCACGCTGCGCACCGGCGCTTCGCCGCTCGACACCTCGCAAGTCGTCAACGTCGTGCCCGAGCAGGTGCTGAAGGATCAACTGCCGCGCAATATCGACGACGCGCTCGTCAATGTCAGCGGCATCACCCAGACCAATACGCTCGCCGGCACCCAGGATGCCGTCATCAGGCGCGGATTCGGCGATAACCGTGATGGCTCGATCATGCGCAACGGCATGCCGCTGGTCCAGGGCCGCAGCTTCAATTCCGCGGTCGAAAGCGTCGAGGTGCTGAAGGGACCTGCATCGCTGCTGTACGGCATCATGGATCCCGGCGGCATCGTCAACACGATCAGCAAGCGCCCGGACCTCTATCAGCACGGATCGATCACCGTGCTCGGCTCGAGCTACGGCAACAGCAAGAACGGCGCCGATGCGACCTTCGACATCACCAGCCCGATCGGCCAGGGCGGTCTCGCCTATCGCTTCATCGGCTATGGCGTCAACGAGGACTATTGGCGCAATTTCGGGCGTCACCGCGAAACGCTGCTTGCGCCGTCACTGGCGTGGTACGGCGACACGACGACGGTGCAGCTCAACTACGAGCATCGCGATTTTATCTACCCGTTCGATCGCGGCACGGCATTCGATCCCATCACCAAGGCGCCGCTGGCGATTCCCGCGACCCGCCGGCTCGACGAGCCCTTCAACAACATGTGGGGCACATCCGATTTGGTGCAGGGCTCGGTCGAGCAACGGCTGAACGAGGACTGGAAGCTCTACGCCGGCTACAGCTACAATACCGAGGCATTCAGCGCCAACCAGCTCCGCATCACCGGCGTCAATGCCTTGACCGGCATCGAGACGCGCAGCAATGACGGCACGCAGGGTTCGCTCAGCAATGTGAGCTACGGAACGTCCTACCTGCAGGGCGGCTTCTGGATCGGCGGCATGCGCAACGATGTGCTGTTCGGTGGCGATGGCCAGTATCGCACGATCTACCGCAAGAACCTGATCCGGCAGTCGACACGCTCGTTCAATTTCTATGATCCGGTCTATGGGCTGGTCTTCCCGGGCACGACGGTCTCCGCCAGCGATAGCGACCAGACCGACAAGCTTGGCCAATACTCCCTGTTCTTCCAGGACACGTTGCATGTCACGGATCGGGTCGCGGTGGTCGCCGGCGTACGCTACATGGATTTCGACCAGTTGGCCGGGCGCGGACGCCCATTCAAAGCCAACACCGATCTGTCCGGTGACAAGGTGCTCCCGCTCGGCGGTGCCATCCTCAAGCTCACCGACGAGCTGTCCCTTTACGCGAGCTATACGCAATCGCTGAAGCCGACCTCGACCATCGCGCCGCTCACCGGCGGCGTGGTGATCGGCTCCAATATCGCACCCGAAGAGGGCGTCTCGTGGGAAACCGGCGCCAAGTTCGACATCAACAAGCGGCTCTCGGGAACGGTGGCGTTCTACGATATCGACAAGAAGAACGTGCTGGTATCGCAGCTCAACAGCGCCACGGGAATCGTCGAATTTCGTACCGCCGGAAAGGTCCGCTCACGCGGCATCGAAATCGACGTCACCGGAAGGCTGACCGACAACTGGAGCATGATCGGGAGCTATGGCTACACCGACGCGCGGGTGATAGAAGATCCGACGCTGGCCGGCATGGCGCTGCAGAACGTCGCCCTGAACACGGCCTCGCTTTACCTGGTCTACGATTTCGGCACCGCGTTGCCGGGCCGGCTCCGGCTGGGCGGCGGAGCGCATTATGTCGGCGACCGGCCTGGCGATGCAGCGAACACGTTCGTGCTGCCGTCCTATGTGGTCGCGGACGTGTTTGCGAGCTATGAGACCAAATACGACAACCTGCCGGTGATCTACCAACTGAACGTCAAGAACCTGTTCGACACCGTTTACTATCCCTCCGCCGTGAGCAATTTGGCCGTCGCGATCGGCGACGCACGGCGCGTCTCGCTCTCGGCGACGGTGAGGTTCTAGCCATGAGCATGCCGCGGATAGCCACCGGATTGCTGGTCGCGCTGGCCTCCGCCTTCGTTGCTGGCATGGCGGCAGGCCGCGCCGATGAGATCACGCTTTACTCGACCAGAGAGATAAATCTGATCGAGCCGGTGATATCAGCTTTCACGGAAACCAGCGGCATCAAGGTCAATCCTGTCTTTGTTGAAGATAGCCTGGTCAAGCGCCTGACGTCGGAAGGTGATGCGTCGCCGGCAGACGTACTGATCACGATCGGACTGGACAAGACCACCCAGCTCTCAAACCAGGGGTTGACGCAGGCTTTTGCATCGCCGCCGCTCGAGCGAGCCGCGCCGCCGAACCTGCGTGGCGGGTCCTCGCAATGGATCGGCCTCTCCATCCGGCCACGCGTCGTAATGGTGCGCGGGGACAGCCCGCTCGCCGCAATCGCCTATGAAGACCTCGCCGATCCGAAATGGCGCGGCAAACTGTGCATGCGCTCGCCGCTGCATCAGAACAACATCGCACTGATCGCGGCCTTCCTCGTTCATCACGGAGAAGGACCGACAGAGGCCTGGCTCAAGGGCCTGAAGAATAATTTGGTCCACAAGCCGGCTGGCAAGGACAATGACGTGATCCGAGAGATCGCACAAGGAACGTGCGAGATCGGCATCGCCAATACCGTGGCACTGGCGCAATTGCGGGACGGGCGGGAAGGCAACGACTGGCGCGGATGGGCCCGAACCGTCAAGGCCCGTCCCGACGATGTTCAAGGGCGGCGACAGCCATGTCAATCTGACGGGCGCAGCCATTGCGAAGCATGCGCCCCACATGGCCGCCGCGCTGAAATTCATCGAGTTCCTTGTGACGCCGGCGGCACAGCGAATCTATGCGGCGGCCGAACTGGAATATCCCGTGCTCGCCTCGGCGGACCGCGATCCGATCCTCGAGGAAATCGGATCGTTCAGCCCCGATGCGGTGCCGATCGATCGCATTGCTGCGCATCAGCAGGCTGCGGTTGCTCTGGTCAAGAAAGTCGACTTCGACGAGTGAGCGCCCTGGCCGAAAACGCCGCGACCGGAGGATCGGAAGGTGAAAACAAAATTGTCATATAGCGCGCGAACACGACATTATTCTTCGCGGCAAACATTGTCGTGCGTGCTCAATCGCGCGTCGGCACACAACATAGAACTATTACAAACTGTGTAAGCCTTGCTTGGGTGGCGGGATGAATATCTTTTCGGTATCGTTCCGATAACGCTGTTGAGTGGGCGGTGATCACCAGGCCTTCGCCGATTTCGACGCTGATCCCGCCACCAGTTCCTTCCAATTTATGAGCAAGTACTCGATCAAGACCGCCCTGTTGCAGGTCCACTCCGTCATTGGCCTTGCGCTTTCGCTGGTGCTGACCATGGTCGGGATGTCAGGCGCGATCATGAGTTTCGAGGATGAAATCCAGGCCAGCCTGAATACGGCGATCACGCGGGTCGAGGCTCGCGCGGTTCCGACGCTGACGCCGGACCAATTGATCGCGCGACTGCAGGCCAATCCCGACTCTGGCAAAGTTGCGTCCGTGACGATGGCCAGTGACCCGTCCGCGGCGGTGCGGATCCGGTTTGCCCGCAGCGCGGATGGCTCGCGGCCTTCCTCGATCTATGTCGATCCCTATGATGGGCGTGTGCTCGGCTCGCCGCGGGGCGAGGAGTTTTTCGTCACCGTCCGCAGGCTGCATCGCTGGCTGCTGTTGCCCGGCGATGCCAAGGGCTATGGCCGGCCGATCACGGGCGTGGCTGCCATCGGCCTGATCGCGATGCTGATCTCCGGAATCGTGCTGCGATGGCCCCATCGCGCCCGCAGCGTGAAGATGTGGCTGAAGCCGAACCTGGCGTTGCGCGGTCGCGGCTTCCACAGGTCGCTCCATGCCGTCGTTGGAACCTGGGTGCTGCCGATCTACCTCGTGATGGTGCTCACCGGCCTGTGGTATTCGTTCGACTGGTACAAGAGCGGCGCCACCTGGCTGCTGTCGCGTCCTTCGACTGCCGCCGCACCGATGAAGCCCAAGCCGGCGCGAGACGTCAGCGCAGCCGAGACCAAGCCGCTTGCGCTCGATCGCGTATGGTCGACATTCCTGCACGAACAAGGCAGCCGCTTCGCGACGGCGCTACTCGCGCCGCCTGATGCAGGCACTGTCGTGCGGGTGCGGTCCTGGGCGCGCGATGCGTCGCATCCAGGCGCGCGCGACGAATTCCGCATCGACGCCATCACTGGCCGGCTAGTGTCATCGGAGATTTACGCGGACAAGCCCGTCGGCGAGCGGATGCTTTCGAGCGTCTTGGATATTCATCGCGGCAGCATCTTTGGCTGGCCGGGCAAGCTGCTATTCATGCTCGCCGCCGCGCTGATGCCACTGTTCGTGGTCACCGGCCTTTTGCTGTATCTTTCGCGGCGAAGGCACCGGCGTCTCTCGCGGCCGCCGCTCGGGAGCCTTGTTCCGGGCGAGTGAATCGCCCAGCCGTGAATTACTTAGTGTCCTTCGCCGCAACCACCTCGATCTCGACCAGGAAGCCAGGATTGGCAAGCGAGGCGACGCCGACCACTGAGCGCGCCGGCAGGTTCGGCTGGCTGCCGCCGAAGAACTGGGTATAGCCTTCCATGAAGGCCTTGAAGTCCATCGGCGCGTTCGGGCTGTGCACCAGGAACACCTGCATCTTGATGACGTCGCCCATGCCGAGGCCGAGCCCGTCAAGGATGCCCTTGATCCGGTTGAGCACGCCGACGGTCTGGGTCTTGGTGTCGCCATAGGCGTCCCGGCTCGAAGGATCGGCGTCCTTGTCGATCACCGGCGGCACCTGGCCGCTGACATAGTAGATCGTGGCGTTGCCGGTGACCTGCACAGATTGCGCAATCGGAAATGTCGAATTCGGAATTGGATGTCTGAGGATCTCGGCCTGCGCGGGCGCGGAAGCCATCGCCGCGAGCAGGACAATCGGCAGCATCGTGCGAAATTTCATCTGATCCCCCGTTTAACAGTGCTTCACCGGCGCGCTTCCGCGGCTTCCCTGGCCGTCACCGCGTCCGTGTAGCTGTTGCCGAAATGCGTCCTGAGATAATTCACAACCGCGGCGACTTGACCATCGGTCATCATGTCGCCGAAGGCCGGCATGCCGCGCCGGCCGTTGACGACGAGATGGACGGCATAGCTGGAGGTCGCAAGATTCCGGTTGGCGATAAGCGAGGGATAGGCCCCGGCGCCGGCGGCGCCCGAGGCATCGGGCATGTGGCAGCCCTGGCAGACATTGGCAAACAGTTCCTCTCCGGCCATTTCGACGAAGCGGTAACCCGAGCTGAAGGTCGGGCGCGTGGCGGGGTTGTCCTGCGCGAAGTCCGCGGCCGCAGGGAGGAACGCGAGCAGTACGGCGCCAGCGCCTGACGCAACGAAATGGGCTTTCGTCGGCCTCATGTTTTCACCACCCGCTCGTGCAATCGCGCGATGGCGTCGAGCGAAGACAGGATCGCCCCTTCCTGCCAGGCCGGCAGATCGGATGCATGCTCGCCGGCCAGCACGATCCGGCCGTCGATCTGGCACAGGTTCTTGTAGTGCTTCATCCTGCCCTCGTCGGTCCATTCGCCGCTGCAGCCGAGAGTGAAGGGCACGCGGTGCCAGGCGACCGCAACGCCGTTCTCGAACTCCTGTTTGTATTGCGGATGGATCACGGAACCGAACTCGACGGCGCTTGCGATCCGTTCTGCCGGCGTCATCGCGGTGAACTCATAGGCATTCGCACCCTCGAACAGATAGGCGCCGAGAAGCACGCCGCGTCCGGCGCGATTGAAGCCTTCATTGGGATAGGCGATCTGCCGGATCGGCAGGTCGGTATAGGTGATGCCGCCATAGATCGCCTCGTCTTCCTCCCAGAAGCGGCGCTTGAACTGCAGGCCGATCTTGACCGCGCCGGCATAGGAAACGGCGTCGATCGCGGCCTCCATGCGGCTGCCGACGTCGATCGGGATCTGGCTCAGGATCGACAACGGGATCGTGCAGATGCACCAATCGGCTTTTGCGTGCAGCACCGTCGACGGATTTGTCGTGTCGACATAGCTCACCGTGACGCCGCGGTCGTTCTGCTGGATCTGCGTCACCTTGGCGTTATAGCGGATGAGGTCGCCGACCTCTTTTGCAAAGGCCTTGCCGATCATGTCCATGCCGCCGACCGGCTGGAACATCGTGGTCTGGAAATTGTAGCGCGCAAAACTCTGCAAGTAGCGCCAGACGCGTGATCGCAAGAGATCCGACAAGGTGACGGGATCGCTCGGCAGCGGCGCGGAGCTCAAGCCCCCGCCGGGCTCGCGCGCATAGCCGCGGAACTCGGCCGAGAGGAGATTGGCATTGTACCGGTAGTCGGAATCGAGTGCGCCCCAGGAGCGCAGCGCCTGCAGCAGGATCTCCTGATCTTCCTTGGACACCGCTTCGTCGAGCTTGCCCTGCTGGGTCACTTTCGCGAGCAGTTCGGAAACCTGGCCCTGGAAATCCGCCTTGATCGCGCGGATTTTTTGCGGCTCGCCGCCGAACGCTCGCGAGGCGTGGAGATAAGCGTTGTGGTTCAACTGAATGAAGGGTTCGAGCGCAACCCCGAGCCGCCTGCAATAATCGAGCAATGCACGATGGTGGTAGGGAATCCGCCACGGGCCCGGGTTGATGTAGAGACCGTGATCGAATTCGCAGGTCTGCTTGTAGCCGCCGAGTTCGACGAACGTGTCGCCGCCGCGCAACGTCCAGTTGCGGCCGCCTGCCCTGTTGTTGAATTCGAGGATCTGGACCTTGTAGCCCGCCTTGCGCAACTCCAGCGCCGCGCTCATGCCGGCAAGTCCCGCGCCGAGGATCAGGACGGATGCGCCCTTCGGGTCGCCTTCGAGCCTCACCGGCCCCTTGTAAGTCGAGTCGGAGGCAAAGCCAAGGCTGGTCATCGCGTGATACATCGCCGCGCTGCCGGCCATCGCGCCGATCAACGAGAAAAGATCACGCCGCCTGATGACTGCCGCTTCGCTTTGCATTGACGTCCCAGCCGGGCCAGATCGAGAGTAGCAAAGAAACGGTTTGGCTCGTGACCTGTCAAGGAAGCGGCTCGGTTGAACGCGCGCCAACACGCGCTTTTGATGCGAGTTGGCGCGGTGATGCGAGATCGAGAGGTGAGCTGCGCCTCACCTCTCTCCCGTGTCTCCTCGCAAAAGGCGGCGAGAAGGCGTCATCCCACCGCGATCACCTTTTCGATCTGAACGCAGCGGCAATCCATCTCGTAGTCGAGACCGACCACCGGCGGGCGGTTGAAATGCCAGGTCAGGCCGTTCCTGAACACGCCGCGCCGGCCGAGCTCGCTTTCCAGGATCGAATAGACGTCCTGCACGGTGTAAAGCTGCACGCCGGTGGTCTGTTTCCAGGTGCCGCCGAACGCGCTCATGCGGCGTTCCATCTCGTCCAGCACCCATTTCGCCTTGGCAAGCATACCCGCCGGGCTGACGTCGCCGGGGCTGATGATGTGATCGCGATAGTTCGCCTTGCCTTCAACCGACTCGCCGCTGCCGGCGACCACGAAGGACGACGCGGCCTGCGGCGCCGGCACCGTGTAGGAAAAGGCGTGGAAGCAGGGCTCGGACGGCGGATCGATCTTCGGGCAGACATTGCTGCGCGCCACCGGATTGATGCCGTCCTTCATGACGCCCCATTCGATCAGGGTCTTGATGTAGATCTCGTTGAAGGCGCGAAAGCCCTCTTCGGTGAACGGTGCGGGCGACCGCAATTCGCAGGCGCCGAACGCCGTGAGAGGACGGCCGGCATTCTTGAGGATTTCGGCGATCCGCACAAAGCCCGCCTTCAGCGGCACCGGATCGGCAAAACGGACGCGCTCGATGGTGAAACCGGGCAGCGCGCCGATGCCGCAGGAATACTGGCTGACGCCCGGCATGAAGCGGTAACCGCCGCCTTGAACCTCGATGGTTGTAATCATGACACCTCTTTGCAACGTAAAGGGGCTAAAAAAGCCCGGGTTCGGTCATTCGTGGAGAACGCCGAGATAGGCATCGCGGACGATCGGATCGGCGAGCAGTTCGCTTCCCGAACCGCTGCGCACGATACGGCCCATGTCCATGACAAAGGCGCGGTGGCAGAGATCGAGCGCGATGGTGACGTCCTGCTCCACCAGCAGGATCGACGTGCCGCCGGCGTTGAGTTCGCGCAGCGCCGCCACGAGCTGTTCGACCAGCAAGGGCGAAAGCCCGAGCGAAAGCTCGTCGATCATCAAGAGCAGCGGCGCGCTCATCAGGCCGCGGCCGATCGCGCACATCTGCTGCTCGCCGCCGGACAAGGTCGCCGCCGCCTGCCGCCGCCGCTCGCGCAGCTTCGGAAACGTGGCATAGACCTGATCGAGGTCGCGATTGATCTCGGCGCGGCCGGCGTCGCGCAAATAGGCGCCCATCAGCAGGTTCTCCTCGACACTCATCGCGCCGAACAGCCGCCTCCCCTCCGGCACATGCACGATACCGTGGGCGAGGATCTCGGCGGCGGTGTCGCCGGTGAGATCGCGGCCTTCCGAGAAATAGTTGCCCGCCGTGGTCGGGATCAGGCCCGACAATGCCCGCATCAGCGTGGTCTTGCCGGCGCCGTTGGAGCCGATCAACGCGGTGATCTCGCCGCGGCGAAGGTCGAGATCGATGCCCCATAGCACCTGGATTTCGCCATAGCCGGCGCACAGCCCTTTCAGTTCGAGGATCAGGGAGCTAGCCACGGGCGGCATTCCGTTTGGCATATTGCTGGCCGAGATAGGCCTCGACAACAGCGGGATTCTCGATCACCTCGCGCGGCGCGCCATCGGCGATCAGCGCACCGTTGTGCAGCACCGCGATGCGGGTGCAGACATTGAGCACCACCTTCATCAGGTGCTCGATCATCACGATGGTGATGCCGCTGGCGGCAAGCTCATGGATCAGCTTGGTCGCGCGCTCGACCTCGGCGCTGTTGAGACCGGCATTGACCTCGTCGAGGAACAGCAGTTTCGGATTCATCGCGAGCGCTTTCGCAAGCTCCAGCCGCTTGCGCATGGCGAGCGTCAGCGTCGCAGCAGGGTGATTGGCCTGCAACTCGAGGCCGACATAGACCAGATGGGCCATTGCCTGCTCGCGCGCCACCTTCAGGCTTTGACCCGGCTGCGAGAACAGCGCGGCGGCGGCGACATTGTCGAGCGCGGTGAATTCGGCAAATGGCTGCACGATCTGGAAGGTGCGCGACAGGCCGAGCCGCGCCGCCTGATAGGTCTTGATGCGCGTAATGTCATTGCCGTCGAAAGCGATCTTCCCCGAATTGGCCGGCGTGACGCCGCAGATGGTGTTGACCAGCGTGGTCTTGCCGGCGCCGTTTGGTCCGATCAGGCCGAGCACCTCGCCTCCGTTGACGGTGAGCGTGACGTCGCGCAACGCCTGCAGGCCGCTGAACTGCCTTGATACGTTTTCGAGGCGAAGGATCTCAGACATGCTTGATCCGTCGCCAAAGGTTGGATGGCCGCAATGAGATCAGGCCATGCGGCAGGAACAGCAGCAAGAGGACGATGATCAGCCCGAGCACGCCGGTGTGGATCTGGATGTAGTTGCGCCAGACCACCTCCTCTAATCCGAGATAGAGGAATGCGCCGCAGGCAACGCCGAGCGGCGAACCGAGGCCGCCCATCAGCGCCATCACGATCGGTTTCACCGAATAGAGGATGTCGAAGACATCGGACGGATCGATATAGTGCACCCAGGCGGCATAGACGCCGCCGGCGGCGCTGACGAAACAGGCCGACAGGCCGAAGGCGATGCTCTTGTAAAGAGTGGTGTTGAGGCCGACCATGCTGGAGGCGGTCTCGTTCTGGCGGATGCAGGCGAGCCCGAAGCCGAGCTTCGAGCCGGCGACGGCCATCACCATCAGCGCGGTGAGCAGCAGCAGGATCCACATCGCGTAGAAGAAGAACATCGCTTCCGCGAGCACGCCGGAGCCGGACACCAGGGGGATGTTGAGGCCCATGCCGCCGCCGGTGAGATCGGTGGCATTATTGACGAGCTCGCGCAGCACCTCGACCAGCGAGAGGCTTGCGATCGCAAAGTAATGTCCGCGCAGGCGTAGCAGAGCCGCGCCAAGTGCCGCCGTGATCAACAAGGCGGCGACCGCGGAGATGACGACGCCAAGCCAGAGCGGCAATCCCTTGCCCAGCAGCACGCCCGTGGTGTAGGCGCCGAAGCCGAAGAAGGCGGCGGTCGCAAACGAGGGATAGCCGGCAAAGCCGCCGACCACGTTCCAGGACAGCGCGAGGATCGCATACATGCAGGCGATGGTGCCGAGCCGCAGCGCATAGGCGCCGCCAAACAGCGGCAGCGATGCGACAACCGCGAGCAGGACAAGCAGAGCGATATTCGACTTCGTCATTCAAAACCCTTCCGGCCAAGGAGCCCCTGCGGGCGCAGGATCAGGAAGACGATGAGCAGGATGAAGGAGAGCGTAGTCGCGTGAGCCGGGCCGAAGAACGTCGAGCCGATCCCTTCGACCAGCGCCAGCAGCAGCCCGCCCGCGAGCGCGCCCGAGACGCTGCCGAGGCCGCCGAGCACGCAGACCACGAAGGCTTTTCCGAGATAGCCCGACGAGGTCAACGGCGAGATCGGAAAGATCAGCGCCATCAGCACGCCGGCGCAGCCGGCGAGTGCTGCGCCGAGGCCGAACGCAACCGCGTAGATCGACTTGACGTCGACGCCCATCAACACCGCCGCGTCGCGGTCGAGCCGCACCGCGACAATGGCGCGCCCGACGCGCGAGCGTCGCAGCAGGAGATAGAGCAATCCGGTCAGCGCCAGCGCGGAGACCGTCGCGATCAGACGATCGACCGGAACCACCACATCGAAGATCGAGACCGAGCCGAGCGATGGCGTCAGCGTCAGCTTGCGGTAATCAGCCTTGAAGAAATAGATCATCGCGTTGTTCAGGATCAGGTCGAGCCCGAACGTCATCGTCAGCGTCACCAGCACGGGGGCGGTGATCACGCGGTTGAGCAACAGCCGCTGCAGGAGGTAGCCGAGCACGAAGAACAGCGGCGCAGCGACCGCGACCGAGTACCAGGGCGAGATGTGCAGCGCGTTGTAGAGCCCGTAGGCGAGATAAGCGCCGAGCACGATGAAGGAGCCGTGGATCAGGTTGATGACGTTGAGCACGCCCCAGACCAGCGAGAAGCCGATCGCGATGCAGGCATAAAGGCAGCCGAGAACGACGGCGTTCACCAGGATCTGGGCTGCGTGCATGAGGGATGCCTAATCGAGCTAAATGACGGTGGTCATCAGTTGACACCGACCTTGAGATCGCCCTGCTTGATGGCTTCCGGGAACAGCACCACGGGCTTGGCGCCCTGGATCTGGAAGACCGGCGGGTCGAGCGAGTTGATCTGGCCGTTGGCCCCGAACCTCACAGGGCCGAAGAAGGTGACCACGTCGAGCTTGGCGAGTTCATCGCGTACCTTGTCGCGATCGAGCGAGCCTGCCTTTTCGATCGCCATCTGGAACAGCGCGCCGCACAACGCCGCCGACGCCTGGCCATAGTCCGGCTCGCTCTTGTACTTGGCCTTGAACAGCTTCACGAAATTCTCGGTTGAGCCGAAGATGTCCTTGCCCTCATACCGCGCGGCCGGATGCCACCAGGAGGCGCTGGTGATGTTCTCGGCGGTCTTGCCACCGGACTCGATGAATTCCTGGTAGGCGGGACCGGCGATCATGGTGACGACCGGCGCCTTCATCTCCTGGTCGACCATCTGTTTGCGGACCAGGAGCAGGTCGTTGATGTAGCCGGTGACGAAGATCCATTGCGGCGCCAGCGACTTGATCTGCGACAGCGCCGCCGAGTGATCGAGCGTGCCGATCGCATATTTCTCGAAATAGACGAGGTCGAAGCCGTTCGCCTTGGCCGATTTCTCCATTTCCTGCGCGATCGCGAGCGGGAACAAGTCGTTGCGTGCGAGGATGGCGACCTTCTTCACCTCGGGCACCTTGGCCTTGATGATCTGGGTCAGCGGCGTCGTCAGCGTGTCGTTCGGCGTGAAGGTGCCGAACAGATATTTGTAGCCTTGGTCGTAGACCTGGACGGAGGATGCGGTCGCCGCCAGCGTCGGCACCTTGTACTTCTCGGATACGGTGCTGGCGGCCTTGGCCGCGCCGGAGCCGAAGGCGCCGAACATGAAGTTGACATTGCCCTGGGTGATCATCTGCTCGGTCGCCTGCACCGCGCGCGGCGTGTTCGACTGATAGTCGGCGTAGACGATCTCGACCTTGTATTTCTTGCCGCCGACGGAAATGCCGCCGGCCTTGTTCGCCTCCTCGGCCCAGAGGTCATAACCCTGCTGCTGCTTGATCGCTTCTGGCGCGAGCGGGCCGGTGATCGGCAGCGGGGCGCCGAAACGGATGACGTCCTCGGCCGACGCGTTGGACGCCAGCGTGCCGCAGAGAACCGCTGCCACCCATAGCGGGGCTGCAAGACGCGCGTAACGAGCGACCCAAGACTTATTCATAGAACAATTCTCCACCACTACCTGCCGGGATGGAAAATGATGGCAAATCTAGCATTCGAATAAAAGCATTGAAATTAGAGGTCTGAGGTCGAATAATTCGACCCCTGGTCAGTGCCTGCCGCGTTGTTGGGCAGGCCGCAAGGGGAGGATCAATCCACATGATCGAGTCAGCCGCCATCCGATATTTCCGCGAGGTCACGCAATGCGGCTCGATCAAGCAGGCGGCGGCTTCGCTGCGGATCGCGCCGAGCGCGATCAGCCGGCAAATGCAGGCGATCGAGGAGGAGCTTTCGGTGAAGCTGTTCGAGCGCGGCCCACGCGGGATGCAGCTCACCGGCGCCGGTCACCTGCTCTATCGCTACGCGGTCGAGAACCGCAATCAGCTCGACGGCATCCGCGTCAAGGTGCAGGAATTCGACAGCTCACGGCGTGGGCGGGTCAGGATCGCTACCGTCGAGGGCATGCTGATGAGCTTCCTGTCGAATTTCGCCGTCGACCTTGCCGGCCAATATCCGGGCATTTCGATCTCGATGACGATGGTGGGCTCGCGGGACGTGGCCGAGAAGGTCGGCCACAACGATGTCGATCTCGGCTTCGTGTTCGGCCGCGCGCCGCGCAGCGACCTGATCGAGCTCGGGCGGATGCGGCAATCGCTGTGCCTGATCGTCTCGCCGCGCCATCCGCTGGCGAACAAGGCGAGCTGCACGGTGAAGGAACTCGCGGGCCTGCGCGTCGTGGTCCCCGATCCATCCTTCGGCATCCGTCAGGAGGTCGACCGCGCCTGCGCGCAGGCCAAGGTGAGACTCGAGGTCTGCACCGTGACCAACTCGCTCGCCTTCGCACAGAGGCTCGCCGCCCGTACCGATCTCGCCACCTTCCTGCCGCGCGTCGCAGCCGTGCAGGCGCTGGAGGCGGGCCTGCTCGTTGCCGTGCCGCTCCGCGACAAGCGGCTGGAGGCAACGCAAGTCACCATGGTCCGGCTGGCGAGCCGAAACCTGTCGCCGTCCTGCCGGCTGGTGGCCGACCTCCTGATCGGCCGGATGCGGGAAGAGCAGGACTGAATTGTCCGAGCTCAGCTCGCTTCGCGTAACTTGAAGCGCTGGACCTTGCCGGTCTGCGTTTTCGGCAGCGCATCGACAAAGCTGATGGCGCGGGGATATTTGTACGGCGCGATCCTGGCCTTGACGTGATCCTGCAAGAGCTTGACCTGCAACTCGTCGCAGCGGCAGCCCTGCTTCAGCACGACATAGGCCGAGACGATCTGCCCGCGCTCTTCATCGACCTGCCCGACCACCGCACATTCCGCGACATCTGGATGTGTCAGCAGCGCGGCCTCGACCTCGGGACCTGCGATGTTGTAGCCAGAAGAAATGATCATGTCGTCGGCGCGGGCGACGAAGGAGAGCCTGCCATTCTCGTCGCGCACGAACGCGTCGCCGGTCAGGTTCCAGCCATCGCGCACATATTTGGTTTGGCGCGCATCCGCGAGATAGCGACACCCGGTCGGGCCGCGCACCGCGAGTTTACCGACCTTGCCGGGCGGCAACTCGTTCATGTCGTCGTCGACGATTTTTGCCTCATAGCCGGAAACCGGATGTCCGGTCGTGCCCGCCACGGCATCGCCGATCCGGTTGGTGATGAAGATGTGCAGGATCTCCGTGCTGCCGATGCCGTCGAGAATCGGCTTACCGGTCTTCCTGGTCCAGCTTTCGAACACCGGCGCCGGCAACGTCTCGCCGGCGGAAACAGCGATGCGCAGCGATGACAGATCGGCCCCGTTGTCCATCGCGGCCATCATCGCACGGTAGGCGGTCGGCGCGGTGAAGCAGATCGTGGCCTTGTAGGTCTCGATGATCTCGACCATCTGGTTCGGCGCGGCGTTTTCCAGCAGCGTCGCGGTGGCGCCGAACCGCAAAGGAAAGATCGCAAGCCCGCCGAGGCCAAACGTGAAGGCCAGCGGCGGCGAGCCGACAAAGACGTCGTTCTCGGTGACATCAAGCACTTCCTTCGCATAGCCGTCCGCGACGATCAGGAGATCGCGGTGGAAATGCATCGTCGCCTTCGGCTCGCCGGTCGTGCCCGATGTGAATCCTAATAGCGCCACGTCATCGCGGCCAGTCTTGACCGCGTCGAACCGCACCGGCTTGCTCAATGCGACGCGATCGAGCTCGGCGTCGTGATTCTGCGTGCCGTCGAAATTGACGACCTGCTTGAGGAATTTGCTGGTCTTGGCACAGGCGACAAGTTCGTCGGCGATACGGCTATCAGTTAGCGCCAGCGAGATTTCCGCCTTATCGACGATCTTCGCCAGTTCACCGGCGCGCAGCATCGGCATGGTGTTGACGACTACGGCGCCGGCCTTGGTCGCGGCGAGCCAGGCGGCGACGAAGGCCGGATTGTTGCCGGAGCGGATCAGCACGCGGTTGCCGGGCTTGACCCCGTAGTTCTCGACCAGCGCATGCGCAAGGCGGTTGGACCAGTCGGTCAATTCCTTGTAGGTGCGCTGGCGGCCGTTGCCGATCAGCGCAGTGTGGTCGCCAAAGCCTTTCTCGACCATGCGGTCGGTCAGTTCGACTGCGGCATTGAGATATTCTGGATATTGAAATTCAGGCCGGTCGAGCAGCAGGTCCGGCCATTGATGGAATGGCGGAAGATTATCGCGCGTGAACGTGTCGACATGGGCGGAAGGGCCCAGCTTCGGTGCAAGAACTGCCATATCCATCGCCCCTCGCTTTCCAGCAAGAATGCTCACGATCACACATCGAGGACGCCCGGCAGCGTATCCGGCAACAATTTTATACTTAAAACAATTTCACGCAAGAGCCGATTTTGCGCTTCGCCGGAATGTTCAGGCCTGCGCCAATTCGCGCAGCCGCGCGACCATCGCCGAGTCCGGATCGGCGAGCGGCGCGATCGCGGTGAAATGATTGGCTGCGGCGACGGCGCCGTAGCGGGTGGCAACGCCGGCCGCGCCCCATTGTTCGACGATGGCGCGGCTTTGCCGATGATATTCGGCGCTTTCGGTTTCGCCGACCACCGCATCCAGCGCTGTTCCGGCCGGCGGCCGCCAGAACAGCGGACTTGCAGCCTCGGCCGCCGCGGCATCCAGACGCAATGCCTTGTTGATCGAGGTTTCGACCAGCGGCGCGAGCTCGAACAGACCCGAGATCGAATAGGCCGATATGACCGGCCGTTTCGGCAGCGACGCATCGAACCTCGCCCAATCGGTCGCGAGCATGCAGGCGGCGAGATGCCCGCCCGCGGAATGGCCGCTCACTACCAGCGGTCGGCCGAGCCGAGCCAGTTCGCGCGAGGCATCTCGCATCTGGCCGATGATGTCGGCAATAGTGACGGCGGGACAGAGATCGTAGCTCGGCACGGCGACCGTGACCCCGTGGGCATTGAGCCCGCGCGCGCAATGGCTGAAGAAGGAGCCGTCGAGCGCCTGCCAATAGCCGCCGTGGATGAAGACGACGATCGGCCCCTCGCTGCTTTCAAACAAATCAATGGTGTGGCGATTGCCCGGGCCGTAGGCGATGCGGCGCGGCGCATGCTGCGCGCGATAGGCGGCCGCGTCCCTGGCCCAGCCTTCGATCAGCGCGGGATGTTCCGGTACCCGCGCGCGGTTGTTGTATTCGACCTCGTAGTCGACGTCGCTCATGGCGTCCGCGCTTTGGCCGATCGCTGCGCCGACGCCTTTGTCTTGGCGAGCAGCCGCATCAATTCGCTGATATCCTTGCGCGAGAGGTCGGCGAAGACATCGGCGATCCAGGTCTCGTGCTCGGCGGCCATCTTGCGGAACTCGGCGCGGCCGAGCTTTGTCAGCCGGATGAACTGCACGCGCCGATCGGTCTCCGAGGTGCGGCGATCGAGATGACCGGATTCCACCAGCCGTTCGACCAGACCGGTCACATTGCCGTTCGATACCATCATCCGCTTGGAGAGATCGGACAGCGTCATGCCATCAGGCACCTTGTCGAGCTGGGCCATCAGGTCGAAACGCGGCAACGTAACGTCGAAGCGCTCGCGAAGGCGGCTGCGCACCTCGCCCTCGATCAGGGTGGTGCAGGTCAGGAGCCGAAGCCAGAGCCGAAGCTCGGTGCCGTGATCTTCCGGCAGTTCGACCGCTTTTGTCTCGGAATCAAGCATCATGGGTAGTCACGCCTTTCGCGGCGCCAATCGCAGCCGATCGTTTTGACCTTCAAGCAATTCGCGGCATATCGCAAGCCGAATGAGCGATGCCCCATGATATCGCGGGATCTCTTTAAGCTTCAAGCAATTTGGCGCGGCGCTTGCATGCGGGCCCGCATACGATCCGCTGGCGGTCGAGACGCGGCGAGGCATTCGCTTGCGGCGTTTGCCGTCGTCAGAATAAGCTGTGGCGCGGGATTTTGATCTTTGTTGGCGCGGGGACAGACCATGAAACGGGCATTGAAGTTGGCAGGACTGGCGGCGCTGTTCGCCCTTGCTGCCGGACCTGCGCTAGCGCAGGAGAAGATCAAGATCGGCGTCATCGTGACGACGTCGGGGCCCGCCGCGGTGCTCGGCCAACAGGCGCGCGACGGCTTTGCGCTGGCGATCAAGGATCTCGGCGGCAAGATGGCGGGCCGCGAGGTCGAGGTCGTGAATGTCGACGACGAGCTCAAGCCGGATGGCGCGGTGACCAAGGTGCGCGGGCTTCTGGAGCGCGACAAGGTCGATTTCGTGGTCGGGCCGATCTTCTCCAATATCCTGCAGGCGATCCATCGCCCCGTGACCGAGAACAAGACGTTCCTGATCTCGCCCAATGCCGGGCCCTCGAGCTACGCCGGCAAGGAATGCAACCCGTTCTTCTACGTCACCTCCTATCAGAACGACCAGGTGCACGAGATCCTCGGCAAAGTTGCACAGGATCGCGGCTACAAGCGGGTCTATCTCCTGGTGCCGAACTACCAGGCCGGACGCGACTCGGTGGCCGGCTTCAAGCTCGACTACAAGGGCGAGATCGTCGACGAATCCTATACGCCACTTAACACGCTCGACTTTCAGCCCGAACTGACAAAAATCTCCTCGCTGAAGCCGGATGCGCTGTTCACCTTCATGCCGGGTGGCATGGGCGTCAATCTGGTGAAGCAGTACAAGCAGGCCGGCGCCACCGTGCCCGTGCTGTCAGCCTTCACCGTCGATGAATCGACATTGCCGGCGCAGCAGGATGCGGCGGTCGGCATGTTCGGCGGCGCCAACTGGGCGCCCAACCTCGACAATCCCCAGAACAAGAAGTTCGTCGCTGCCTATGAGGCCACCTACAAGAGCGTCCCCGGCACCTATGCCATGCAAGCCTATGATGCGGCGCTCTTGATCGACAGCGCGGTGAAAGCGGTGAACGGCAACCTCTCCAACAAGGAGGCGGTCGCGGCGGCGCTGAAGAAGGCTGATTTCGTCTCGCTTCGCGGCAGCTTCAAATTCAACACCAACGGCTATCCGATCCAGGACTTCTACCTGACCCAGGTCGCTAAACGTCCTGATGGAAAGTTCCAGACCGAAATCGTACAGAAGGTGTTCGAGAATTACGGCGACCGTTACGCCAAGGATTGCTCAGGCAAGTAAGCGAGGGAGTGGAACAATGAACGACGAGATCGCGGGCATCACGCGCGCCAACGAGGGCATGCAGGGCATCACCTGGAACATCCTCGGCCAGACCTATGTGCCGAAGAACCGCACCGAGCATTCGTTCTCCTGGCATGCGACGTTTCCGCCCGGCACCTTCGTGCCGCCGCATATCCATCCCGACCAGGACGAGTATCTTTACATCCTCGAAGGCAAGCTCGACTTCATGCTCGACGGCGCCGATGAATCGGCGACGCCAGGCGATCTCGTGCGCCTGCCGATGGGCAAGCCGCACGGCATCTTCAACAAGTCACAGCAGGCGGCGAAGACGCTGTTCTGGGTGTCGCCCACGCGCCGGCTCTACGATTTGTTCTGGGCGATCCACAACATGCGGGAGCAGAACCCGGATGACGTGGTCCGGCTCGCGGCCGAGTACAACATCCACTTCCTGCCGCCGCCGGCGGCTGCTTAAGTTCGTAGCTCGGGATGGGGCGCCACTTTCCACCTCTCCCGAAGGGAGAGGTCGGCGCGAAGCGCCGGGTGAGGGGTTTCGCTCCATCATGGACACCGCCCCCCTCGCCCGGATCGCATCTGACGATGCGATCCGACCTCTCCCCGCTGGGGAGAGGTAGGCACCGAGCTACTGCCGCGCCACCACGCGGGCGGCGAAGCCGGCCTTGGCGGCATAACCGCGCACGATGGCTTCCCGCGCCTCGTAGCTGAGGATGGTGTCGATATCCGTAAACCCCTGCGGGGCGATCTGCTCGACCGCATCGATCACGCCCTCCGGCCCGCCGCGGCGGTTGGAGGCGACGATGTCGGCGGTCATCGGCAGGCGCTGGCGTTCATAGGCGACCAGCGCCTGGCGCGGATGTTCGGAGCGCGCCAGCGCGTCCGCGAGGCACCGCGCATCGAGGATGGCCTGTGAGGCGCCGTTGGAGCCGACCGGATACATCGGATGCGCGGCATCGCCGAGCAAGGTGACGCGCCCGCTCGTCCAATAGGGCAAGGGATCGCGGTCGCAGCACGGATACTCCCAGAATTCCGGCGTGGCGCCGACCAGCGCCGCAAAGTCCACCTGCGGGATCGAGAAGCCTGTGACATGCGGCATCAGCTCTTCCCGCCTGCCGAGATTCGACCAGCCCTCGCGGCGCGGCGGCGGTGACGCGCCATCGCCGATCCGCACCATCACCGCCCAATTGGTGAGACGGCTGGCCGGGCTCGAGCCTTCCGCGATCGGATAGATCACGGCCTTGGCGTTCAGGCCCCCGGCGATGATCATCGAGCGGCCGGTCAGGAACGCGGGCCAGTCGGCGGCACCGCGCCACAGCATCAGGCCGTTCCAGCACGGCGGGCCTTCGTTCGGAAACAGCGTCTCGCGCACTTTCGAGTGGATGCCGTCGGCGCCGATCAGGATATCAGCGCGAGCGGTGTGCATATGTGCCCCCGCACGATCGAAGAAATAGGCCGTGACGCCGCCTTCATCCTGCGTGAACGCGCCGAGCCGGCAGCCGGTGTGGATCGCCTCGCCGCCAAGCCGCTCGACCACAGCCTGATGGATGACGCCCTGCAGACGGCCGCGATGGACGGAGAATTGCGGCACGTCGTGGCCGGCGTCCAGTCCGCGCTTCTCGTGCCAGACCTGCTGGCCATGGCGCGTCAGGTAGAACAGTTCATGGGTCCGGATCGCGACCTTGTCGAGCGCGTCAAGCAGGCCAAGCCCGGCGAGTTCGCGGATTGCATGCGGCAAGGTGTTGATGCCGACCCCGAGCTCGCGGATCGTCTCCGCCTGCTCGAACAATTCGCAAGCGATGCCGCGAGCCCGCAGCATCAGCGCCGTCGTGAGCCCGCCAATCCCGCCGCCAACGATAATCGCCTTCATCGCCCTACTCCACTCGCGGCGTCATGCCCGGCCTTGTGACGGGCATCCACGCCGTCCGCGCTGAACCAAGGACGTGGATGGCCGGGACGAGCCCGGCCATGACGAAAGCATTCGCTCGACGCACCAGCGTCGCATGGCCCAAGCCCGCGTCGCAAGCGGGTTTGTTGGAGGTGGAGCGTGCTTAGGTTAACGCTCTCACCACCTCAATCCGGAACCACCGCGATCGCCTGGATCTCGACCTTGGCGCGATCCTCGATCAGGCCGGAGACCTGGACCGCCGTCATCGCCGGGAAGCGGCGGCCCATGATGTCGCGGTAGACGGCGCCGATCTCTTTCAGCCGCGCGGAATATTCGCGGCGGTCGAGCAGGAACCAGGTCATCGACACGATATGCTCCGGCTTTGCGCCGCCGCTGGCGGCGACCGCGACGACGTTGCGCAGGGTCTGCCCGATCTGCTCCACGAGGTCGTCAGTCTCGAACACGCATTGCGCGTTCCAGCCGATCTGGCCGGCGACAAGGATCATCTTGCCGCGCGCGGCAACGCCATTGGCATAGCCGACCGGCTGGGCCCAGCCTTCGGGCTGCAGGAGTTCGATCATGTGCTTATTCCCGTCAAAGGCTCAATTCCCCTCGAAGACCGGTTTCTTCTTGGCGGCGAACGCCTCGAAGGCGCGGCGGAAATCACCGGTCGCCATGCAGATCGCCTGCGCCTGCGCTTCCGACTCCACCATCTCGTCGATGCCCATCGCCCATTCCTGGCTGAACATCGTCTTGGTCATGCCATGCGCGAACCACGGACCATCGGCGAGCGAACGGGCGAGTTCATAGGCCGCGGTCGGCAGTTCCGCCGCCGGCACCAGGCGATTGTGAAAGCCCCAGGCAAATCCCTCCTCCGCGCTCATGGCCCGACCGGTATAGAGCAGCTCAGCCGCGCGGCCCTGCCCGATCACCCGCGGCAACAATCCGCACGCGCCCATGTCGGCGCCGGCGAGGCCCACGCGCGTGAACAGGAAGGCGGTCTTGGCCTGCGGCGTCGCCAGCCGCAGATCGGAGGCGAGCGCCAGCATCGCGCCGGCGCCGGCGCAGATGCCGTCGATTGCGGCGACGATCTGCTGCGGGCATTTGCGCATCGCCTTCACGACGTCGCCGGTCATGCGCGTGAACGCGACCAGGTCGGGCATCGCCATCCGCGTCAACGGCTCGATGATCTCGAACACGTCGCCGCCGGAGCAGAAATTGCCGCCGTCCCCGGTCAGCACGATGGCGCGGACATCTGAGGCGTAGGCGAGATCGCGGAAGAGATCGCGCAGTTCCTCGTAGGACTGGAACGTCAGCGGATTCTTCTTGTCCGGCCGATTCAGCGTGATCGTGGCGACGCGGGCATCATCATCGGTTGCCCATTTGAAATGGCGCGCCTGATAGTCCTTGAACGGCCGGAGCTTTGCTTTCATCTCAGACATGATTTTTTCCTTGGGCGTTTCTTTTATCCCGTGAAGACCTCGCCGCCTGCGACGGCAATGGCCTGTCCATTGATGGACGATGAGCTAGAGGAAGCGAGCCAAAGAATGGTGTCCGCGACTTCCTCAGGCGTGACCAGCCGCTGCATCGGATTGACTTTCGCCAGGGCTGCGCGTGCTTCGGCTTCGCTGCGGCCGGTCTTGGCGACGATGTTGGCGGCCGCATCCGCCACTAACGGAGTATCCGTATAGCCCGGACAGATCGCATTCACGGTGACGCCGCGGCGCGCATATTCGAGCGCAAGCGCGCGCGTCAGCCCGACCACGCCGTGCTTGGCGGCGACATAGGCCGAGACGTAAGCGTAGCCGGTCAGGCCCGCCGTGGACGATACGTTGACGACGCGCCCGCGGCCACGTTGCGCCATGCCGGGCAGCACGGCATGAGTCACCAGGAACACGCTGGAGAGATTGCTCGCCAGCATGTCCGACCATAGAGCCGCATCCGTCTTCTCGAACGGCGCGCTCAATGCCTTGCCTGCATTGTTGACGAGAATGTCGATCGGGCCGACCTCGGCCTCGATCCGCTTGATGCCCTCGGCGACCGCGACTTCATCGGTCACATCGACAGGCAGAACCGCGCCGGCACGCGCCCCAATGGACGCCGCAGTCTCGGCAAGCGCATCCGGCCTCCTGCCTGCAACGCTCACGCGTACGCCGGCTTCGGCCAGCGCTCGTGCCGTGGCCGCGCCGATGCCGGAGCCGCCACCGGTGATGAGCGCATGCGCGTCGGGCCAGAAATTCCGGGTCATGCTTTCGCTCCCGCTGCCGCGCGCTCCAGATTGGCCTCATATTGCGGCTTGCCGGAGAGATACTGCTTCGGCCAGGCAATCGACTTCACCCCGATCTTGGCGGCCTCGTGCAGCGTCCAGGCCGCATCCGCAAGATGCGGGCGCGCGATAGCGCAGAGATCGGCGCGGCCGGCGGCGATGATGGAATTGGCGTGATCGGCCTCGGAAATCGCGCCGACCGCAATGGTCGCAATGCCGACCTCGTTGCGGATCTTGTCGGCAAACGGCGTCTGATAGAGCCGGCCATAGACCGGATGGTCGTCAGCCCAGACCTGGCCCGAGGAGCAATCGATCAGGTCGGCGCCGGCTTGCTTGAACAGCCTTGCGAACTGAAGCGCATCATCCGGCGTGTTGCCGCCCTCGGCCCAGTCATGGCATGACAGGCGCACCGAGATCGGCTTGTCCTGCGGCCACACGTCACGTATCGCCCGAAATACCTCCAGCGGATAGCGCGCGCGGTTCTCGATGTCGCCGCCATATTCGTCCGTCCGGCGGTTGGTGAGCGGCGAGAGGAAGCTCGACAGCAGGTAACCGTGGGCGCAATGCAGTTCGAGGATGTCGAAGCCGGCCCGCACCGCACGCCGCGCCGCGGCGACGAACTGCTCGCGCACCTCAACCAGTTCGGCGCGCGTCATCGGCTCCGGCGTCTGACCATCGGGCAGATAGGGAACAGCGGAGGCTGACACCAGCGGCCAGTTTCCTTCGGCAAGCGGCTCGTCCATTCCCTCCCAGGCCACGCGGGTCGAACCCTTGCGTCCGGAGTGGCCAAGCTGAATGCCGATCCTGGCCGCGCTATTGGCGTGGACGAAATCGACGATGCGCTTGTAGGCCTTCGCCTGCTCGTCGTTCCACAATCCGCAGCAGCCCGGCGTGATCCGCGCCTCCGGCGACACGCAGGTCATCTCGGTGAAGATCAGCCCGGCGCCGCCGAGCGCGCGGGCGCCGAAATGCACCAGATGGAAATCGTTCGGCACGCCCTCTTCTGCCGAATACATTGCCATCGGCGAGCAGATGATGCGGTTGGGCAATGATAAGCCGCGGATACGGAACGGCGTCAACATCGGCGGCGCCACGCGATCATTAGAATCCGGCAGCCCGGCGCGTTCAGCGAACCAGCGCTCATAGCCTTCGAGCCATGTCTTGTCGCGAAGCCGCAAATTCTCGTGGCTGATGCGCTGCGAACGCGTCAGCAGCGAATACATGAACTGCTCTGGCTCCAGCGTATCGGCATAGCGCGCGCCGACCACCTCGAACCACTCCATCGCATTGCGCGCGGCATTCTGGATCCGCGCGACATCGACGCGGCGAAGTTCCTCGTAGGCCGCGAGTACCGCGGGAATCTTGTCCGGCGTCGCGCCGAGCTGCTTGAACTGGTTGGTCAGTTCGATCGCATCCTCGAGCGCAAGCTTGGTCCCCGATCCGACCGCAAAGTGCGCGGTATGCGCGGCATCGCCCATCACCACGACATGGCTGTTGCCGTTGAACGCGGTCCACTTGCCGCAGATCAATCGCGGGAAGGAAAGCCAGGCCGAGCCACGCAGATGCCGCGAATTGGAGACCAGCGAATGGCCATCGAGAATTTCGGCGAAGATCTTCTCACAGAACGCGATGGAGTCGTCCTGATCGAGCTTGTCGAGACCATGCGCAAGGAATGCCTCCTCCGTGGTCTCAACGATGAAAGTCGCCGCACCCTCCTCGAACTTGTAGATATGCGCCTGGAACCAGCCATGCTCGGTCTTGCGGAAGTCGAAGGTGAAGGCATCAAAGCGCTTGTTGGTTCCGAGCCAGATATAGCGGTTCGGCCGCATCAGGATGTCGGGCTGGAAGCTATCGGCATAGCGCGTGCGGATCTTCGAGTTCACGCCGTCGGCGGCAACGATCAGATCGGCATCCGGAAATTCGAGGTCGGACTCGACCTCGCGCTCAAAGACCAGTTCAACGCCGAGTTCCTCGGCGCGCGCCTGCAATATGTTGAGCAGGCGCTTGCGGCCGATGCCGACAAAGCCGTGGCCGGTGGTGCGCATCCGGCGGCCCTTGATCAGGACCTCGATATCGTCCCAGTGGTTGAAAGCCTGCTCGATCGCATCCGCCGTGACCGGATCCCATTTGCGCATGTTGTCCATGGTCGCATCCGAAAACACGACGCCGAAACCGAAAGTGTCGTAGGGGCGGTTGCGCTCGACCACCGAAATCCGGTGCGCCGGATCGAGCATCTTCATCAGGATGCCGAAATAGAGCCCGGCCGGCCCGCCCCCGATGCAGACGATGCGCATGGCTGTCTCCTCACCTTCGGCCGTCGGAGGATCTGAGCGTTCCCAGGAGCCGAAGTCAGGAGATATTTTATGCTTAAAATAGTTTTGTCAAGCGAGAGTGAGACACCACCAGCCCGGCAAACGGGTGATCGTGCCGTTCTTTTTGCCCGGGAACGGCGATTTTGGCGCGACTTGGGGCTGGAGATGAAGACGGAGGAGTGACTTGGGAGTCAGGGCCGCAGCCGAAAGCAAAACGCCGGCCTCCACGGATTGGAGGTCGGCGCTGAATCTTCACCTCTCCCGCTTGCGGGAGAGGTCGGCGCGTAGCGCCGGGTGAGGGCTCTCTCCACTCGGAGAGCCCCAATGCGGAGGCACCCCCACCCCGCCCTCCCCCGCAAGCCGGAGAGGGAGCGCAGCTTCGCTGGGGCGACCTTTCAATCTGATCGGCGATTGCGCTAATACGCCAGCGGCTTCGGCCGGCCAACGCCGCAGTAATGAAAACCGTTCCGCGTCACATCCTCGGGCGAATAGATGTTGCGGAGATCGACGATCACGGGTGTTGCCATGATCGTTGCCATCTTCTTCAGGTCGAGCGCGCGGAACTGCTCCCATTCCGTCACGATCACGATCGCATGGCTTCCTCGCGCGCAATCATAAGCGTCGCGGCAGAAGGTGACGTTCTCGAACACCTTCTTGGCCTGCTCCATCCCGACCGGATCGAAGGCACGGATCGTCGCGCCCATATCCTGCAGGGCCGTGATCAACGGGATCGACGGCGCATCGCGCATGTCGTCAGTGTTCGGCTTGAACGTGACGCCGAGCACGGCGATGGTCTTGCCGCGGATGTTGCCGCCGAAGGCATTCGCCACCTTGCGCGCCATGGCGCGCTTGCGCTGGTCGTTCACCGACACCACCGTCTCGACGATCCGCAGCGGGGCCTCGTGGTCCTGGCCGGTCTTGATCAGCGCCAGCGTATCCTTGGGAAAGCAGGAGCCGCCGAAGCCCGGACCGGCATGCAGGAATTTCGAGCCGATGCGGTTGTCGAGCCCGATGCCGCGGGCGACCTCCTGGACATTGGCGCCGACCTTCTCGGCAAGATCGGCGATCTCGTTGATGAAGGTGATCTTGGTCGCAAGGAACGAGTTGGCGGCATATTTCGTCAGCTCCGCGGTGCGGCGGCTGGTGTAGAGGATCGGCGAGGTGTTGAGATGCAGCGGACGGTAGACTTCCGCCATCACCTCCCTCGCAAAGGCATCCTCCGTGCCGATGACGATGCGGTCGGGGTGCTTAAAGTCCTGGATCGCGGCCCCTTCGCGCAGGAATTCGGGATTGGAGACGACGGCAAATTTTGCGTCCTTTTTCTCCTCGCGGATGATGCGCTCGACCTCGTCTCCGGTGCCGACCGGGACGGTCGACTTCGTCACCACGACTGCCGACTCCGGCAAGGCCGCGGCGATTTCGCGCGTCGCGGCGTAGACATGGGAAAGATCGGCGTGGCCGTCGCCGCGGCGGGACGGAGTGCCGACCGCGATGAAGATGACTTCGGAACGGCTGACCGCCCCCTTCAAGTCGGTCACGAAGGCGAGGCGGCCCTGCGCGATGTTTCTCGCCACCAGCTCCGAAAGCCCGGGCTCGTGGATCGGGATCTCGCCCTTGTTCAGCGCTGCGATCTTCTTTTCATCCTTGTCGACGCAAACGACGTAGTGCCCGAAGTCGGCGAAACACGCCCCCGACACCAGTCCGACATAACCGGCGCCGACCATCGTGATATGCATGACTTATCCTGTCTGACCAAATGATCGCAGCGGCCGCACCGGTCATCATTTGACCAGCATCGACTCGCCATCGAGATGCTGCGGGAAGAAGAAGAAATTGTTGATGTAGAACCGCCCTTCCTTGCGGCCACCATCCGCCTCGAGCGCCGCCGCATCCTGCAGCTCCTCGACATCGAACTTTTCGACGTCGACCACATCGCCTTCCTTCAGGAAGAAACCACGGTAGAACCGTTGCCGGAAGAAATCGAACACCGATTCCGTCGCGGCCGGCCGATGACGATCCTCCGCTTCCACCAGGAACACCGGCTGGCAGCGCTCCAGGAGCTCGACGGCACCGTTGAGGACGTTGAGCTCATGCCCTTCCACGTCGATCTTCACGAAGGCGACCTCTTGATGCATCACCGAATCCAGTCGCGCCATCGGCACCTGGGCGGCGACGATCGGATCGGCCGACGCCATCACACGCCGCTCAAGCGAGGCAAGGCCGTGGACCAGACCCGTGTCGCCGCGCGGAATGAAGAGTTCGGCGTCACCTTCGTGGTCCGACAGCGCGATCTCGTGCACGCTGACGTTTGAAGCAGATGTCCGCCGCAGCAGGCGCGCCATGTCGTGCGAGGGTTCGAAGGCGTGGACCTCGCGGGAAAGCCGCGCCAGCTTTCGCGTGTAGAGCCCGCAATTGGCGCCGATGTCGACCGTGACCGCATCGTCCGGGATAATCTTGTCGAGATAGGAAAGTTCCCGCTCCGCCGATTTCGGGCGATGCATGAAGTGCCACTGCAGCCAGATCGATGGGAATGCATCCTTCAAGAGATCCTTGGCCTGCTGCTTGGCACCCATGTCCATTCCCTCCGTTATATGTTGATGCGGATAGGATACTCCGAGACGCCGCCCGCCGGATTGGCTTGCGGCCGCCACGTCACACCCGGTGGTAGATATCCTGCACCCGGACGATGTCGTCCTCCCCAAGATACGTGCCCGACTGCACCTCGATCAGGTTGAGCGGAACCTTGCCCGGATTTTCCAGGCGATGCATGCAGCCGAGCGGAACGAAGATCGATTCGTTCTCGCGGAGCAGCACCTCCTCGTCGTCCCGCGTGACGATCGCGGTGCCGTTCACCACCACCCAATGCTCGGCGCGGTGAAAATGTTTCTGCAGCGATAGCTTGGCGCCCGGGTTGACAGTGATGCGCTTGACCTGGAAGCGGTCGCCGGCATGGATCGACGTGTAGTAACCCCACGGACGGTGCACGCTGTGGGTCTGCGTCGCGGCGCGATGGCCGTTGGCCTTCAACCGCTCCACCAGCTTGCCGACATCCTGGGCGCGCTCGCGTTTGGTCACCAGCACCACGTCGGGCGAAGCGGTGATGACGAGATCCTCGACGCCGAGGGCGGCAACCAGCGGGCCGTCTCCCCGCACGTAGCAGCCGGAGCTGTCCTCGGCCACCGCATCGCCGATCACGACATTGCCGGATGCGTCCTTCTCGCCCATGGTCCACAGTGCCGACCAGCTTCCGACGTCGCTCCAGTCAAAACTGGCGGGCACCACCATGGCCTTGTCGGTCTTTTCCATCACCGCGTAGTCGACCGAGATGGACGGGCAGGACTCGAATGCCTTCTCTTCCAATCGCAGGAAATCGAGATCGCGCGTCGCGCCGGCCAGCGCCGCGCGGCAGGCATCCAGAATCGCGGGCTCGTGCCGCGCCAGTTCATCGATGAAGGCGCGTGCGGGCAGCAGGAAGATTCCGCTGTTCCACAGATGATCATTGCCGGCCAGCAAGCGCTCCGCGGTCACGGCGTCGGGCTTCTCGACGAAGCCCGCGACTTTGCGGATGTCGGGAAGATCGGCGATCCCGCCGCCCATGCGGATGTAGCCATATCCGGTCGCAGGCCCGGTCGGCTTGAGGCCGAACAGAACAAACTGTCCACGGCGCGCCGCCGGTAGCCCGCTCGCGATCGCGGCGCGGAACGCCGCGTGATCGCGCACCCAGTGGTCGACCGGCGTCACCAGGATCACCGCGCCGGGATCAACCTCGCTGGCGAGAAGCGCCGCGATCGCGACCGCCGGCGCCGTATTTCGTCCGAACGGCTCCAGCACCATGGTCGGATTGGCGATGCCGGCCGCGCGCAGTTGCTCGCCAATGGCAAAGCGATGCTCGGCATTGGCGATCACCATCGGATCGGCAAACAGCGACGGCTCCGTCACACGGTTCGCCGTCTGCTGCAGCAAGGTCTTCTCGCCGAGCAGCGCGAGCAGTTGCTTCGGCTGGTTCTCGCGCGACAGCGGCCAGAGCCGCGAGCCGGTTCCGCCCGACAAAAGAACTGGGACTATGCGGCCGCGTGGCTGCAGCATTCTGTCGCTCCCCTTGTTGTGATGCTTGGATGTCGGCGGGCTAGAAGCCGCTGCCGGACAGGAATTCGCGGCGGACGGTGCGCACGATGATCATGACGTCCATGCGCAAGGACCAGCGCTCGATGTAGTCGAGGTCGTAATCGATCCGCGAGATCGCGCGGCCGGCCTCAACCGTGCTTCCGCGGCAGCCGCTCACCTGCGCAAGGCCGGTGATCCCGGGCCGAGCGCTGTGGCGCTGGAAGTAATACGGCACGAGGTCCTCATAAGGCAGCTCGGCGGCCAGCATGCCCGGGACATGCGGGCGCGGGCCGACCAGCGACATGTCGCCCTTGATGACATTGATCAATTGCGGGATTTCATCGAGGCTCGTCTTGCGCAGGATCCTGCCGATCGGGGTGACTCGGGAATCGCCCTGCACGGTCTGCTTGACGCCGCGCACGTCGCCGGCGTCGGTCCGCATCGAGCGGAACTTGTAGATCTTGAAGCGCCGGTTTCGATAGCCGTACCGGTATTGGTGAAACAACACCGGTCCTCGCGACGTCAGCTTGATGCCGATGGCGATCGCGATCAAGAGCGGCGCGAAGAACAACAGCGCTGCGCTTGCAACTACGATATCGAAGATGCGCTTTGAGATGGAAGAACCCGGCTCAGTCCGCACCGCGCCGCGCGGGCGCTTTGCTCGATAGGGGCTATATGAATTGCTGCCGGCATATTCGACCGGCCGCATCGAGATGGTGCTCCGCTTGTTGCGGAGCGACCTGATACTGTCCTGGTCGAAGTTGGCTGTGACGATGGCGGCCATTTGCTCTCGCTCTCTCTGTTGAACCCAAAGAGGTCACAAGCGCGACGACGCAGACCGTCACTGCCCGTCTCGCGGGCACCTTCGCAATTGCGAATTTTCCTGCGTAGCAGAGACGCGTCTCGATCGCGCGGCGGTATAACTCTACGAACTCTTTGAGCGAAATGGGGCAGCAAAACGAAAATGTTGCGCGCGGTTTTGCATCGCGGCATCGTGAGCTTTGTGCGATGCAAAGAATCCGTTTTGTTCGGAAGCGCTTAGGTTGAAGTGCACGCGAAATGCGCTGCGTGTGTTTCGATGCAGCCATGCATTAACGCAAACCTGGAACCACGCGCGAATCGGATTCGATTCAGAAATGGCTACCCAACGGCTATATCAAGCACTTAATCTGTGCGATCATTTTTGAAGGATTTCTTTCACTGCATACTAAAGCGCCACTCGTACTCTCCCCGACGCGATCATTTCAATTGATGGTCTTCTCGATGATTGCGGGACGTCAACACGCGAAAACGGCCTTAACGAAGAAGCCGCTTGTCTCGGAAAGATTTTCCAGGGAGGCGCCAATGATCGCGGCGCGTTTGGATCGCCCTGAACCAAAACGACTCGATCCTGCGGGGCGTAAATTGAGGAACCGCATCATCCTGACGAACATGCTTGCCTGGATCGTGATCATTCTGCTCATCCGAATGATCTTCTTCTAGACTTTATACAGGCAAGGGAAACGGGAACAGGTGCCGCTGCGGCGGCGCCGCCGATTGACCTCATGACGGTTCCATGATCGAAGCAGTCGATGATGCGGCCGCCAGTTGCATATCCGCACTACGTTGCACCTTCGGCTCCCGCAGACACGCGCATCTACGCGGTCGGCGACATTCACGGACGCGCCGACCTGCTCGCCGAGACCATTGCGCGTATCGACGACGACATAGCCCGGCGGCCGATCCGCTACGCGCTCGAGATCTATCTCGGCGACTATATCGACCGCGGCCCCGATTCCAAGACCGTGCTCGATCTGTTGGCAGTTCGCCTCGTCAGGAACCACGCGGTTTGCCTGCGTGGCAATCATGAAGAGCTGTTGCAACACTTTCTTGACGATCCGGCGGCGTTCGCGCAGTGGCGGCGGCTCGGCGGCATGCAGACGCTCGCCTCCTATGGCGTGTTTCCGCGGGACGTGCCCGTCTCCGAAGTCAACCTGCAACGCCGCTTTCTCAACGTCTTCCCACGCACGCATGTCCTGTTCCTGCAATGCCTGCTCGACAGCTTTATCTGTGGTGACTTCTTCTTTGCCCATGCCGGGGTGCGCCCCAGCGTTCCGGTCGAGCAACAGCATCCGGAGGATCTACTTTGGATCCGCCAGGAGTTTCTCAGGTCGGATGAAGATCACGGCAAATATGTCGTGCACGGCCACACCCCGGTTCCCCATCCCGACATCAGGCATAACCGCATCAATATCGACACCGGCGCGTGGAGAAGCGGGACGCTGACCTGCATCGCCATCGAAGGAACAGCGATTCTGGTCCTGTGACAGACGATGGCGCCATTAACGCTGCGCGACCATGGAACCGCATGGAGCTGTCGCGGAACCACTACCCACATTTTTTCGCCTTGTTTGCTCACTTATGCTCCGCGCCGTTACTGACGGGACTTTCGTGGGGATGCAGTCATGCAGCAACAATCAATCCGTGTCGCCCGCGCGGCGCCACGCAATATTCTATTTGCGTTCGTTTTGGCGAGTATCGCGGGTTTTGCAACTTGCGCGTCGGCTCAAACGCAAACCGGCTCGCATGCGTTCTCGACAGGGACCTACGTGCTCGGCCCGAACGACAGAGTGCGTGTGAAGGTCTATGGGGAGCCCGACATCACGGGAGAGTATGAAATCGACGCGAGCGGTCAGGTCTCGATTCCACTTGCAGGACGCATGAGGGCGTCCGGCATGACGACCAAGCAGTTGGAACGCGCGATCACATCCGCGCTATCGAAGGACATCGTGCGTGATCCGAAGGTGAACGTCGAGATCGTCGCGTACAGACCTTATTACATCCTCGGCGAGGTCAAGAAGGCCGGCGAGTATCCGTACCGCCTTGGTCTGACGGTGATGGATGCGGTCGCCAGTGCCGGCGGATTCACCTATCGCGCCAACGAGGGCAAGGTCTATCTGCGCCGATCGGGCAGTCCAGCGGAGGAGATCTACGCGCTCGATGCACCGATCCTGGTGTTTCCCGGCGACAACATCCGGGTTCCCGAGCGCTACTTCTGAGTGGCTCGTTCGACGGAGCAATCTCGCTCGCAAATCACGCGCGTAAACATTTACGTCATGCGCGCTGCCATAGTGTCGTCGATTTGCGATGAGTATTATTCTGCAATGCAGAAAACTTTTTCCCGCGACGCACGTTAATGCGCGGGAAGACGTTCTCTGATCAAACCAGCAATGCTCCGTCGTGCGCGCGTAACAAGTGCAAAGGGCTGCCATGTCAATGCGCAGTCCGCGGTGAATTTGTGAGCACGGGCAGCCGGGCCTCAGAACTTCACCGCTCCAGAGTTCCCGCAAGGGATGGATTATGGGACGCACGACTGCATTTGGCTGGTTGAACGCGATTGGAACGAGTGGGTGGCGAGCCCGTTCGCTCGTCGCGTTCGGTCGCCGCGGACTGACGATCGTACCCGCGCCGGTTACTGCGATTGTGCTTGGACTCGGATCACCGGCGGAAGCACAGGTGCTCCCCTGGCCTAATGAGGAGGTGGCGCCGCCATGGAATGCGCAACAAATCTTCGAGCCATCCCCGCTACCCAAGCTGACCGATCCTGACACCCGTGAGGACATACCGCCGGAGGACACGCCCGTGAAAGGCCGCCTGCAGCCTGGCTATGAACCAGTGGGCATTCGTTCGGGCTCGTGGATGTTCAATCCGTCGCTGATCACCGGCGGGTTCTTCGACAGCAACGTGTTCGCGTCGAATACCGACATCCGCAGTGACGTTGCGGCGGTAGTCGAGCCGCAGTTGCGCGCCCATAGCCTATGGGAGCGGCACGGTCTCGACCTTAAGCTCGATGTCCAGGAGACGGTCTACAAGCAGAACTCCAGCCTCAACCAGACCAATGCCAGCCTGAAGGGCAATGGCTGGATCGACATTGCTCATGACATGGCGCTGCTGGGCAGCTTCCAGATCGCGCATCTCAACGAGGGCGTCGGCTCGCTGAGTTCGCCCGCCAACGCCATCGCGCCGACACCTTATAACTGGTACTCAGGCGATTTGACCTTCCGCAAGGAATTCAACCGGCTGACCACCTCCGTCGGATTCAGCACCGATTCCTACGACTACGGCTCGACCGTCTCGCAGGACGGCAGGACCATCAACCAGGATGCCCGCGACGGACAGATCTACTCGCTCCATAGCCGGATCGATTATGCGTTTTCCGAGACCCTTGGCTGGTTCGGCAGCGCCGAGGGCAATGTGCGCGACCTCCGCGGCCAGCCTCTCCAGCCGCTGAGCTCCCAGGGCTATCGTGCGCTCACCGGCGTCACCCTCGGACTGGCGCGCCTGATCACCGGCGAAATCGGCTTCGGCTATGTGCAGCAACAGTTCGTAGATCCGACTATCGGCACGATCGCAGGCCCGACCTATCGCGCCAGGCTGACCTGGAGCCCGACGCGAATGATCGACGTTCACTTCAACGCCGAGCAGATCGTCACGGAGACTTCCGTCACGAGTGCGAGCGGCGTGCTCGCCAACGCCGTGCAGTTCGGGCTGGACTATGAGTTCCGTCGCAACGTCATCGTTTCGTTCTACGGCGCCTATGAGATCGACCGCTTCTTCGGGCAGCCGCGCAAGGATCAGGTCACCACGTCCGATGCCCGCGTCAAATATCTGCTGAATCGTTTCGCCGCGATCGCGGTCTACTACCGCTTCACGTCGCGCGAAAGCAACATTCCGACTTTCAGCTACGACAAACACCTGGTGGGATTGAATGTTACAACGCAGTTCTGAGCACCTGCCTCGCCCTCCGGAAGAGAGGACGGAACCTGCCGCAAGTCGCTGGCAGGCTCCGACCGTCGATCTGCGCGAGATGGCGCGTATCCTGCGCCGCCGCTACAAGCTTGCCATCCTGCCCGCTGTCGTGCTGGTCGCGCTCGGGCTGACCTACTGCCTGCTGGCCACGACTTTATATACGGCAACCGCGACCGTGCTGGTCGATCCACGCCGAGCCGCCGCTGTCGAGACCAACAGCCAGACCGCGCTTTCGAACTATGGCACCGATGATGCAACCATCGAAAGCCAGTCATTGCTGATCCAGTCGATCGCGATCCTGGACCGTGTGGTCCGCAGGCTGAAGCTGACGGAAGATCCGGAATTCATCCCGACACCAGGCCTCCTCGATCCGATCAAGCGGCTGTTCGCCTCGGCTGCGCCCGAAGGCGCGGCGGATCCGCAAGACGCGGCGCGCGCGCGTTCGATCGAAATCCTGCAGAAGCGCATGAAGGTGACTCGGCAAGGCACGACCTTCCTGGTCGATATCAATGTCAGCTCGGAATCGCCGTCGAAGGCCGCTATTATCGCCAATGCGGTCGCGGACGCCTATTTCGAGGATCAGGTCCGCGCCAAGAATGACGCGACCCGCATCGCGGCTAACTGGCTCGGCGGCCAGATCAACGATCTCAAGTCGAGGGTCGTCGCCTCCGAGAAGGCGGTTGAGGATTTCCGATCCGCCAACAATCTGACGGTGTCGCAGGGCGTGACCGTCAACGACCAGCAGATCACCGACCTCAACAACAAGCTGATCGCCGCGCGGGTGCAGACCGCGGAGGCGCGCGCCAAATACGACCAGGTGCAGCAGATCGCCAAATCCGGTGGCGACCCCGGCGGCATCAATGCGGCGATTTCGTCGGATATGATCACGAAGTTGCGGACGCAATATGCCGATATTGCCAAGAACGAGGCCGATCTCTCCAGCAAATACGGCGCGCGGCATCCGCTCGTCACCAATGTGCGCGCGCAGCTCAAGGACACCCAGCGGCTGATCAACGAGGAAATCAAGCGGATCCTCGAGAGCACCAAGCACGATTACGACGTGGCGCTCTCCCGCGAAAACTCGCTGAGCCAGAGCCTGGAGCAGTTGCAGAACGTATCCAATACTTCGAGCCAGGCCCAGGTACGGCTGCATGAGTTGCAGCGCGAGGCCGAAGCCAACCGCACTCTCTATGAATCCTATCTGGCGCGCTCGAAGGAAGCGACGTCGCAGGAAAGCCTCGAATTGCCGGATTCGCGGGTGGTGACCAAAGCCAGCGTTCCGATCCGTCCCTCCTCGCCGAAGACCATGCTGATCCTGGGCCTTGCCGGGATGCTCGGCCTCGGCTTGGGAACCGTGCTCGCCTTCGGGGCCGACTATCTCGACGGCCGCATCAAGACGCTGGAGCAGGCGGAGTCGATATCGGGCGTGCCGGCGCTCGCCGCGGTGCCGTTGATCGGCACAAGGGAGCTTGCAGGATTGGCGCGGCGGCGCGGACGGGGCGAACTCGAAAATCACGATCCGAGAACGGTCAAGCTGTTGCCGGCCGCCTTGCAACCGCCTTTGATGCGCTATGCGATCGACGAGCCCGCCACATTCTTCGCGGAAGCGATTCGCTCGGTTCGCCTGGCGCTGCAACGGACGATGCGGCTGCAGCCGGTCAGGGTCGTGCTCGTCACCTCGGCCCTGGACAGCGAAGGCAAGACCACGCTTGCCGGCAATCTGGCGCAGTCGCTGGCGACGTTGGGTATCCGGACGCTTCTGATCGACGGCGATCTCCGCAACCCACAACTCACCCGCTCGCTCTGCCCCCGCGCCGACATCGGATTGTTGGACGTGGCCCTGGGACGCGCAGCTATCGACCAGGCGATCCTGACCGACGAAAGCACCGGACTGTCCGTGCTGCCGTCGACCGCGGTCAAGCAGGCCGAGATCATTACCGAACTGATGTTCTCCGACCGCATCGTCGATGTGCTCGATCACTTACGTCATCGCTACGAATTGATCATCGTCGACTCGCCGCCGCTGGTGCCGCTGGTTGACGGCCGGGCGCTGGCCGAGCTTGCGGACCGCATCATCCTGGCGCTGGCCTGGGATCAGACCCCGCGCGAGGTCCTGGCCCACACCATCGACCTGCTCTCGCCGGTCTCCGATCGCATTCTCGGCACCGTTCTCACGCGCGTCGACCTCAGTCGCCTGCAGTTCTACGACTACTACCGCAGTTCCGCCTATCTCAAACCATACGGAACCGCGAGCCTCAGCCCCGGAGCGGCGCGGTGAACACGCGCGGCTTTGCCAGCCAACCTCTAAGTCTGCCCGGCGCGGCGTCGCACACGCCGTCCGGAGCACGGACGCATGGGATGACATTCGACACCTTTGTCGAGTGGCTGGCGACGGGCTTTCTTGTGCTCGCAGTCGTCGCGATGTTCATGCTCTCGGCGGGCATGCTGACCAACGTGAAGATCCACTATCTGACGGCGGGCGGAAATTTTTACGAGAAGCTGCATCCGACGACGTACTTCACCTTCCTCGCCTTTTTCCTGCTGCTGATGCGCAGCCGCGGGCCGATCGGCGAGATCGACCGGATGTTCTCGCAGTCGAAGCTCCTCTTGTTCTATCTGCTCTGCTGGCTGTTCCTGCTGGTGCAGATGTTCGTGCTGGAACGGCCGTTCACGGTGATCTTCGATACGTTCTTGACGCCGGTCGTGTTGTGTCTTGCGATCTGGCAGCTCTCGCCGTCGCAACGACGGCCGCTCGCCTGGGCGATCCATGTCACGATTCTCGTGAATATCGTGGTCGGCTATTATGAGTATTTCTCAGGTCACCGCCTGATTCCGCTGACAATGGGCGACATCGTCGTCCTCGGCGAATGGCGCTCCTCGGCGTTTCTCGGCCATCCCCTTACAGCATCGGGCGTGGTCGCGGGCTATGTGCTGGCGTTGCTGCTGCGGCCGGCGCTCTGCCCTCCGATTCTGATACGGGTGCCGCTGATCGCCTTCAGCCTGGCCTCGCTCATGGCGTTCGGCGGCCGGACCGCGCTGGTGACCGTGCTGATCGTGATGGGACTGCTTGTCGGGATCGAGATGCTCCACATGCTGCGGGGCAAGCGCATCCCGCTCTCGGCCGCGATCCTCGCCATCTGCCTGCTGTTCGCAGCGGGCGCAGTCGGATTTGCCGCGCTCGATCTCGGCATCTTCGACAAGATGCTGCTGCGCTTCTCCTCCGACAAGGGGAGCACGCTGGCACGCTATGCCACCTTTCACCTGCTGTCGTATTTCGACTGGCAAGAATTGCTGCTCGGCCCCAATCCGGTCCGGGTGACTTCACTGCAGAGCCAGCTCGGCCTCGACTATGGTATCGAGAATTTCTGGATCTCCTGCATCGCGCAGTTCGGCGTCATCCACACCGTTGCGCTGACGATTGGGCTCGCTTGCCTCTTCACCGAGATCATCCGACGCGCCGACCGCGGCGTCTGGGCGATGCTGCTGCTGATGTTGACGATCGCTGCGAGCTCGGTGAGCTTCTCGTCCAAGAATATCCAGCTTGCACAGTTCATCGTCCTGATCACCGTGCTGCTGCCGCGCGACGAATATCGGCGGACAGCCCCTCCGCCTCCCGTCGCTCAGCGCCGTTACCGGCCTGTTCCCGCGTAAATCCGGCGTCAGGACATCGTATGGACATTTACGTCGACAACACCCATCTCGGACGTCACGTCACCGGACTCGAGCGCATTACGCTCGAACTGTTTTCCGCGTCCGCGCTCGCTCCGCTCAATGTGGTGCCGGTCACCGCGCGCGGCACGCGCCAGATGGTGACGACGCAGACCTTTGGCTTGCCGATGCGGCTTGCGACCTCGTCGGCGATACTGCTGTGCCCCGGTTTTCCGCCGAGCCCGCTATTGCTGCCGTTCGCCTCGCGCGTGCTGCCCTACATCCACGATGATTTCCTGGTGACCAGGCCCGCCGAACTGAACGCACGTGCCCGGCTCTATATGGCGCGTCCCTTCAAGCTGGCGCTGCGGCACTATCCGCGCTTCCTTGCCAACTCCAACGATACAAGGCGCCGGATCGCCGCCTATACCCGACCCGATGCCGAGATCACGTTGTACCGTCCCTCCGTGCGCAACGTGTTCGGATTACAGTCGGAGCAGCGCACCGGCCGCGCGACTGCGCCGCGACCGCTCCGGCTGGTCGCCCTCGGCACCGTCGAGCCGCGCAAGAATTTCAAGGCGGCCGCCGCGCTCGTCGGGGCACTGCGCGGAAGAGGTTTTGCCGACGCCACGCTGGATATCGTCGGCCGGCGCGGCTGGGGCGACGACTGGCAGGCGCTGGAAACCATGCCGGGCGTTACGCTGCACGATTATCAACCGACCGAGCGCGTCAGGGAATTGCTTGATACGGCCGACCTGTTCGTCTGCACCTCGCATGACGAAGGGCTCGGCCTGCCCTTGCTCGAAGCGCAATATGCCGGGCTGCCGATTGCAGCACCCGATGCGCCGATCTTCCGTGAGGTGCTCGACGCCTCCGGCATCTTCATCAATCCCGCCGAGCCCACCGCCGCCGCGGCGCAGATTGCAGCCGCGCTGTCGATCCAGAATTGGCGCACGCGCTATGTCGCGCTCGCCGAGCAGAATCTTGCTCGCTGGAACGCGCTTGCCCATGGCGACCGCGAGGCGGTGATCGACCTGATCTCGCGCCTTGCTGCCCACCCCCTCTCCTCTCGCCAGTTCAACCCGAAGCGGATCTAAACTTTTGCACACGACCACCAACGCGATGCGGCATCTCGACGGCCTGCGGATCATCGCCGCTTGCGCCGTGGTGATTTTGCACTATTCCGATTATTTCAAGGAGCTGCCGACCGGGCGCATCATCATCGCCCATGTCTGGCATTTCAACCTGTTTGTCGACCTGTTTTTCGTGGTTTCCGGCTTCGTCATCGCGCGTCAATATCATGACGACGTCGGCGACGGCCCCGCCATCGGACGCTTCCTCTGGCGGCGCATCGCCCGCATCTATCCACTGCATCTCGCCACGCTGACATTCTATATTGGCATTGCTTTCGCGCTTTCGTTTGGCATCGCGCACACGGACAATCCCGGGCGCTATTCGTTCTCCGATCTGCCGGCGCAATTCCTGTTGCTGCATGCTTTCGTCGGTGAACGGTTGACGTTCAACTTCCCGAGCTGGTCATTGTCGGCGGAAATGTTCTGCTATCTGCTGTTTCCGCTGATCGTTGCGCTCACATTGCAGCGCAAAGTACTGATCATCGCGCTCGTAGCGTTGTCTGCGCTTGCCAACAGCATTTGGGCAGCGACCATGGATACCCTGCCATGGTCCGAGTGGATCAACTTGGGCGGAGCCTTCCGCGCGGTTCCCGCGTTCAGCCTCGGCATTGCCTGTTCCCTCTACCGCGACCAGATCGCGCGCTGGCCCGCAACGCGCGGCGCCCTGATTTCGACGCTTGTTGCGTTCATCTTGTTCGGATCGTGGCTGACGCCAATGGCCGCGCTGGTTGCGGTCTACGTGATCGCCGTCCTCGCGATCCAACTCGACTGCAGCGGCCGCGATACGTTGCTATCGATGCTCAAGCTCGATCACTTCGCGCCACTGACTTATTCCAGCTATATGCTGCACATGCCTATCGCAACCGTCATCATCACCTTGGATTCGCGTCTGATGCTTTTCGCCTCTCCCGATGCCAAGCTGATCCTGGCGCCCGTGTCGATCATCATCCTTGGCATCGTGAGTGTGCTGTCCTACCGATACTTCGAGACGCCGTCACGGCGCTACCTGACCGACCTCTACGACCGCCGCTTCGTCAAGCCGGTGGCGGCACCGATCTCCCATCGGGAGATCGCGTGATGACGCTCGCGGCGTCGGCACAGGCAGACATCGTTCACGCCCGCACCGATGCGCGGGCGACGAGCCGCGACGCCGTGATCGATACCATGCGGGGCGTTGCCATCCTGATGGTGATCGGGATCCATTCCCTGCCGCAGCCGCTCGATCTTGCATGGACCAAGACGATCGATGCCGCGCTGCGGCCCTGCGTACCCATCTTCCTGTTCGCGTCCGGTTACCTGACCGCGCGCGCCGGACGTGTGCCATTGTTCAAGCGGCTGAAGGCGGCGGTGATCCCCTATACGATCGCCTTCATCGCCGCCTATCTCTACATGGCCCTGCACAATCCCGCGATGGATCATCGCGTAACCACGACGTTGGCGCGGTTCGCACTCGCTTATGTCTTCGTGTACTACTACGTGTTCGTCTATGTCGGCTGCACCGTCGTGCTGTGGCTGATCTATGCTGCCGCCGGAACGGACCGGCAGAACACGGAGCAGCGGATGACAATCCTGCTCGCCCTTGCGATCGGTTTCGGGCTTGTCGCCGGAAGCTACCTCGATCCCCTGCTGTTCCATCTCGGCTTTGCCGAGTCCTTCGTCGATGAAGCCCGGATGCGCGATATCCCCTTCTGGTTCTCGTTCATGGCTGTCGGCGCGCTGACGGCAACGTTCGCCGGCGTGGCCGCGCGGAGCATGCGCGCGATCATTGTCGGTGCCATGCTGTTCGCCTATTTGCTGTATCTGGCCGTGCGCCTGTCCGGAATCGGCGATGCGGCAGTCTACGACTCGACGGCGTTCTTCCTGTACGCGGCGCTGTTCAGCCTTGCGCTGCTGGTGTTGCAGCCGAGCGCAGCCTGGCTCGCGAGCCTCGGCTCGGGCAGCTATTTCATCTATCTCTGGCACATCTTCATGGTGATGTTGCTGCGTGACCACGCCGGATTGCGCCAGTTCGGCCCCGCCGTCAGCTTTGCGATCACTTTCGGACTGACAGCACTGGTCAGCATCGCTGCGCTAGGCGCGGTCAGGCAGTTCTCCTCCGCGCGCGTTGCCCGCTGGCTGGGAGCATAACGATGCTGCTGCGCCATACCCTGCTCTACCTCCCTGCGCAGTTCGTCGGGCCGCTGTTCCAGTTGATCGCGATGATCGTATGGACCCATGTGGTCAACGATCACACGCTCGGCATCATCACGCTGGTCACCGCCACACACGAATTCCTGCAGATCGCGTTCCTGGCCTGGTGGTCGCAATACGCACTGCGCTTCTCCGGCCGCTACAAGGATGGCGACGCGCCGCGCTTCTACCGCACCGAAAATGCGGTGCTGCTGGCGTCGGTCCTGCTGCAGAGCATTGTCATCGTCGTCGTGCTGCGCCTCGTCATTTCACCCGACGCGCATTTCGGCATGCTGCTTGCGGCCATCGCCTACGTGGTGACCCGTTCGCTGAACCTCTATATCGGCGAGCGCGCCCGCGCCCAGCAGCAGATCTGGGTCTACACGATCCAGCAGGTGGTCGGCCCCGCATTCGGCTTTGCCGTTGGCCTCGTGATGATCAAGCTGTTCGGCCAATCCGCCGAATGGCCGCTGGCCGGATACGCCGTCGCGCAACTCGCGGCTGCGCTGCTGGTGCTGCCGAAGATCGCCTACGGCCGCCGCCTGTGGCCGATCGATCGCGAGATCGTGGTGCACGCATTGCATTACGGCGTTCCCCTGATCATCGGTGGCGGGCTCGGCTGGGTCGGCCTCAATGCCTCGCGCTTCATCATCAACGAGATGCAGGGTGTGGCCGCCGCCGGCCTGTTCGCCGTCGGTTACGGACTGGGACAACGCGCCGCCGCGGTCGCCGCCATGCTGGTGACGGCCGCCGCCTTTCCGCTCGCAGTCAAGAGCATGGAGCAAAGCGGCAGCAAGGCGGCAATGCGGCAGCTTGCCGATAACACCGCGCTGCTCGTTGCGATTCTCGCGCCAAGCCTGACCGGCATCTTCATGCTGCGGCTCGAGATCGTACACCTTCTGATCGCGGTTCCGTTCCAGCAGGCAACGCTGAGCGTGCTGCCGCTCGCGACACTCGCCGGCGCGATCCGCAACCTTCGCGCCCATTTCGGCGACCAGGTCTTCCTGCTGCATAACCGCACGCGCTGGATGATGGCGATCTCCGCCATCGACGCCACGATGACGGTGATCCTCAGCGTGGTGTGCCTGCGCTACTGGGGACTTGCCGGCGCGGCAGGCGCCACGGTTCTCGCTGCGACTGCGGCAGCCGCCACGAGCTTCAGCATCGGCTTCTCGCTGTTCGGGTTGACGCTGCCGTTTGCGCACCTGGCGCGCATTGCCGTTGCGACCGTCGCGATGGCGGCGCTGCTCCGCGAGTTCCCGGAAGCGCGAAATGCGATCATGCTCGCGGCACATATCGCAGCCGGGGCGGCGGTCTATCTGACAATGCTGGCGCTGCTGTACGCACCGTCACTCCTGAAGATGCTGCGGGCACGCCCGCAACATTCCGGAGCATGACGATTCTGTTACGCTTTCTTCGCATTCTCGAACGCGCGCGCGATCGCAAACCACAGCGGCTTTCGCTGCATCGATGAATCATAAGGTAGTGGCCGCGGCAGGCGTTGCGCCAGCGGATCCTTCTTCTTGGCAGCATCCGTGTAGAAGGAATAATTGTCCGCCAACTCCCAGGCGATCACCATCTTGACCGCCGGCACCCGCAACGCGTTGTTGAGGAATTTCTCCGCAGTCTCGGCGATCATCGCGTCGCGGATGGCGATATCGTCCGGGAACGTGTCGTCGCGCACGTCGAATTCGGTGATGTAGATGTCCACGCCGCGTGATGCGAGTTCATGCAGGAACTCGACGAACCGTCCCGGATCATGCGGATAGCGCGGCTGCAGGTGACCCTGCAAGCCGACGGCCGTGAGCGGCACGCCAGCCTGCTTCAATTCATCGACAAGACGCAGCAATCCGCTGCGCACGATGTGCCCCACCTCGTCATCGCGCTCGGTCTGCGCCTCGTTAAGAACAAATTTGGTTTTCTTGTCGATCATCGCCGCGCGTTCGTAAGCACGGCGGATGTAGCCGGTTCCGCCGAAAGCGTCATACCACGGCCCTAATCTGTAGCCGCCGGGCGCTTTATGGCCGGGCCAGAACGGCTCGTTGACGACATCCCATGAATGCAACTTGCCGACGTAGCGGCTGACCACTTCTTCTATATAGGAGTCGAAGAACGCCTGACGCTCCGCGTTGCTCATGCTCTTGATCCACTGCGGAACCCAATCATTCCAGATCAGGCAATGACCGCGCATCGGAATGCGATTGCTCGCACAAAATTGCAGCAGACGATCCGCGCTCTCGAAACGTTTGGGGCCAGGTTGTGGCGCGATCGTGCCCATTTTCATCGCAACGTCAGTTGTGATGATGCGCGTCTGCGTTGTGTAAAGCTCGCGATACGCAAGATCCTTGTCGATCACGGGGCCAGCGGCAGCGCCAAAGGCAAATCCATGTTGTGCAGCGATTGCACCGAGACTCTGTCCTTGCGCCGGCGCCGCAGTTGAAATTCCTGCACGCGCAGCGACGCCTGAGGCTGCGAGAATGGCAAGTGCACTTCGTCGCGACATCTGCATGGCTGCTCTCCATCAAGTGAATGCATTCGTTGCGCTGAATCATTTTTGCACAGCGGCATCGCCATCGTTGCGACGCAATAGTTCTATTTCGTGACGTCGCTCGTCGAGGAAGAGTCTTCGAGATGCGAGTTCCCATCGCACAAGCATTGAGCATGCCGACGACTTCCATCAGCGCACCTCGGCTTCTCTCGCACCTGGAGATCGACATGCCGGAAATACAGACGCAGCCTGCGACATCCAATCTCAATGTTGATGGCATCTCCATCAACATTGGTTCACTTCCCGAAGCGGTGAACTCGATCGTATCGGCTGCGCAGCAAGGCGAAAACTTCAGCGTGTGCACGTTGAATCTCGATCATGTCGTTCAACTGCAACAGCGGCCTGACTTCCGTGCTGCCTATCGTCGTGCAAAATTTGTAACGGCGGACGGGTTCCCGATCGTCGTGCTGTCGCGTTTGCTTGGCACGCATATCGAGCGGACCACCGGCGCCGATCTCGTGGAACCGCTCTGCGAGGAAGCGCGAAAGAAGGGCCTTCCTGTGTTCCTGCTTGGGTCGAATGACGCGACATTGAAGATGACCGCGCAACGTCTTTCGGAACGGTTCCAGGGCCTGCAAGTTGTGGGATGGTATGCGCCCGGCCCCAACTTCGATCCTTATTCCGCCGAGGCCGATCATGCGATCGAACTGATCCGCGAGTCCGGTGCCAGACTCTGTTTTGTTGCGCTCGGCGCGCCCCGTCAGGAAGTATTTGCCGCGCGCTGTCTCGACGAGCTCGATGGGACTGGTGTGTTGTGCATCGGCGCGGCGCTCGATTTCATCGCCGGCACGCAGAAGCGCGCGCCGTCGGTTACCCAGAAGGCCGGACTCGAATGGGCTTGGCGCATGCTGAACAACCCAAGCCGGCTCGGACCGCGCTATGCCCGCTGCATGGCCGCCGTTCCGGGACTCGTTGCGCGCACGCTGCCCCAGATCATCAACGCACGAATCCGGAAGACCGCATGACCTCGACCGTCACACTGGCGCTGCGCGCCCGCAATGCAAGCCGCGTTCGGCCGCGCTATCAGATCTGCCTGCTCCATCCGTTCGATCCGCGCGGCCAAAAGGTCGGCGGGCTCGAGACCTATATCCGCGACTTCATCACCTTCCATCCTGACAACACCGACATCCTGTTCGTCGGCGTGGATTCGATCGGTGACCTCACCCTCGGCGAAGTGCACCGGGTCACCTTCCGCGGCCGCACCTTCGATTTCCTTCCGATCCTTCGCTACAGTGATGCCCAGGCGCGTGAAGCCGCGCGCACCATTCGCTCCTCGCTGACAGGCCAGTTCTTCGTGGCGCTGCTGCGTCATTTCGGCCAGATCGCACGGCTGGTACGGACACGGCGATGCTCGATCGATTTACGTCGCGTTGAGTTCTCCTGGCTGCCGGCGATCCTGCGTCTCCCCTTCGTGCAGATGCTGCATGGCGAGGGCGCGCCGAAACTGCAGATGGATTCGCTGCTCCGGAAATATTCCTTCGTGCACAATACCGGCGAGCGGTTCGCCGTGACGATGAGCGAGAAGTTCCTCTGCGTTAATCCATTCATCACCGAGCGGATGCAGAAGACCTATCCGCGCAGCAAGGACAAGATCGATACGCTGTGGACCTGGGTCAACACCGACATCTTCCAGCCGCAGCCGTTCCCGGAAAGCATGTCGCCATTCCAGATCGTGTTCGCCGGCAGGCTCGACGAATTCAAGGACCCGCCGCTGATGTTCCGCACCATCGAGCGATTGCGACAGCGGCTGAACGGCCCGATCCGCTTTCACTATATCGGCACCAGCGACCCGCATCGCTTCAGCGAGTTTGCCGCGATCGAGGACATCACCATTCGCCACGGCTTCAAGGATGCCACGGGCATGGCGAAGACGCTGGCGGAGGCGCATGCGGGCATCCTCACCTCCGAATTCGAGGGCATGCCGCGCTGCGTTCTGGAAACGCTTGCGGTCGGCCGTCCCGTTGTCGCGATGCACCTGCCGCAGCTCGAATCCGTCATCCATGACGGCCAGAGCGGCTATCTGGTGACGCGCGATGGCAGCCGCGACGAGATGGTGGAGACTCTGGCACAGCGCTTCATCGATGTCCGCAACGCCATCGACGGCGGCAAGATCACGCCCGAGCAGGTCGCCGATGCGATCCAGGACTTCACGCCGGCCACGCAACTGGCGCGCGTGTACCGCTACCATCAGGAAATTCAGGACGCCCGCGGCTTCGCCGCGGCCACGGCCTCTTGAGGCATCGACGTGGACATCCTGCTGCTGACCAGTGAGTTTGCTCCCGCCATGGGCGGGATCGGCACCTATGCAGGGGAGATCGCCGCCGCCGCGGCCCGGCTCGGCGCGCGCGTCACCGTGGTTGCGCCGGACTACGGACAGGACAATGCAGGCCGCGATCGCACGCTGCCGTTCGAAGTGGCCCGCTTTGCCGGTGGCCTGCATTCGATGAAGGAGCTGCCGGCGAAAATGCTGCTGGCACGCAACAAGGTTCGGGAGCATCCATACGATGTGATCCATGCGGCCGATTGGCCGTTCTTCATTCCCGTCGCATTGTCGCGTTGGCAGACGCGGGCACGCGTGCTGATGACCGTGCACGGCACCGAGATCAACGAAACCCAGACACCGTTGAAGCGATTTGCAATCCGCAGCGCCGGCGTGTTCGGCCCGCGGACGGAGATCGTGGCGAACAGCCGCTACACCAGGGATCTGTTCCGAGAACGGTTTGCCGTTGACGCGGGACAAATCAGCGCGATCAGTCTCGGAGTTTCCGACTTCTGGTTCGGCGAGCGACGCGATCGTGCGGACATCCGCGCCGGCCTTGGGCTGGCGCCGGAGCGGCTGGTCATAGTCACCGTCGCGCGGATCACCCACCGCAAAGGACATCATCTGACGCTCGCGGCACTGGCGCGCCTCCCCGAGCGGCTGCGCCAGCGTATCACCTGGCTCGTGATCGGCCCGAATGGCGAGGCCGACTATGTCAACGAACTCCAGCGCTTGATCGAAACCGCGAACTGCGATGTCCGCCTGCTCGGTCCGCTGCCGAATGAAGAGATCCGCGACATCTATGGCGCGGCTGATCTGTTCTGCCTGACGGGCCTTCCGGATTCCTCCGGCCGCGTCGAGGGATTTGGGCTGGTCTACCTCGAGGCCGGTGCCGGCGGCGTGCCGAGTGTTGCGACGGCTGTCGGCGGCGTTCCCGACGCTGTGCTGCCGGATCAAAGCGGCATTCTTGTTGCGCCCGATATCGACAGCATTTCCGCTGCGATCGCCAGGTTCGCCGAGAATGACGAACTGCGTGCGAGCCTTGCCGCAGGCGCGCTGGCCCATGCACGCGCATTGTCCTGGGAACGATGCGCTGCCGCAACCTACGGACTGGCTCGGAACGAGCGGCCTGCGCCGCAGGCCGAGGTGGTGACGGCATGAGGCGGATCGCTGCCGCGGCGATCCTGCTTGTGCTCGCCACCGGCACGGCACACGCCGGCGCCGACAACTGCCGCCGAAGCCGCGAATACTTGTTGGGTAGCCTCGGCGGCGATCTGAAGTTGCCGCCCCAATCCTACAACGATCTGTTCAAGATCTGTATGGCGGCGAGCAGCATGACGAATGTGAAGGACGCCTATATCCTCAGGGACGGCGGTATCGCGGTCGTTCCCAAACAGGACACCGTTCCTGCCACGGCGTCGACATTGTCGCAATTCTGCGACGCCTATCCGAGCGCGACGCTGCGCTTCCTCACCAGCAAGGAAGTGCTGACGATGAAATCCGTCGTCGACATCGTGCAGCTTTCCTCGACCTCGGCGACACCTTGCAAGAAGATCAAAGGCCTCACCTGAAGCGTCACTTCTGCGCGTCGTAGTAGCGCGGCATGGCGTGCGGATCGAGCGGACGCTCCGCCCGGCGTCCGAGGAAGAAGAAGCCGCTCGCCGCATCCGATCCGGGGCGGCCGCGCGTCAACGGATCGAGTAGGCGGATCCAGAAGAACGGCAGCGCGACCAGGCGCGAGAGCTTGTCGCCGGCGCCGAGCGCACGGGCGAAATAGCGGATCGACCACACCAGCGCGACGCCTGCGCCGCCGACGCGGCCCGCGCGGATTTCCGCGAACTGCTTGAACAGCCAGCGATGGCCGCTCCGCGTGAAGCGCGAGAAATCATAGCCGCGCTCATGCACTTGTTGCATGAACGGCGTTTCGGCATAGACGAGGCCTCTGCGCCGAAGCACGCGGTGAATCTCGCTGACGACGGACGCAGGCTCAAGGACATGTTCGAGCACGGCCTGGACCCAGACGCCGTCGAACACGCCGTCCTCGAACGGCAGCCGGTGCGCGTCGGCCACCAGCAGCGTGTAGGGCGACGCGTAGACATCCGTCCCGATCAACTCGAGGGAGTCATCCGCGTAGAGTTCGTCGGCGCCGTCGCCAACCGCACCTCCGCCGATGACGAGCACGACCGGCCGCTCCGATTCCTGCTTAAGGAGCTCGATGAAGCGAGCACAGTTGGATTGCGCCACCTGATTGCCACCGAAGGTGAGCTGATGGAGCCGCGAGCTGATCGAGCGGCGCGAAACGTCGCGGTGAAAGACCGAACCATTGCCACCACCATACATTCCGCGCTCGAAGACGCTGGCGGCGAAATCGATCAGCACCGGCTGGTCCTCGACCACCGGAAACCCGCTTCTAGAGTATTCACACGTTGCGTTGGAACAGAACAGCCGCGCGTCGATCTCGCGCAGCGACGCCGCACAACGGGGACAGCGAACCGCGCGCCGCCACCAATCGGTCTGCGCCCACGTGTCCAATCGGTCGGTGACAGAGGAATCCAATGAAGCCCCTTCGTTCAAGCGATGTTCCTGGGTTCCGCCCTAGGAACTAGTTGTGATTTTTTGTTGCAGATTGCGGCACGTCGGCGACGCAACAAGCAAACGCGTGCGGGGTTGGATGGTTCTGTCTGATGGGCGCATGGACTTGCCTTCAGCAAGCCACAATATGCCTGCCGCCGGTCAGGCCACGCATCGACGCAGGCCCGCGCTTTCGAACGTGAGAATGTTTCTTCAAATTGTCAGCACGATGGCCGCGCCGATTGTTGCTACGATCTTGGTGATGGGCTCATTACGTGAAAATGGCTCACGGAACTTCTCTGCCCACAGGCCAGTTCGAGCAGCGTTCAGGTGAGCGCCTGCCTCTTCAGCGAAGTGGTGTCGGTGGACGGGGTGGATTTTGCGGAGTTAGCCGACCTTCGATTCTTCGATTGCGCGAAATCATGCATTCCCGTTTGCCACTGAAGGCCAACGATCGCGCCTTTCGTCGGCTGAAGCAGCGCGAGCGATGCGAACAGCGTAAAGGGCAGCCATATCGCGAGTTGCAGCCACGCCGGCGGCGCGTAAGCCATCTCGACGGCGAGCAAAGCCGGCACGACCACATGTCCGACCACGACGATGACGAGATAGGCGGGAAAGTCATCGGCACGCTGCGGCGTGTAGTCCTCGCCGCAGACTTCGCAGTGATCCACGACCTTCAGGAACCGGCGGAAAAGGTGGCCCTTCCCGCAATTGGGGCATCGCATGGTGAAGCCGCGCAATGCGGCTTGGGCAAGCGAAACTGGCTGTGTCATCGCTGAATTCCTTGACCTGAGGCATGTCATACAGTACGAGAATGTATGGATACAATCAAAGACAAACAGGCCTATTGTATGGATTGGGTCCCTACACTTTCCGAATGGCAAGGCCCCCTGTTCATGCGGATCGTCGATGCGCTGGCGTCCGACATCGAGAGCGGCCGGCTTGTTCGCGGACAAAGGCTGCCGACGCACCGCGCGCTCGCCACCGAGCTCGGCATCGATCTCACCACCGTCACCCGCGCTTACGGCGAAGCGCGCCGGCGCGGCCTGCTGGACGCCAGGGTCGGTCAGGGCACGTTCGTCTCGGAGACGACGGTGCGTTCGCCGTCGCACGTTCCCGCGCAAGTCACGATCGACCTTTCGATGAATCTTCCGCCTCAACCGGTGGAAGCCAATCTGGATCTTCGCATCGCGCAGGGGTTGGAGACGATTCGCAGGGAAAGCGGCTTCGGCGCGTTCCTGACCTATTCAAGACCAGGCGGCAGCGATCTCGATCTCGAGATGGCGGCAAATTGGCTGCGCCATCGCGTGACGGATGCGGATGCTGAACGTCTCGTGATCTTTCCGGGATCGCAGGCCATCGTGTTCAATGCGCTTCTCGCCCTCACCTCGCCCGGCGACGTGGTTCTGACGGAGGCACTCACCTATCCCGGCCTGAAGACAGCCGCCGCCCGATTGGGCGTTCGCCTGATCGGCTTGCCGATGGACGAACAAGGCGCGCGGCCGGATGCGCTCAAGGATGCATGCCGCAAGTACAAGCCGAAGGCCGTCTATCTGGTGCCAACGCAGCAGAATCCGACGACCGCCACCGCAGGCCCGGCGCGCCGCAAGGCCATCGCCGAAATCATCCGCCATGCAGGGACCTTCCTGATCGAGGACGACGCCTATGGTCTGCTCGAGCCGTCAGCTTCGCCGATCGCAAACCTGATTCCCGAGCGGAGCTATTTCGCCGCCAGCACGTCGAAATGCATCGCTCCGGGACTGCGCGTCGCCTATCTGCTGGCACCCGATCCCACCGCCGCGCAGACCATGCGCAGCGGATTGCAGGCGACGATGCAGATGTCACCACCCCTGATGGTCGCGCTCCTCACCCACTGGATCCGAAACGGCATCGCCGATGAGATCATCGAGGCGGTGCGCAACGAAGCCAAGGGACGACAGCAACTGGCGGGACGTATCCTGAAGGGCATCGCTTTCGCATCCCGTCCCACCAGCCATCATCTTTGGCTGGAGATCCCGCCATCCTGGAATCGGATGGACCTGCTTTCGCATCTGCTGCGCCACGGGCTTGCCGTTGTCGGCGAAGATGCCTTCGCCGTCATTGACAAGCCGCCGCGCGGAATCCGTGTCTCTCTTGGCGCGGCGCGCAACCGCGCCGATGTCAGCCAGGCCATGCAGGTGCTCGCGGCAGCCATGAAATTGTCTGTCATGGCAACGCAGATCGTCTGAGGCGCCGGCCGCTCAATTCGGCTTTCGCCACCAGATGAAGAGCGAGTAGAGGACAACCGGGACGGCCAGGGTGACCCATGAGAGGGCATCCCACCAACCGTCTCCCACGAGCGCGCCGACGAGGCCGAGCGTGCTGACGATCGCGACCAGCAAGGGCGCGATAAAGATCTGTCGAAGCGTGCGATGCATGGGTTTGCGCGACGTCATCAGGACGACAATGCGGGACTTTCGAGGTTGGAGGAGCGCGCGATCACGCGATCGACGCTGACCCCTGCCCTTCGCCGCCGCACCCACAAATAGATGCCGGTGCCGAGGATGATGATCGTGAGCACGTCGAGCAGTGCCCAGAGGATCTTGAGCGGCATGCCGCCATAGTCGCCGAAATGCAGCGGCTGGGAAATGAACAGGGTCGAGACGTACCAGGGCATGTCGCGGCTGTCGGTGAGCGTGCCGGTCTCGGCGTCGACCAGGGCCGGCTTCAAAAGGCGCGAGGTGAGCGGCGTGTTGCCGCGCAGGAACACCGCGTAGTGGCTCTTGCTGCTGAAGATCGAACCGGGGAATGCGACGAAGCTTGGCGTCATCCCCGGCACCGCGTGCGCCGCCACCTCGACCGCTGCATTGACCGACGTCAGCTTCGCGGGCACCGAGCGATCGCGATATTGCGCGGTCATCTCGGCAAGCTGCCCATACTGCCACATCTTCAGGACCAGGTCGGCCCATGTGTTGATGACGCCGGTGAAGCCGACCACCAGCGTCCACGCAACGAGAAGGATGCCGGCAAGGTTGTGGACGTCGAGCCAGCGCACCACGCGCGTCCGGCCGGCGCGATACGTGCCGAAGCTCAGCTTCCGCATCGAGGGCGCATAGACGACGATGCCGGAGATGATGGCGACGCAGAACAGGATGCCCATCAGGCCAAGGAAGAGCTTGCCCGGCAGACCTGCAAACATATCCGTGTGCAGCTTGAGCATGATGTAGGTGAAACGGCCGGTGACGTCGGGCGCGTCCAGATAGGCGCCCGTATGCGCGTCCATCCGGATCAAGAGGTTCTTGCTCGGATCGGACGTGATCGAAGGCCCAACGCTGACGAACATCGCGTTCGGATCGTCCCGGTCCCAGATCAGGAAATGCGGGACCTGTCCCGCTGCATTGGCGATTGCGTTGGCGAGCAGATGATCGAGATCGGCAAGCGGCGCATCCGCCGCCACCTCAGCCGGCTTCACCTGGCTGTGCAGGAGGTCGTCGATCTCCTCATGGAAAATCAGCGGCAGCCCCGTGATGCACAGGAGCAGCATGAACACCGTACAGATGAGGCTCGTCCATTTGTGGATGAAACCCCATCGCCGAAGAGACCTGGTTGCCGCCGTCACTTTGCCGTCCTAGTTCCAGCTATATTTCAACGTGCCGAGCACCGTACGTCCATTCCCCAAGCCACAATAGGGCAAGCCGGTCAAGCACGACGCCACGTAGAAGTGGTCGGTCAGGTTGGTCACGTTGACCTGCGCCTTCAATCCCTTCCAGTCCGGCCGCAGATAGCCGAAATCGTAGCTCACGGCGGCATCGAACAGCGTATAGGCCGGGATGACGAACGTATTGAAGCTGTCCCCGTAGGTCTCGCCGACATAGCGCACGCCGAACCCGAGCCCGAGACCCGCAACCGGGCCATCGTACCAGGTGTACTTGCCCCAGAGCGAGGCTTGGTCCTGGGCCGTGTTCATCATGTACTTGCCGGCATATCCGGCAATGCTTGAAGTGACCTTCGGATCGAGATGGCTGTAGCCGCCGACGATCTCCAGTTCGCGGGTGATGTTGCCTTTCGCTTCAAACTCGAAGCCGCGAACGCGCACCGCGTCGGTCTGCACGTTGAACAGCGGATTGATCGGGCTTGCGGTGAGGATGTCCTGCTGTTTGATCTCGAACACGGCGGCCGTCAGCATCAGGTTCGATCCGTTCGGCATGAATTTGACGCCGGCTTCAGTGCCTTCGCCGGTGGTCGGCCTGAACGAGTTGCCGGCGAGATCGGCGCCGAGGTTCGGCGTGAACGACGTCGCATAGCTCACATAGGGCGACAATCCGAAATCGAAGAGATAGTTGAGGCCGACGCGTCCCGTCTGCGCCCGGTCGTCGCGGGAATAGCTGCCGGCGAGCGGAAAGACTGCGAAGCTCTTCGAATCCGTGCTCACCCAATCGTTGCGGCCGCTCACCGTCAGCGTCCAGCGATCGAGCTTGATCTGGTCCTGCAGATAGAGACCGGCCTGGCTGAGCTTGTCGTTGCGCAGGATGAACGGCGCCAATGATGCGAAGGGCGGAACAGCGGTATTATATACCGGAGCGTAGGCATCGATCGGAGCGATGCCGGCGGATCGATAGTCGGTGTTGGACCAGAGATTGAAGTAGTCGAAGCCCAACAGCACCTTGTGGGCGAGCGGTCCGGTCAGGAAATCCGCCTGCAACTGGTTGTCGAGAGCGATGTTGGCGGCGCTTGCCTTCACATAATTATAGCTGCGGTTGACGAGACGGTCGGTCGCCATGCCTTCCGTGCGAACCGAAGAGAGATCGTTGGTGACGTCGGTGTAGCGCAGGTTCTGGCGGAACTGCAGGTTGTTGTCGAAGCGGTGCTCGAAGGCATAGCCGACCATGAACTGCTCGAGATTGTAGCCGTCAGCCCCGGGTACGCCGAGATAGCGGCTGTATGGAACGTGCCCGTTCGGGTTGGGCAGGAACGACACCTGGCCCGTCACGTATTGCTGGTAGCCCCTGTTGTCGGCCTTCTGGTACTGCGAGAGCAGCGTGAAGCTGGTGTCCGTCGTCGGGGCCCAGGTGAAGCTCGGCGCAATGAACAGCTTGTTGTCATGCACGAAATCGGTCTGGGTATTGCTGTCGCGTGCGAGCCCGACGATGCGGTAGAGGAACTCGCCATTCTTGTCGATCGGGCCGCCGAGGTCGAACGCGCCCTGGAAGCGATCGAATGAGCCGAACGTGCCCTCGATCGTGTATTGCGGCGTCGCCGTCGGCCGCCTGCTCACCATGTTGAGCAGACCGCCCGGCTCGGACTGGCCATACACCACCGACGACGGCCCCTTCAGCACCTCGATCCGCTCGAGCCCATAGGTCTCGATCCGCGGCACGGCGAAGGTGGTGTTGTCCAGCGGCAGCCGCAGGCCATCCAGATATCTCGGCGCATCGAAGCCTCTGAGCTTGAAGTTGTCGAAGAACGCATTGGCCCCGAAGCTCTGCACCGTGACACCAGGCGTATAGCGCAACGCTTCGGCGACGTTCTGCGCGCCCTGCGCCTGGATCTGGTCCTGGGTGACGATCGAAATCGACTGCGGCGTCTCCAGGATCGGCGTGTCCGTCTTGGTCGCTGTCACGCTTTGCTTGGCAAGATAGCCGACCACCGGACCGGTACCCCTCTCGCCGCTTGAGCGTCCGGCCGCTCCGCCCGGCGCGGCGGCTTCCTGCGTCACCGGGGCCGGCGTCCGCCGCGCGACGTTGCGGCCGGATCGCGCAGCCCGCGTCGATCGCACCGGAGCCACACGGCTGCGCTGCTGGCGAGGTGCATCGACCGTGACCGGCGGCAATTCGGTGTTCGATCTCGGCTGCTCCGCGCCGGACGGACTCTGCGCCAGTGCCGGCGTGTCCGTGAACGCCATCGCAGCGAAGCCACAAATCGTCACAAGGGCGAGGCCCCACTCGCTCTTTCGCTTGAATTCCATCGCCATATCCCCCGTCGCGGAACGCCCGCAGACTCAAGGGGAGTGAGTGCAAGAATTGCGAAGCTGACGCCTTTGCGATTGCGCAAAAACTCTTTGATCTGTTGTCGACAAGCTCCAGATTGTCGCCGAGACGTTCCGTCGCGGTACACGCTTCGCTAGATTGGTGCATACATCGCAATCAGCCGGCCCACTACATAGAATTATTCTTATTCTAATTCGGTGGCTGACGGCAGCGACTGGGGGCGTATCCGAAATGCTTGCGGAACGCGGTCGCAAAATTGGCGGGGTTGCCGTAGCCCGCGAGATAGGCCGCCTCGTTGATCGACAGGCCCTGCTCGATGATCGCATCGCGTGCCGATTCGAGCCGGCGCGTCCGCAGATATTCGGAGGCGCTGACGCCAAACACCCGTCGGAAGTGGGTGTTGAAGGAGCGACGGCTGATGCCGGCCTCGCGCGCCAATTGGGAGACTTTCCACGGGCGCCGCAGATCCGCGTCGATCGCGTCGCGGATCGCGCGCAGCCGCCGCTGCTTGTGGTCGTCGGCCATCTCCATGCTCGCGCGCTTGCCCGCGATCGATATGACCCGCGCGAGAATTTCCATGGCATGCGCGGACAGCAGCAGCTCTTCCGCGCGTCCATCCAGTGTCGGAGACAGCATTTCGGTTGCCATGGCAAGGATGCGTGGCGGTGCCTTCAGCGTGACCACGAATTCATCCGACTCCGCCGAGGAAAACAGCTCGAGGAACTCGCGCTGCAGGCCGAGCCTATCGATCGATGCCTTGGGAAACGCGAGGCCCGCGGCAAACATACGCACTCCGCCGGAGGCCTCGCCGCTCCAGAGCTGCGGTTTCCGCAAAGCCATCACGACAATCGAATTTTCCGAGTAGCGGAACCGCGTGACATCGCGATGCGGACCTCCCTGGCCTGAGCCCTTCAACACGATGGTGACGAACAGGCCGGCCTTGATCACGCCTTCGCTGCGTATCATGCGATCAAGGATGAAATTGTTTCGCTGGAACAGGCAGCCGGGAGATTCGAGCCATTGCGCAGTCCCCTCGAAGTCGTCCTCCCTTGATACTCCCTCGGAGTCGAAGACGCGGAACTGATCGAAGATGCGATGATAGATGTGCGTCACGTCCTTTGCCTGGAGCCGGCCAGCGAATCATCAGTCTATCTGCCTCTCAACCGTTGCCGAGGCAATTAGAAGGCTTTCAAAGTGCCGCGCTGTGTCCGCAGTCGGTAGGGATGGGTCGAACCTCGCATCGGTGTCGTCCCGTCGAAAGACGGGACCCATAACCACAGGGAGGTGTTGTGGCGCGAGCATGCGGTTGCAGCGGAGCACATTACAAGCGCTTGTGGTTATGGGTCCTGGCCTTCGCCAGGACGACGGCGTCATTGCGAGCGGAGCGAAGCAATCCATCTCGCCGCTTGCGGAAGCATGGATTGCTTCGCTTTGCTCGCAATGACGGGGTCAGGTCTGAGTTGAATGTCAAACAGCGTGGGGATGTGACTCCGCATTCTCGCGGCATGAGCTGCCCGAGCTTTGCTTCACTTTCCACCCTCCTCGATATCAGAGGGCGCAGGGAAAGCCGGGTGCTGGTTGCACCGTGGGTCCCGTGCAACAAAAAGCACGGGGGTAGGACCACAGGTCAACCGAAGCATTCCGGCTTTCCCTGCGCGATGGTTTACGGCTTACTTCGTACTCTCCCCGGTGACCGGGCTTTCTTGCCACCGTCACTCTGCGGATGCTTGATCCACAGAACTTAGCGCCAGCGTCGGGGCGCCAGGACCACACGACTTCGCCGTCCGTGATGCGCGTGCTCGTCAGTCACACACATCACGTCCACCGCATCTCACCGCAACGTTCGTGACGATCGCGAGCCGCCCCTCATCCGCCGTGAGACGCGCGGAGTTAAATCACTGATTTGCCCGACGGGTTAAGCGGTTTATTTTTCGCGCCAAGGCTGGACCGGGCCAATCACATTGAAATAATTCATGAAATTCGTCCAAAAGTGACTCCGCGCACAGGCTCGGGCCGCCCACGACTGGCCTCCACTATCGGCTCGTCGTGAACCCTGCCTATAACGGCGATCGCGGTCCGGTCTCGATCCTCTCGGCCGCGTGCACGCCGGGTTCTGACCAGAGGTGGCTCATGACGTTTCAGGATATCCGCAGCGCCGTCCTCGGGCAAAACTCGCTTCGCCCCAATGTCTGGGATCTCGTGGCGCTGCTGCTCTTGATCGGCGTCCTGGTGCTGATCGTCTATGGCGGCAAGCAGACGATTGAGCCGCTGTCGGAGCTCGAGCGTACGCCGGTTACGCTCGATCCGCGCAATCTTCCGCTCTATGCGCTGCGGACCACGATGCGGATGCTGCTGGCGATCGTTTGCTCGACGGTCTTCACCTTCATCTATGCCACGCTCGCCGCCAAGAGCCGGCGCGCGGAGATCGTGCTGATCCCGCTGCTCGACATCCTGCAATCGGTGCCGATCCTAGGCTTCCTGACCTTCACGGTCGTGTTCTTCATGAACCTGTTTCCGGGGCAGGTGCTGGGTGCCGAGCTGGCCTGCGTGTTCGCGATCTTCACCAGCCAGGCCTGGAACATGACCTTCAGCATGTATCAGTCGCTGCGCAGCGTGCCGAAGGATCTCGAGGAAGCGACGCAGAGCTTTCACCTCTCCGGCTGGCAGCGGTTCTGGCGACTGGATGTGCCCTTTGCGATGCCCGGCCTGATCTGGAACGCGATGATGTCGATGTCCGGCGGCTGGTTCTTCGTGGTGGCATCGGAGGCGATCACCGTGGGCAACACGACGGTCACCCTGCCCGGCGTCGGCTCCTATGTGGCGCTGGCCATTCAAGAGCAGAACCTGCCGGCGATCGTCTACGCGCTGATGACCATGCTTCTCGTCATCATCGCCTACGACCAGCTCTTGTTTCGCCCGATCGTGGCCTGGGCCGACAAATTCCGCTTCGAGCAGACTGCCTCCACCGAGCCACCGACGTCCTGGATGCTCGACCTCTTCAGGCGTACGCGCGCGCTGCGCGCGTTGACCTATCCGCTTGGCGCTGCGAACAAGGTCATTTCGACCCTCCGCATCAGCGTGCCTGCGGTACTGCGGACGCAAGGCAAGAGCAGCCAGCCCTCCCGCCTCGCCGACGGCATATGGGTGGCAGTGGTCGCCGCCGTGACGAGCTACGCGACCTGGAAGATCTATCAATATCTCTCCGCCACGCTCGGCTGGTCTGACGTGACCACTGCGGTTGGATATGGATTCGTCACGCTCGCGCGCGTGGTCGTGCTGATTGCGCTGGCAACGATCATATGGGTACCGATCGGCGTCTGGATCGGGCTGCGGCCGAAACTCGCCGAACGCGTACAGCCGCTCGCGCAGTTCCTGGCGGCGTTCCCGGCCAACCTGGCCTTTCCGGTGTTTGTCGTGCTGATCGTGCATTTCGGATTGAATCCGAACATCTGGCTCAGCCCGCTGATGATCCTCGGCACCCAGTGGTACATCCTGTTCAACGTGATCGCCGGCGCCGCCGCCTTCCCGAGCGATTTGCGGGAAGCCGCCGGCAGCTTCCATCTGAAGGGATGGCGCTGGTGGGTGAAGGTGATCCTGCCCGGCATTTTCCCCTACTACGTCACGGGAGCGATCACCGCCTCGGGCGGATCGTGGAACGCTTCGATCGTCGCGGAAGTCGCAAGCTGGGGCGACACCCATCTGACCGCCATCGGCCTCGGCTCCTATATCGCGCGAGCGACCGAAGCCGGCGATTTTCCGAAGGTCGTGCTCGGCATCGCCGTCATGTGCGTGATGGTGACGCTGTTCAATCGCCTGCTGTGGCGGCAGCTCTATGCCTTCGGCGAGCGTCGTCTTCGTCTCGGCTGACATCCAGAGCCGTTCAGCCTCGAAGATCGGTTGGAGCATGATGTCATTTGGTTGAATCGGCGTGACCGCGGTTGTCCACCTCTCCCATAGGGAGAGGTCGGCGCGCAGCGCCGGGTGAGGGGTTGCGGTTCCTCGATGGAGCTCATCCCCCTCACCCGGATCGCATCTCGCCATGCGATCCGACCTCTCCCCGTCGGGGAGAGGTAAGGCACCTCCGACGTGGCGCCAATTCGACCTGATCTCATCATGCTCTAGCGTCCCCAACGGTCCTCCCAGAGCTTTTCGCCGATCTGGCAATCGATCCTTGGTTCCTTCGCGGCGGCGGGAACGACCTTCTGCTCGGGATCACGTCCGGCCACTTCGAGCACCAGCTTGGTGCGAATGGCTTCCTTGAATCGTTCGCGATCCTTGATTGTCACGACGAAGGAGCCGGGCCCGCCGATGACGCAATCCTCGTAGTACCAATCGAGATTGTCGATATCCATCATTGAATGGGACGGCTCCTTGATCATGATCGGCAGGCCGTTGATGACGATGCCTTTCGCCAGCGCCTGGTCGCGAGCGGGCGTGACAGGTGGCCCGTTGTTGTTGGGACCGTCGCCGGAAACATCGATGACACGCCGAAAGCCGCGGTTAGGGTCCTCGTCGAAGAGCGGCGTCCCGAACAGGATTGCGCCCGAAATTGAGGTGCGCGACCCGCGCCGGATTGGCGCCTGCATGATTTCGCTGGCGACTGCGTCAGCCGTCTCGGGGCCGTCGATCACGCGCCAGGGAATGATCACCCGTTGGTCGCCGAACGCCGACCATTCGAAGTAGGTCAGGGCGATCTTTCCGTTCGGGCCTCCCTTCAGCGCCTGCAAAAATTGCCTGGAAACGATGGCCTCAGCATAACCCTCGCGCTGCACCGTGAGCTCGTCCGTATCCATGGAATAGGAGACGTCGGCCGCAATGATAAGTTCGATATCGACGGAAGGCGGGCCCTGCCGCTCGGCAAGTGCCGGTGGTTGATCAGGCGCTGCAGCGCCGGCGGCGCCCGCGAGCATGCCGGCGGCCAGCACCGCTGCGATCGAGATGCACCATCGCATCGCGGACCTCCTCGATCGGTAGCCCCGATATGATGGTGACACGCAAGTTTCACAGGGCAAAGCGGAGAGATTGGCGACTCGGTATCCATATTTCGGAATTCGCCAAGCCATGACTGCCTAAAAGTGCGCCGCGCTGCCCATCCAGTCTGGAACCGCCGGTCCGCCATTCCGAAACGCGGGATTGTGCATTGCAACACGATCGTTATGTTGCGGCTCCGCAAAAGGATGCTACGTGTCTGAAATCAATGCCGAGGCCTGGGTATCGTCAGGCCACCGCCCGATGGGCTTCCCCGAATTTGTCATTGCGATCGCATCGATCATGGCGCTGAACCCGCTGGCCATGGACATGATGCTGCCGGCGCTGCCCAGCATCGGCGCCGCATTCAACATTGCCGACGCCAACCATCCGCAGATGGTGCTGTCCACCTTCCTGATCGGCTTCGGTGTCGGACAGTTCGTGATGGGCCCGTTGTCGGATCGCTTCGGCCGCCGTCCGGTGCTGCTCGGCGGCATGGCCGTCTATGGTGTCGCAAGCCTGCTCGCGATCGCGGCGCCATCCTTCGAGACGTTGCTGCTCGCGCGTGCGCTGCAGGGCCTCGGCACGTCGGCAACGCGTGTGATCGCCACCTCGATCGTTCGCGACTGTTACGCAGGACGACGCATGGCGAGCGTGATGTCGCTCGCGATGATGGTCTTCATCGCGGTGCCTGTGGTCGCGCCGTCGTTCGGCCAGGCGGTGCTGCTGCTGACGCAGTGGCGCGGCATTTTCATTGCGCTGATGCTGTACGGCGTGATCGCGCTGATCTGGAGCGCATTGCGCATGCCGGAAACGCTACCGGTGGAGGAGCGCAAGTCGCTTCGGCTTGGCGAGGTGCTTGGCGCCTTCCGGCAGACCATCAGCAACCGCCAGACGCTGGGCTATGCGTTGGCATGCGGCGGCGTGTGGGGCGCGATGTTCGCGTTCGTGTTCTCGTCGCAGCAGGTATTCACCGATATCTACCGGCTCGGCCACTACTTCCCGCTCGCATTCGCCGCCATCGCGACCGGCGTCGCCATCGCCGGCTTTCTCAACTCCCGCATCGTCGGCCGCCTCGGCATGCGCGTGATCTCGCACGGCGCATTGGCGGGATTTCTGCTGGTTGCCGCCGTCATGCTGGCGGCGGTGAAGCTGCAAATGCTGCCCTTGCCGTTGTTCATGCTGCTGTCGGCGCTGATGATGTTCACCTTCGGCCTGATGATGGCGAACTTCACGGCGCTCGCCATGGAGCCGCATGGCCACATCGCAGGCACCGCGTCGTCGCTGTACGGATCGATCACGACATTGCTCGGCATCGGCGTCGGGATGGCGATCGGCCAGAGCTATGACGGCACGCTGCTGCCGTTCTCGACCGGCTTCTTTCTCTGCGCGCTGGCGGCACTCGCCATCGCGGCTGTGACGGAAAAGGGCCGCCTGTTCCGGCCGCATCATCACGCGGTGTAGCCGCGCAGGTCTGATGATTTTCTCGTATCGAGCAAATGGGTCGGATTCACCTCGCCCCGTCTGCGGGGAGAGGTCGAAATTCAGGCGCAGCTTGAATTTCGGGTGAGGGGGAGCCTCCGCAAACACAGCCGTCATCGTGTTCGCGGATAGAGCCCCTCACCCCGACCCTCTCCCCGTAAGAACGGGAGAGGGAGGATCACCAGCATCTTCGCCCTTATTTTCCGCCGCGCACCTGGACGACGAGCGCGCTGAGGCGGGCGTTCAGGTTGGCATAGTTGATATTGGGGCCGCCCAGGCCGGCCAAGCATCTGCGCTTGCATCCACCACCACCGCCGCCACCACGGGCCGGCTCGCCGAAGGTGGCGACGGGAACGCTGCCGGTAACCTGGAAGCCGCGCGCCATCAGCCGAGAGCGCACCGCGAGGCAATAGCTCACCGACAGATGGGAGAAGCGCGTCTCGCCATGGCCGGCGCGGTATTTCATCACGGCGGTGCAGAGATCGCCGCGGGCGAGCCGCCATGCCTGGGCGAGGTAGGTCACCCCATAGCGGATGTTGGTCTCGGGCACGGCGAGTTCGGCATTGGTGCCGGTGAAGCCGAGCATCCGCGCCGTCGAGGGCAACACCTGCATCAATCCGATTTCACCGACGCCGCCGATCGCGCCCGCATTGTAGCCGCTCTCCACGCCCATCACGGCTTCCGCGATCTCGGGCGCAAGGCCCGTGCCGGCGGTCTGCTTCTCGATCAGCTCGCGATAGCGGGAGCGAGGCTGCGCGCTCGAGGTCGAGGTCGCGCCGCCTCGCGTCGGGGGCAACCCGACCTTGGCATTCTCGCGCCATCGCCGTTCGATGGCCGATGGAGATTCGGCCGGCGCAGCTTCCTTGGCTGGCGCAGCTTCGGCTGGCGCAGCTTCCTTTTCAGGCTCGCTTGCCGCCTCGGCAGCGGGGGATTCCTCCGCCGCCGCGGGTGACGTATCGGCGAACGCGAGAGCGCTTGTCAGCGCGAGGCCGACACCGGTCGCCAGTGCAAGCAACCAACCGCGCGACAACCTGGTCTGCCGATGCCCCCGCACGCCCCCGCCTCGCTCACTCTGTAGATCGGAGCCGCAGGCGAAGACGCAGCGGCTGAAGCATGTCGGGAGGCGGCGCGCCGGCATTGGCGGAGGCAAGCAGCGGACGCAACCGGCCGCCAAGCTCGGGATCCATGCTGCTGTCGAACGCGATGCGGTCCATCCTGCCGTCGGGCAGGATCGAGGCGCTCACGACGAATGTCAGCGGCTTGTTCTCCTTCTCTCGCCCCGCCGCGAAGGTCACAAGCCACTGCGACGTGTCGCCGTCGGCATCGATCTGCTGCTGAAAGGCACCCTGCAGCCGGGACGCATAGTCGCGCCAGGCGGCGGGCGCCTCGGATGCGGCCTTGAAGTCCGTGCTTTGCGCCGCAGCCGGCGCGCGCCCAGCGGAAAGGCCGAGCGCCACGAGACCGAAGGAACGCAGCAGACGCCGCAGCCTGCCGGGATTCCCGTTTATCGGGGATTTCGATGCCATCGCTTCCGTGCCGAAGGCTGTTAGCGGGCAGCGCCTGCCGATTGCGTCAGCTCGCCGGCGATACGGGATAGAGCGATTTCGTTGATCGCGGGCGGATTCTGCTCGAGCGCGCGCGCTAGGTAGGCGCGGCGATTGAGCTCGGCACGCTGCGCCCGCAGGCGCTGGACCAGGGTGTCCCGCACGTCGGCAAGCGCCATGGTTTCGGACGGTTTGGTCTCGATCAGCTTGACGATGTGATAGCCGTCGGCAAGCTTGATCGGCTCGCTCACGGTATTGACGGCCATTCCCATCACGCGGCTCTTGATCTCGGGAACGAGCTGCGGCTCGGGCAGCCAGCCGAGATCGCCGCCCTTGTCCGCCTGCTCCCGCTGGTCGGTGGTGTCCTTCGCGACCTCGGCGAAGTCCGCCTTCGGCTGCTTCAGCTTGGCCTGGATGTCCGCGACCTTCGCCTTGGCCTTCTCCTCGGCCGCGGCGTCCGCTCCTTCCGCCAGCGCGACATAGATCTGGGCGAGATGAAAGCGGCGCGGCATGATCAGCGCGCCCTTGTTGGCGTCATAGGTCTTCTGGATTTCCGCCTCATCCGGATAATTCTCCGGCGGCACCGACGCCGACTGCAGGTAGGTCTCGAAGATGGCCTCCTCGCGCAGCTTGGCAAGCTGAGCGACGACGGCCGGTTGGTCCTGCCACTTCTTGTCCGTGGCTTCCTTGAGGACGAGCTGCCTTGCGAACATCGCGCGGAGCGTCTGGTTGAGAAGCGCGGGATCGCGGGCGAGCGCGGCGCGCTGTTCGAGCCCGACGGCGGCGAGGAAAGCGCGGATTTCCGACGCGGAGACGTCACGTCCGCCAACGCGCGCGACCGGCTCGTTGCCCGACACCGCCGCCTCGGTCTGCGGCGCCGGGGCGGCCGGCTGGGCCGCCGCAACAGGCGCGGGTGCTGCGGCAGGCGCCTTCGGCTTCACCACCCGCTGCGGTGCCGCCGGGGGAGGATTTTGCGCGAAGGTGGGTTCAGAGCCGCTCAGTGCGCCGGCCAGTCCGATGATCGCCAAAGCCACGATGTGACGGCCGACACGATCGCGACGGTATCGCGGTGCTGGACCTTCAAACGCAGAACAATGGACAATCATAGGGACCTCAGGGCTCGATCTTCTGGTTCAGGATCCTGTCGCCGTCGTCCTGAAGCAGGTTCTGGATCTCGACGCGACGGAATCCGAGCAGCGGTTCGCTGGCGACTACTACATCACCAAATGTCACACTTTCATAACAGTCCATCAGTTCGCGACCGATCTTGCCGGCTGCTGGTATCTCTGTACGTATCTTGCGGATCAGCGCCGAGAAGGCTCTCGGGCGAGAAGGTTCTTGTAGACCTTTCCGCCTTTCATGATGACGAGGAAATTCTTCGCCGGATCTTCCACGAGCCTGATGTTGTCGATCGGATTGCCGTCGACCAGCAGGAGGTCGGGGAGCGCGCCCTCCTCCACCACGCCCAGCTTGCCGGGATATGGATTTCGCGGCCCGGACAGGCTCAGCAATTCGGCATTGGTCGATGTCGCCATTGTCAGCGCTTCAGCCGGCGTGTACCAGCGGGTAAGGTCGGCCAGCATGGCGCCTTGCCGCTCCGCCAGCGCCTGAGAGAACAGGATGTCAGTGCCGAAGGCAGTCTTGATTCCGTATTTCTTTGCCAGCGCGTAGACTCTGTCCGTGCCGGCAACCACCTGCCGCATCTTCGCCTGCTCCGACGGCCCGAGCGCACTTGCGCCCGCCAGATCCAGGAAAGGTTGCGTGCTCAACCAGATTCCTTTCTCCGCCATGAGGCGCGCCGTAGCCTCGTCCATCAGGTGGCCGTGCTCTACGCACTTTGCTCCCGCCGCAATCGAGCGCTGGATCGAAACCGGCGTATAGGCGTGCACGGCCACATAGGTGCCCCAGTTTTCAGCGGCTTCGACGGCGGCACGCAGCTCGGGCTCGGTGAAGGTGGACACATCGAGCGGGCTGAACGGCGAAGCGACGCCACCGCCCGCGGTGAGCTTGACCTGTGAGGCCCCCTGCATGAGCTGCTCTCGCGCGCGCACACGAACCTCATCCGGACTGTCCGCGACCATGCTGCCGCCAATTCTTTCCATGCGGCTGAGCATGCCGCCGATCGTTCTTGGCAGATCGGTAAGCTGCCGGAAATCGCCATGGCCGCCGGTGATGGTGATCACGGCACCAGACGGATAGATGCGAGGGCCGGCGACGAGGCCATCGTCAATCGCACGCTTGAGCCCAAAGCTCGGCCCGCCCATGTCGCGAACGGTGGTGAAGCCCCGCATCAGCGTGGCGGTGGCTTCCGCTGCCGCAAGAAGATTGTTGTAGCCGACGTCGTCAGCCAGAGTAGCCGCCGGCGTCGGGCGCACCAACATCGCATGCCAATGCGCGTCGATCAGCCCGGGCATCAGCACGCGTTCGCCGCCGTCGATCACCTGAGCGTCAGCCTTGATCGCTGCAACCGAAATCTTCTCGATCTTGTTGTCCCGGACCAGGACATCGGACGGCGCGGAGAGCGCGGCGTTCTTTCCGTCAAAGATGCGAACGTTCTGGAACAGCACGGCGGACGCTTGTTGAGCCTGCGCAATCGGCAAAGCCGCGAGGTTCATTCCAATTGAAGCCAGGAGCGCTGCAATGAAAGCTCGACCCGGCTTCCTCAAACCTGACATGACTGATCTCCACCAATGGCGCATAGCGCAAGGTTCGCATTCTTGTTGTGCGGGAGGGTAACGCCCGACGTGATCGCGGGCGATTAGCGGCGTACTGCCAGTCTTCGTCGATCGACGGCTGCTACCCCGTTCTGACAGCCGGCAGCCAGGCAAGGGTCAGCCATCCGATGCCGTGAGACAAGAGGTCGATGCCGAGCAGCAATCCGATCACCCATGTCCCGGTGGCCGGAAATCCCGTGAGGATGATGAGACCTGCCACAACACCGAACAGCCCGGACACCAGAATGATCCAGCCGAACTGCTGCCAATGGCTGATGCCGACCAGGATGCGGATGAACCCCGAGATCAGAAGCAGCAGACCGAGGACAAGGGTCAGGATCAGCGCGCTGGTCAGCGGCTGGGTCACCAGCACGATGCCGAATGCAAGATAGAGCGCGCCGAGCAGCAGTTGCCACACGAATCCCCCCCAACCCTTGGTCCAGAAAGCGTGAATGATCTCGAATCCACCGGCGAAAATCGCCATCCAGCCGATGAAGATGGTGCTGATCACGGTGAACAGCGCGAGATCTCCCAGGACCAGCAGGCCCGCGACGATCATGACGATTCCGAGCAGGATGCACACCCATAAAGGCGGTGTCGGCAGCCCGGTCAGGCGCATCGTAGAACCATTGTCATAGGTGGTCATGTCATTCTCCTCGATTTCAAGAGCACTCGACCCCGTTGCGCATCAGGCGGTTCGCCCGCTTTCGCTCGCCGTCTCGTCGCTCGGAATCTCTCCCGGTCGATAGTTCGGCAGCCGCCCGGCCGGAATGATCGACACAAGTGCCAGCGCAGCCATGACCAGCAGGCCGATTTTCAAGGCGCGCAGACGCGCCTCCGTGTTGACGCGCACCGCCTCGGCGACCTCTGCCGGGGATGCACTGGTATCGGCAAGGACAGTCTGAAGCCGGTCATTGCTGACGAAATTGATGTTGTCGAGATCGACCTGCGCTTGAAGTTCGGGCGTGAGCTTGGGGCTCGCGGCGATGCTGGTCAGCGCGATCGAACTCAACAGACCGACAAGGAGCGCACCCGCCACTGCCGTTCCGACAGCGGCAGCGAGGTTGTTGGTGGTGCCGCGCAGCGATCCGACATCGCCCGCGAGTTCCTTGGGAGAAGCCGTGACCAGCACGTTGAACAGCAGCGTGACGAGCGCGCCTTGCCCGATACCAAAGACAACGAGCCCGAGCAGCACCGGCACCTCGCTCCAGTCGTTGCGCACAACGAATGCGAGCCACAACAGCGCGACTGTGCAAAGGATGAAGCCGGCTCGCCCGATCTGCCGCGGCGTCAGCCTGTCATAGACATGCACGATCAGCATCGCGGCAAAGAATACTGTAAGGTTGAACGGCATCATCGCCACCGCAGTGGCGATCGGGCTGCGACCCTGCACGATCTGAATGTAGAGCGGGACGGAGAAGTTGAGCGCGGCCTCCAGCGCGACGACGGCGAACATCGCGTAGACGGCCGCTCGTTCTTCCGGCGAATCGATCACCTGAAGCGCAAGCAGAGGAGTCTTGCCTGCCTCCTGGCGTCTGTGTGTCCACATCAGGAACGCCTGGCCGAGCACGATGCCCACCACGATCAGGATCGGGGCGGGAGACAAGCCAAGAAAGCTGAACGGCGCGTTCGGGCTCGCCAACACGAGCCCCCATCTGTTCAGATTATTGAAGCCGAAGCTGATGAGAATGATCGCGGCTGCTGCAAGTATGACGCCGACGAGATCAATCTCCACATCCGGCCGGCCGTGATCGCGCCTGAGCCGGAAGCTGAGGAAAAACACGATCGCGGAAACGGCGATGAGAATTCCGAACACCGGCCGCCAGCCGATATAGGTGCCGAGTACGCCGCCGATGATGAAGGCGAGCACGCCGGCCGCTGCACGTGCTGAACCAAGCGCACCCACCGCGGTTGCCTGCTGGCGTCCGGTGTAGTTCTCGGCAATGAGGGCCACCAGCGAGGGCACGATGACGGCGCCGGCGGCGCCGCACAGCGCCTGCGCCGTGATCATCACGACTGCCGTCGGGCTGAACGTCATCATGACCTGAGATATGAAGAACAGCACGACGGCCGCACGGAACACCTGCAGCGCGCCGTAGCGCTGCGCGAGCTTGGCACCCAGCATGACGAAGCCGGCGACCAGCATGGAATAGGCCACGATGCCGGTCGCGACCGTGGTCGGAGGAACGCCGAAGCTTTTGACCATTCCCCCCATCGCCACCGGCAGCGAAGCGACGTTGAACGACATGATCATCTGGCCGAGCGCGATCGCGATCATGGGAATCCATGATGCGCGTTCCTCCTCGTGGATGCCGCCGATCGAGATTGTCTGTGTCACTCTGGCGTCCTCCGATTTGCCCGGGCTTTCAGGATCGGCTAGCTGGATAGGACGCCGGTCCAGTGAACATTGGTCAGTCTTCCGGTTGCGAAACGAACAGATCCATGCCCAATCGCTGCGACAGGAATTTCGCGGCGAGTTGCCCTCTCACGCTGTTGCCGGCCGCATCCAGCGGCGGAGCGAACGTGCCGAAGCCGCCTTTTCCGGGAGAAACCGCGACAATGCCGCCGCCGATCCCGCTCTTTCCCGGCAGGCCGATGTCGTAAAGCCAGTCGCCTGACGTCTCATACAATCCGGCCGTGATCATCACGGCCAAGGCGTAATGACAGACCGCAGCGTCGACCACGCGTTGCTTCGTGATCGGGTTCACCCCACCGTCCGCCAGCGTCGCGCCCATCACGGCGAGATCTTTGGCGGTCACGTTCAGCGAACACTGCCGCGTGTAGAGATCGGTTGCCCGCTTGGCATCGCAATAGATCCGGTCGTAGCTCTCGAGCAGCCGCGCGATGCTGCGATTGCGAAAATTGGTCTCTGACGCGGAGGCGTACACCTCTTCGTTGAGTGGGAGCTTGCGGCCCGCGAAGCGCGACAGCCCGCCGTGGATGAATTCCCACTTTGCCTCGGCGGACGTTCCCGGCGCGAGGCTCGTCGTCGCGATGGCGCCCGCATTCACCATCGGATTGGTACGCCCCTCCCCGCGCTCGATCGCAGCAAGCGAGTTGAATGGGAATCCGGTGGCGTTGGCGCCAAGCTTTGCGCGTGCCTCTTCGGGGCCAATCGTCTCGCAGATCAATGCGAACACAAATGGCTTCGACACGCTCATGATGGAGAATTCGTAGTCTATGTCGCCCGCGCCGTAGACATGCCCATCGGTTCCAACGACACAAACGCCGAACAACTCGCTGGGCACTCGGGCGAGCGCCGGGTAGACCTGCGAATTGTGGCCCTCGGCGTTCGATTTAATACGCCGGTGCGCGTCTTCCACCAGCGACTGCACCATCTCGGGATTAGGTAGATGACCGGTCGAAACGTAAGGCCGTTCATCGATCGCCGATGGTGACACCATCGCACCACTCCGCCGAACCGGGCTATGTCATTGATCTAACGCCCACGTTTAATGCGAGTCAATCTGCAACCGATGCAGCAATTTGCTGATAGACCAGCAAATGTGCCGGCTGCTCGAGTTCTCTCACACGCGCGCAAGGCTCCAACACTCGTTAGGTAAGTCACGCTGTCGCAATCGACGCACGCAATTGAATCAAAGCGCAGCCATTGACTGCAGAATCCGAACGCCGGGAAATTTGCAAGGTGGCCGCCTGAGTGTACGATTGCGTCACTCACGCGAGCCTGCCGCTGACCTGAGAAAAAAGGACGCGACGAGAAACTGGAGAAGGCGGGACATCATCTGAACAGCGAGGCTGATCATGGTGGCAAGTACGAGTGACGGACACTTTCTGCTGGTGAAGAAGCTTGGTGGGTTGGTCGCGGTTATCATCGGATGCCTGCTGACGGCAGTTGGCGTGACGTTCGAATCCACCAGCACGACGACTGTCGGCGTTCTCTTTCTTGTTCTTGGCGCCGTCCTGCTCACCCTCAAGATCATCAGACGGAATCAAGGAAGCCCGCTCGGATAGCTGGCTTGCGGTTGGCGTTGAGAATAAGGATGAGCCCGCAGCGATAGCGGTTCATTTCGTTCGCCACTTCGGACAATGGGCGGTTGTTGACGATCGGCAGTCCGCGTTACCAGGCGCGTGCCTCCGCACATGTGCCCTAAAGGTAAGAGCGAGTCGCTTAAGCCGATAGCGAGTCAATCAAATCTAGGACCCTCCCCGCCTACCCGCTCTCGACTTGCTGACCTTGAAGTCCGCTTTGCCCCAAGAGCAGATGCAGGATGTAAGTCGCATTTTGACCCCGAGCGAACCTGCTGCCGGAGGCGTCGGTGCCGAACAGTCGAAGCCTTGCGCCTAGTCCTTCGCGGCCGGTACGGGCGGCACCGGCAGAATGATTTCGGAAGCGATCTTCCAATCTTTCCCGACGCGAAGCCAATTGAGGATCATCAGAAACGGCCTGGCCGTTCCATCCTGCCCCGCATACGAGACCGTGATGTTCATCGGCACATAGGACTCGGCGACGTCGCGGGTCAGGCCGACAACCTTGAGCTTCGAATAATCTGGCTCGAGCACGACCGGACCGGAGCTGCCAATATCATGCAGCTTCTGATCAATCGCCTCGTTGCCCCAATAACCGGCCCAGTTCCCCTCGGACTGGATCGCGCTCTTGGCCACCAACAAGGTCGAGGGCGATTGCCAGAACATCTCATGCAGAGCCTTGAAATCGTGCTTGTTGGCCAATTCCATCAGCGTACCGAACTTCGATTTTATCGCGCTGAGGGTCGCAGCATCCAGTGGCTCTTTCCTGACGGCAGGAGCAGCCGCGACAGCCCCGGCGGAAAGAGTCCAGGCAGTGAGAGTGACGACAAGTGTCTTGTACATACAGGAATTTCCCTTCCAACGTCTGGCTCGCGTCATGACAACGCCCGTCGCATTCCGCATTGGTATGAGTTACCCACTTCCGTCGGCCGAAGACGTCATCGGGACGTCTTAGCTCGCACATTCGCGTAGCAAGGTTGTGATTTTCGTATCGAGTGCTCGGGCGACGGCAAGGGCTTCCGAGCTGCCATACTGCAGCAGATAACTCTCCATTTTGTCATAAGAGATGTGCACGCCATCGGGACGCTCATCAATGAGGATTGTGACCGGCACGTAAGATCCAGCATCGGGCACGTGCCTGACCATTTCTTTCATGATGAGTGGATTGCCAACCACAAGCCGTATGATCTTAGGCGTCTTGGATCCAGTTTCGCGACGCAAGATGTCGCCCAAGTCGAACTCCGCGAAGAGCATAAGGTCGGTGCGGCCCACGCCGCTTTCTACAATGCGCTTTAAATCTGGGAAGGATTTTGCTGCCCTCGTCGCCTTGAAAAATTCGACAATGTCAGGCTGACCGATCGCCGACTTGAGCGCAGCGACGACAGCGTCGAACGGCTTTGAACTCGTGAGGCGGAATCGCTCAACTTCGACGTTTTCGATTGTCATTTTATCTTCCTTACCAACTCTCATGGATGAAGTGGCTCGATCGCATCAGAACGCGCCGGGGGATCACGCAGCCGAGGGCCTTGCATCCAGGAAGGTGCGGACGTGGCTGACGAATATCTCGTGGTACTGAAACAGGGCGCCGTGCCCTGAATCGGGATAGAGGATCAACTGAGCGCTACTGAGTTCCTTGAACATTGCGTAGGCGTTGTTCGCGGGCAGCATGGTGTCGTGGCTGCCACTGACCACAAGAGCGGGCTGGCGGATGGCGCGCAGAATGGCGTGCTCGGGATCAGGTGTGGCGCACCAGGTGATCAGAGCCTTGGCCTGTGGATCGGTGACCGCGTTGCCATTGTCGGTGTCGCGATCGTCCTTACGCAACTTCGTCCGCTTCAGGAAGGCCAAGCCGGACGACCGGCTGGCGGACGACTTCGTGAAGAAGAGCGGCAGGCGTGGGTCCGGAGCATCGGTTTGCGAAAACGCCTGCTTCAGAACCGCTAACAGGTGTTCCTCTCCGCCTTTCGGCGCTGTGCCGACGAGGATGAGCTTGCGGACCAGTTGTTCGTGCTCGGCAGCGATCTGTTGGGCGACGCAGCCGCCAAGAGAAAAGCCCAGCAGGTCGACCTCGGAAAGGCCGAGCAGATTGATGAAGGCGACTGCATCTTTCGCCATCGCTGCGATATTGTCAGGCGTTTGGCCGGTCGAGCGACCGACCCCGGCGTTGTCGAAGGCGATGACGGGGCGATCGGTGGCGAGAGCGTTGACGACGGCGGGATCCCACGCATCGATGTTGCCCGAGAAGTGCTGCAGAAGAACCAGCGGCGTTCCGGTAGCTGGGCCGAGCCGGCGATAGGCGAAGCGCATTCCGTTGCCTTCGACGTAACGGGTCGGCGCGGTTTCGAGCGTGGCGACGTCCTGGCGCACGATGTCGAGTTGAGTCATGTCATCCTCCGGATGCTTGGCATGAAATAATCGAGTGGGGGGATAAGTGCGGCACAGCGATGCTTTGAGCGACCCGCTCCCGGCGCGAAAACGCCGGGAGCGGTACTGTCACTTCGCGAGTGTGGCCTTCTCGATCACCTCGGCGACTTCCTTGGCATGAACGACGAGCGAAGCATGACTGCCGGCGACGTCCGTTATCTGGGCCTTCATCCTGTCGGCGAAAAACTTCTGGGCCTCGGGTGCGATCACTCTGTCCTTGGTGGTGATCACGTAGAACGTTGGCTTGTCCCGCCAGGCGGCCGTATCGACCGGAGTCTCGAACGCCTTGACGCTCAACGGCATCTGATGGTTCGCAAGGGATTCGGCAATCTTCGGGGCCAGGTCAGCCGCGACCGCCGAGGGAAATACCTTGGGATCGATGTAGAGGTTGCCCTTGTCGTCAGGATGTATCGCCGCGGCACCTTCGGTCGGAGGACCGCTGTTGGCGAGGGTCGCGAGGGATTGTCCGACGTCCGGCGCGAAAGCGGAGACGTAGACCAGCGCCGAGACCTTGGGATCCTTGCCGGCTTCCGTGATCACCACGCCGCCCCAGGAATGGCCGACGAGAACGGTCTTGCCGTCCTGCTTCGCCAGCGCCTGTTTGGTGGCATCGACGTCAGCGGCAAGGGAGGTGAGCGGATTTTCGACGAGCGTGACGTTGTAGCCCTTCTTAGTGAGGATGTCGGCAACGGGCTGCCAGCTTGACTGGTCGACGAAAGCCCCGTGAACGAGGACGATATTGTGAACAGCTCCCTTGGGCAGTTCGGCTGAATGAGCGGAGCCGACCAAAGTCGTTCCGGCCAGGAGTACGGTGGCGGCTGAGAGAAGGATATTGCGCATCGATTGTTCCTGTTGGCATGTCGGACGAACACAGTCCGGGGGAATGGACAGGCGTTTCCAACAAGGTCGCGGTTCTTCCATCTGCCGTTGGCGAAATGGTTGCCGCTCGTAACGTCGGCCCGCCGCGACATGACGTATTGCGCGGACCTTTCGGACAGTAGGGATCAATCGTCCGGATGTTGTGTCCGATCGTCCACCGGTTTAATTTCGGCGGCATGGACATACTCGCCCAAGTGCTCGATCGGGTTCGTCTCGGCGGGACGCTGCTCTTTCACTTCGAGCTCGGCCATCCCTGGCGTCTTGAGTTGCCGGTGCGCCCCTACGCTCTGTTTCACTATGTCAGCCGAGGCTCGGCGACCCTCGCGCTCGGACATGGACAGGAAATCCAGATGACCGAGGGCGATTTTGTCGTCATCACGCGCGGACAGCCCCATGCGTTTTATTCGGATCGCCGGGCCAAGCCTTTGCGGATTATGGATATCGATCGATTGTCGCCGCGTCTTGGCGTCGTCCGTCACGGCAGCCGTGCGAAGCCGCTCTCGACCATGATTTGCGGCAATTTCACGGTGTCACGGCCGCGGCTTGGCAGTGTGCTGGAGCTACTTCCGCCCGTGCTCCTCCTGAAGCCGACGGCGGACGGTGGTTGGCTTGAAGCAATCCTGCGCCGCATGGTCACCGAGTTCGCGCTCGAGCGTCCTGGCCAACGCGTCGCGCTTTCACGACTGACGGAAGTGCTCTTTGTCGAGGTGCTCCGAAGCTGGATCGCGTCTCTCAGTCCCGGGCAAGGCGGCTGGCTCGGGGCCATATCTGACCCGCATATCGGACCGGCGCTTAAGCTGATCCACGAAAATCCGGAGCGGCCCTGGACCCTGAGCGACCTTGGCCAGCGCGTGGGGCTCGGCCGCTCGGTATTTTCGGCGCGCTTTACCAAACTCGTCGGCCAGTCCATGCACCGTTATGTGATCGAACGCCGGATGGCGGAAGCGGCGTTCCTGCTGGAAACCAGCGATGAGCCCATCGCACGGATTGCCGGCAAGGTCGGTTACGAGACAGCGGCGGCGTTTTCGAAGTTATTCCATCGACATCACGGCGTATCGCCTGGCCGGTACCGAATATCCCGTCGCTCTGACAGCGGCGAAAGGCAAGGCGACTTTCAGGAAGCAGCGGTCGCCGATTAGGTTTGTAGCGGCCATCTACGGCAGGTCCGCTTATGGCCCCGAATCGGACATCGCACTCCTTTTCCACCAAACGGGGCACATAGGCTCGCACAGCCGTCCGCCTCAATGATGCCTGACGGGGATCAACGAGGGGCCACCCAGGCTGACAGGAAGTATTTCAAAGAGCACATGAACCATGGGCGCGTCCGTCTTGTTGAAGACGGTGTGGTTGACGTCGCCAGATTCGAAGAAGAACTCGCCGGGGCCGTAAACGACGGTCTTGTCCGGCAACACATAAGTCATGTAACCCGAGGTGACTTGGCGGATGCCCGGGCCCTCATGATTGTGCTCGCCCACATATCCGCCGGGGCCGAGCGTCAATTCGGTTACGCGGAGCTTGTACTTTCCGTTGATTTCCTTGAGGAACCCCTCAAGAGGTGCCTCGAACCTAATCTTGGCTACCAAACCCTTGGTATCGACCTTCACCGGACTTGTTCCAGTCTGCGCGCGAGCTACGCCCGCCCGCGCAAGCAGCGCCAAAAGGGGCACCGCCGCGATCGTTTGCAGAACGTCGCGCCTGATAGGTTCATCGTTCGTCATGACGGGTCCCCCCGTTATGGACTTTGGATTGGCATCGAAGCCCCATTTGATCCGCTACCGAGGGCAGGACTAGTACAAAGTTCGGACTACTTTGCGGGCGCACAGCATGATATGTTCAGTCATGCATCTCTACGGGCAATATTGTCCGGTGGCGAGAGCGGCAGAAATCCTTGCCGACCGCTGGACTGTGCTTATTGTCCGCGAGCCTCTTGCTGACGTTGGTCACTTCAATGAGCTTCAACGCGGTCTTCCACACATGTCCCGCACACTGCTTGCCGAGCGACTGCGGCGCCTGGAGCGATTCCGTGTGCTGGAGCGACGCATCGCCTCGCGAGGTAAACAAGCCGAATATCGCCTGACCGCGGCTGGCCGCGAACTGCAACCCATCATCGATCAGTTCGGAGAATGGGGAGCGCGCTGGGCTTTCGGCGATCCGCGGCAGAGTGAGCTCGATCCCATCATCTTGCTATGGTGGATGCGACGCCGCGTCTGCATCGAGGCCATAGGCAAACGTCGAGTGGTGATCCAGTTCGACTTCAGACTCAGGCAGGGCTATTGGCTGTTGATCGAACGTAGGGACGTTTCGGTATGTCTCAAGGATCCCGGCTTCGAGATCGACGTAATCGTCTCGGCCGATATCGGGGCGTTTTATCAAGTTTGGCTGGGACGCATGAGCTTTTCCGAAGCTTTGTGTAAAGAGCTGGTAAGGCTGGATGCGGCACCGGCGGACGCGCGTTCTTTTCCGGGTTGGTTTGCCTGGAGTCCGATGGCAAATGCGGTGCGCCGCACGTTCGCAGATAGGCGGGTGGCTGCAAAAAAATCCCTACCTGTCACCAGGATTATGCGTCGCGCGGGCTGAGTCCAAGACTAGCTGCCCAGGCAAGTCAGTCAGCGTTTAGATGTCCGCTTTACCCACAGCGGACATAACGCATTTTTTCAGCGTGATGTCACTTGAGGGAGATCGATCTCAGGCGGCTTGCAGTATCAGCTCACTGACGCCTTCTGGTGCATCGAGCATAGCCATGTGCCCAACGTCCGGCAGTTCGAATGTGGTCCAGGATTTATCGCTCTTGCAGTCTGCAAGTGCCTTGTCAAAGGCCGGCTGCGGAAATTTGGGGAGGCGGATGTATGTCTTCTTCGAAACCTTCTGGAGCGCCCCGGAAACCTTGATCTGCTGGAGATAGGTGCCTACCGGATGAGGAGTGGCTTTGGATTCGGCGAATGCCCGATCCGGTTCGGCAACGATAGCGGCGGTCGAGATCTTCGTTAATCCACGAACGCCAGCCTCGCCCTTGTCGATGGCCGCTTGTATGGACTTGCGAACCCCCTCGGCCGCGAAGTCTGCCACCCTTTGTCCGTCGGCCGGAATGAAGGCATCAAGCCATACAACCGATGAGACTCTGTCGCCGATGCTTTCGAGTGCGCCCGAGCATACGAAGCCTGCATAGGACCACGCCACGAGACGGACGTTCTCGAGGCTTTCCCATTGAATGAGGTTGACGACATCTGCGATGTGGGTGTCCAGATTGACGTCCTTGGTAAGCAGATGCGAGCGCTCGCCCAAACCCGTGAGTGACGGAGCGAATACTTTGTGACCGCCCTGTTCAAGCCGGTCAGCGACCCGGCGCCAGATCCAGCCGCCGCAAAATGAGCCGCTGACAAGTACGAAGGTCTTCCGCGCCGATTGCGCGCGGGCGGTCCTGATCGCGCCAGAAGCGGTCGCTACCAAGAGACCACCGGCTGAAGCACTGCAAAGCATGCGGCGGCGACTAATTCCACTTTTTGTCATGACAAATTCCCTTTTGCATAAGGAAAATATGACTTTGGCGGATTACGATCGCAGGATACCAAAGCATCGGTTCGCGGCCAAGGTCTGCATGTAGCCCTTCTGAGACATGCGGGTTTGGCCGAATGTCCGGTTTGCTCCGGAAGCTACCCTCTACGTGAGATGTCGTGTTCACCCGACCCAGACATCAGGCGATTTTCCGTCTTGTGCCGCTATAGGAGGGATATTGTTGTAAGACTCGAAAATCGAATAACCCTCTTGCGATAGGTGATCTCTGGACTTCTCTGCTTCTGCGTAGCTTTTCATTGCCACTACGGACGTCCGTGATGAAACGTCCCTCGCGTCGCCCGCGTAAAATGCATCAGCGATTTCTAAGAAGACATCCGTTGAAAATTGCGCCGCGATGTAACTTCGGTGGTTTGACACCGTGACCTGACCGCAGGTTCACTCGAAGGAAAACGACCGCGGGTGGAACTTTCGGTTTCGCTCCGAGTCATATTTGTGACGGGGTGCGGCCCGCCCGCGGAGGAGGGAAGCCAAGGGAGTGATCATGCCAACGTCCCGCCTTGGAATGGCTGCGGCTGGCCTTGCCCTGGTCGTTCTAGGAGCGCTGCCGAATGCGGCCGAGGCGGGCTTGCGCCTGCGCGTTGGCGGCCCCGTCGGTGTCGCGCGCTTCGCGATGGCCGGCATGCTGTCGGTCGCAGGTCTCCGTCGCGCACGTATGGCGGCGCGCCACAGCCGCGTCCGAATGGCTGCCTTAAGACCGCAAGATCTTCGCCCCGCCGCCGAGTCGATCCGCCCGAGCGAGCGCGCGCAGCTCACCGCCATCGCGGCGCTGGCCGGCTGGCAGGGCGGCCGAGCTGCGCAAGGCTGGTGGCAGCACGCCGACGGTTCATACGGCTGGGTCGGTCCGCTGTTCTGGCCGTTCGCCTATAGCGATCTCTATGACTACGCGCTTCTCAGTGATGGCAGCGGCTTCTGGGGCTATGGCTACGGCGATCTCTACGCCGCGATCTTCTCGCCTTACGCTGCGAGCGATCTCTCAGCGTTTGCGGCCGAGCGCCCCGCCGGGAGGCGGCATCGCAAAGCGCCCTCCGTACAGGAGGAGCTCTGTGGCGGCGACACCGCCGAGACGACCGGCTTTCCCCTCGAACGGATCGGCCGGGCGGTCGCGGCGAACGAGGCGCAACGCACAGCCTTCGACGAGCTCGCAAGCGCCTGGACTTCCGCCGGCGACACCATCCGGGCCTCTTGTCCAGCACAGGCCGCAACTACCGCGCTCGAACGGCTCGCGGCCATGCAGAGCCGCGTCAACGCGATGCTGAGCGCAGTTGAGGCCGTTCAGCCGCCATTCCAAAAATTCTACGATCTCCTGAACGATGAGCAGAAGGCGCGGCTCAACGCGCCCCAACGCGACCGCCGCGCTAACGCCGCGGTCGCGAAGCTGAAGGAGATGCAGGACGCCGCCTGCCAGGCGAGCCGCGAACCGCAGGACGAGCAACAGGCCGAAAAGCAATACCGCCAGCTCGTCGCCCAGCAATGGCCCCTCGACGACATCGCTGCCACCTTAAAATTGAACGATACCGAGCGCGCCGCGCTCGAATTGGTGCAGGACACCACGATGGGCACGATGGAAGCCTTAAACGCATGCCCGCCAAAGGACGCGCTCACCCCGCCGGCCCGCCTTAAGGCCGCAAAGGCGCGGTTGGAAGCGATGCGAGAGGCGATCGGAAGCGTGAACGACGCGGTCGACGATTTCTATTGGTACCTGAGTGACGAGCAGAAGACGCAGTTCGAGGGGCTCGGGCCGAAGAAGCGGGGGATGTGATTCTTCCATCCCCAAGCGGCGCTGATCGGCTAAGGCAGCATTTCGCATCCCCTGTCGCATTTGCGCCGATCCACCGGGCTTCGACAGAACAGCGTTTCATCGTGACTTCAACGCAAGCATCTTCAGATTCTTCCGCGAGCATCTCGTTGGCGACGGCAGCACTCGCTGATCTGGACGAAACGGACTGCTACTGGCTCTTCTCAGCTTAGGCGTCCGGCCGAATGTCCGGCGAGCCTGAGCGGCAGCAACCCGCGCCGCTCAGGCGCCTTCTGCGTGAATGTTTAGTGACGTCCCAAAGGGGCCGAGTAGACAAGCGGCGGCGGGCGGTACGGCTGGGCCGAAATGCCGAAATTCTGCCCGTACTGCTGCCGAACCCCCGGTATGTTGATAACGCCAATGCGGGTGTCCGGCGATCGCGCATCGAGCGGCGGCTGATTCGTGATCGGAGGATTGACCTTGTTGACCTCGCCCATCAAGCGTTTGTTGAGATCGTCATAGCCGCCTTTGGCATTGCCAGCGCTGCCGGAATTGCCGCGAGCGACGCTGTTGTTTCCTGAACCCTGCTGCGGCCCGAGGTCGAGAGCCGGCGGCAAATTATTCCGCTGCGGATCGGCGCTTACGGGCGGAAGGGACATCGGCGGCTCTTCGGTCTGAGCCATAGCGACTCCCGCCACGGCAACAGCCGTCAAATTGATAAGCAATAATAGGCGCATCCCAATCACCTGCTCGACCGTTACGATAGCGGCATCCCTTGAATATAATGCACAGATTGCAAATGCGTATGTCTTGCGCAGGGATGCGATTCAAATTCTACGCGCTCCGACCGTTCCCGGTAAACCGTTTGTTGAAACGATACCCAATCAGCATCTTCGGCAAGATCAACCCCAGGGTGATCGCAAGAGTGATCAGAAAGGCATTGATTCCATCCGCGAGCGTTGCCTGCAGCAAGCCTGAGGAAACGTTACCTCCGCTCGCGACGAGTTCGAGGAGCCCATCCGCCATCCGGAACAGGAACACCCCCGGGATCAGCGAAACCACGGATGCAAAGGCAAGCCCCGCATAGGGCAACCTGAGACGTTCTGCCACAGGCGTGGTGATCGCTCCGACAATGAGGCAGGCGATGAAGGCGGCGCCCGCCAGGCTGACGCCGGCCTTGGCCAAGAGGGCCCAACGCACGCCATGGGCGAACATCCCGATCAGGATCGGGACTGGCAGCATCCGCCACGGCATGGAGAAAAAGGTACCATAGGCAGCCACCGCAGCGCCCGCGGCGATCACGTCATAGATCAACGGGACCGGCGGCGACGGCGCCGCTGCCGGCAGGTTGGTCCCGCCGAACGACAGTCCGGCGAGCAGCCCGATGCAGATCGCAAAGATGATCAGGCTGGCATAGACCACCCGGCAGATCCCGAGCGCCAGGCGTCCACGCGCAAGGTCGATCGTGCCGTTGAGGACATGCGGGCCTGGCACCAGCACCATGCAGGGACAGACGGCAACGAGCCGCTGCAGGCTGGAGGAGAACTGGAGATCGACGACCAGCGCGCCGATCGCGCCGGCGAGCAGCGCGGCGGCGAGCGGCTGGGCGAACGGGTTATGGCTCCGCCCTGCAATCCAGCGGCGCAGGCAGGCGCCGAGGCCGGCGCTGACAGCGATGACGATCAGGCTTGCCACATGCGCGGCGCCGAAGATGATGCCGAGCGCAGCGGCGCCGATGGCGGCGAAGGATGCGAAGCGAATGAGCGAGACGGGCGGGCGGGCCTGCACCCTGGCAAGCGCGGAGCGCAGCAGCTCTGGCGTGGAGGGGTGATCGCAGAAGTCGTCAATCAACTTGGTTGCGACAGCGACCTTTCCCATCTCGATGCCGACCGGCCTCGCCTCGACGGTCGTGCTCACCACTCCGCCGCCATTCTCGATCGCGATGGTCAGTCCGTCCCAGCGCAGAAGGACCCGCGCAGAAAAGCCGAGCGCTGTCGCCAGCCGCTCGACATACTCGGTCGTGCGCTCGCTCGTCTGGCCGTTCGTGAACAGCAATATCGCAGCCGTCACCAACACGTCGAGCGCGCGCGCCGGATCGCAATCCGGGCTTCGGGCGGCGGCTGCCCTATCAAGCGGCTGGCTCATCGCATCAACAAAACCCAATCTCCGATCGAACGCGTATCAAAAGTGCGATACCGCCCGCCTCGCGGATGGTCTTTCCGATTTCCATAGCCGTTTTTCCGAATGGCCCGACGCCACGATTGTGGCGTTTCAACAAAAGGCGTGCATCGCGGAAATATTTCCCTGCTTGCCCGGCGTAGCTTGCGACGCTCGCCGCGAAGCGAGTGCATTTCGCACGTCATCGTTCATCACATCAGGGATTAGCTCATGTCCGACAGCCATCTGAGGCAGCCTATCCGTGGCGCCAAAGGCGCAACCGATCCGGGTCCCCGCAACGCCCTGCTCGACAGCCAGAACCCCGACATCCTCACGCCGCCGGAAACCGACAACGGTTCGCTCCCGAACCTCAAATTCTCCTTCGGTATGGCCCACAACCGCCTCGAGGACGGCGGTTGGGCGCGCGAGGTGACGGTGCGCGAACTGCCGGTCGCCAAGTCGATGGCCGGCGTCAACATGCGACTCGATTCCCGCGTGGTGCGCGAACTGCATTGGCACAAGGAAGCCGAGTGGGCCTACATCCTGCAGGGCAATGTCCGGCTGACCGTCGTCGACGAGGACCGCAATGTCGCGGTGGACGATCTCAAACCGGGCGACGTCTGGCTGGTGCCGGCCGGAATCCCCCACTCGATCCAGGGCCTCGATGGCGGCTGCGAATTCCTGCTGGTGTTCGACGACGGCAATTTCTCCGAGAACGAGACATTGCTGATCACCGAATTCATGGCGCATACGCCGCCCGGCATCCTCGCCAAGAATTTCGGTATCGGTGTCGAGCACTTCGCCGACATTCCGAAATCCGAGAAGTACATCTTCCGCCTCCCGGTGCCGGCGCCGCTCGAGATCGTGCGCAAGCAGCTTCCCGACAGCCCGCCGAAGCTTCCCTATGTCTGGCACGCCTCCGAACATCCAGCGACCCCGTACAAGGGCGGATCGGTGAAAATGATCGACGTCACCAACTTCCCTGAAACCACCCTGTCGGCGCTGATCATGGAGATCGAGCCTGGCGCGCTGCGCGAATTGCACTGGCATCCCGATGCCGACGAGTGGCAATATTATCTGGAAGGACAGGCGCGGATGACGGTGTTCGATGCCACATCGAAGGCGCGGACGTTCAACTACACTTCCGGAGACGTCGGCTTCGTGCCGAGGACCATGGGCCACTACATCGAGAACATCGGTCCGACCACGCTGCGGCTGATCAACGTCTTCAACAGGCCGCGCTACAAGGACATCTCGCTCAACAACTGGATGGCGCTGACTCCGCCTGACCTCGTCAAGGGCCATCTCAACCTCGACGACACCGCGATGAAGGCGCTGAAGCGCGAGCGCTGCGCGGTCGTGCGCTGATCCGAGATCAGCTTTCGCCTGAGAGCGGGCGGCGAGATTGGCCGGCTGGCGCGTCAGCCGGCCTCTATGGATCACGCCTGAGCGAGGGCCTTTTCGCGGCTTGCAATCAGAGCCCGCAACGGCTCTGCGACTGCAACCGAGCTGTGGGTCCGCTGGTCCGTGCACACCCACACGATTTCGCCGGTGGAGCGCAGATCATCGCTGCCCTTGGCGAAAATGGCGAGCGCCAGCGTGATCGAGGACCGACCGATCCTCGCGACGCGCACGCAGACATCGATCTCCTCGTCGAACCGGATCGGCGCCTTGTATTCGACGACCGACCGTACAAGGTGAAAATCGATGCCGGTCTTGGCGACCTCGCCGAGATAATCATAGCCGAGCGCGCGAAAATACTCGGTGATCGCGGTATCGAAATAGGTCAGGTAGTGCGCGTTGAACACCACGGCCTGCGCATCGACCTCGGAATAGCGCACCCGAAACGGATGATGGAACCAGAAATCCTGGCGCATGCTTTCTCCTTCCACGAAGTATCGTCCATCCCTGATATCACGATCGCGACGGATGTGAGCTGCCCGTGACAATCTGCGGTGATGGCTCTGGCGCGCGTGTGGCGGAGACATAGGCCTCGGCGCCGCGGCACGGTTCGGCGCGATCGTTGACCATCCGGTCGCTATATGCTACACGATGTAACGTTATCAAAGGTCGCAATATGATGGATGATGATCTGCCGGAGCTCGGCGAGCTCGAACGCGAGGTGATGCAGCTCGTCTGGGCTCACGCGCCGATCACCGCGGAATCGGTGCGGGAGCGGCTGGATCGGCCGCTGAAGGAATCCACCGTCCGCACGGTGCTGCGCAGGCTGGAGGAGAAGGGCTTCGTCACGCACGACGTCGAGGGGCGAACATTTCTGTTTCGTCCCGTTGAGGACCGTCGGAAGGTGGCGGCGAAGGCGGTCCGGCGCATCGCCGACTGGTTCTGCAACGGCTCGATCGAAGATGTGCTCGTTGGCATCGTCGACGCCAAGATGCTGAACAAGAAGCAGCTCGAGCAACTATCGAAGAAGATTGGACAGGCAAAAAGCGAGAGGAAGTGATGTTGGCAATCGTCATTGAAGCCGCGATCCGCTCGTCCGTGCTGATCCTGGCGATCTGGATCGGACTGAAGGCGCTGCGCATCTTTAATCCGCATATCCAGATGTCGACATGGCGGCTGGTGCTGATCGCCTCTCTTGCGTCACCTCTCATGGTCGGCCGGCCGATGTTCACCCTCGGGGCTGACATCCCACCGGCTCTCCTTGTCCTGACGGGAGATATGTCGATCTCTTCCCTCGCTTCCGACCTTGCTCCCGCTTCCGCCGGGCAGCATGGCGCGATATCGCCGCACTTCGACTGGCGTTTGCTTGCCGCCTCGATCTATCTGTTGGTTGCTGGCTGGCTTCTGCTACGACTGGCGGTTGGCACCGCGCTCGGTTGGCGGCTGCAGATATCGGGTGATCCGGTTTATGAGGATTGGACCGCAGGCAAGGACGTGCGCTCGAGCCCTGCGATCAAGGCGCCCGGAACGTTCGGCTCGACCATCCTCCTGCCCGAGCATTACGGCACCTGGGATGTCCTGGACCGGCGCGCGATCATAGTCCACGAGGAATCGCATGTGCGCCAACGCGATTTCTATTTTGTGCTGCTGGCGGCGATCAACAAGGCCGTGTTCTGGTTCAATCCGCTGGCCTGGTGGCTCAACAGGCGAGAGCGGAGACCGTCGCGCGGCGGGTTGAACAGCTCCTGGCGGAAACGCGTGTGCCGAGAAAGATCGACTGGAAGGTGCGCGCGGCGATCATCGCCTGCGTTCTGCCGCTGGCAGCAATCTCGTCGGGCGTGGTGGCGCAGGCTCCCTCCCCTCCAACAGCGGATAATAGTGCGATGACATCAGATCCCGACACGATCGCCAAGCGCAGGTTGGAGCAAGCGCAGCCGCGCACCGAGGTTCCGATCGACGCAAAGATACTCGATAATTACGTTGGCTATTATCAGCGGGCGGCGTTGATCTTCACGGTCACGCGGCAAGGGGATCAGCTCTTCGTGCAGCTCACAGGACAACAGCCGGTGCAATTCTATCCCGAGAGCCCCACCAAATTCTTCGCCAAGATCGTCCATGCGCAGATTTCCTTCGTCACCGATCCGCAAGGGAAGGCTGCAGCGCTGGTGCTCCATCAGAACGGTCACGAGCAAATGGCAAAACGGGTGGACAAGGCCGAAGCCGACAGAGTGGCGGAGCAGCTTGCGAAGCGAATAAAGGACGGCACCGCCCAACCGGGCAGCGAGGCGGCGTTACGTCGCACGATCGAAGCTATTCGGGCCGGGCAGCCGAACTACGACGCGATGACGCCGGAATTGGCAGTCGCTACCCGTCAGCAATTGCCTGGGCTCCAGCGCGGCCTGGAACAATCGGGACAATTGCAATCGATCTCCTTCAGGGGCGTGGGTAGCGGCGGCTGGGATGTGTACGAGGCCAAATATGACAATGGCCTATCGATCTGGAGGATTACGCTGGCGCCGGACGGAAAGATCGCAGGACTCTTGGTCCAGGGCGGACCATAGCGACGTAGTCCACCACACAAATGGCATTGGCGGGCTAGCCTTAGCTAACCCGCCGATGACCTTGTCGTTATCCCGGAATGCGCGAACAGCCTAGCTCGCGCGACGCGATGCTTGTTCGTCTACCCGGGAGCGAACCACCTTGTCGCCCTCGATCGCCATCGCCTGCAACGTCGTCCGCTCGACCTTGCAGGGGGTGCTACCGCACTGTTTCAGATGTCGACGAAAACGGTTTCGATTGTAAGCAATTGGCGGAACAGGCCGGCAAGACGCTCAATAGCGCGTGACCTTTGCGATCGCAGCGCAAGCCGTGCCGCCAAGCTGCCGACGCGCTTGGGCAACTCGCGCCAGCGATCCCCCTTTCTTGCTCCTGAGAATCTGCCATAGTAACGACAATGTACCCTGCCCTCACCATGCTGACCCCGCCGCGGATTGCAACCGACGCGTTCACCGACGCCGCTGCGGCGGTCGCGCGGCTGGAAGAAATCTACGAGCGCAACACTGCCTTCCTGCGAGATCATTTCGAGGCCTATGCCAATGGCCGGCCGCTCACGGCCCGCGTGCGCGCCAACTATCCGTTCGTGCGCATTGCAACCTCGACCTATGTGCGGGTCGATTCGCGCCTCGCTTACGGCTTCGTCGCAAGGCCGGGGGTATATGAAACCACGGTGACGAGACCAGACCTGTTCCGCACCTACCTCACCGAGCAGATCGGGCGATTGATCGACAACCATGGCGTACCGGTGGAAATCGGCGAGTCGAACGAGCCGATCCCGATTCATTTCGCCTATCGTCGCGACATCAACATCGAAGCTGCACTCACGCCCGGCGACAAATCGAACGTAATGCGATCGCTGCGCGATCTCTTCGATGTGCCTGACCTGGCCACCATGGACGATGCCATCGCCAATGGCACGCTCGAGCTCGCGCCTGGCGCTCCCGAGCCGCTGGCCCTGTTCCGCGCGGCACGTGTCGATTATTCGTTGCGCCGGCTTTATCATTACACCGGCACGGATCCGGAGCACTTCCAGAACTTCGTGATCTTCACCAACTACCAGTTCTACATCGATGCGTTCGCCGAGTTGAGCCACAAGCGTCTGGCTGCGGGCGCGATCGGCCCCGACGCCTTCGTCGGCCCGGGGAACGTGATCACGCGCAACGCGCGCCTTGGCGGCGGCACGACCGGGATCGCGCCGCAACGCATGCCGCAGATGCCGGCCTTTCACTCGGTCGAGGCCGGCTATCGGGGCATTACCCTGATCAACATCGGCACCGGTCCGTCCAATGCACGCAACATCACCGATCATGTCGCGGTGCTACGGCCGCACGCCTGGTTGATGCTTGGACACTGCGCTGGTCTCAGGAATACACAGCGGCTCGGCGACTACGTGCTCGCGCATGGCTATGTGCGCGAGGATCATGTGCTCGACGATGAGCTGCCGCTCTGGGTGCCGATACCGGCGCTGGCCGAGATGCAGGTCGCGCTCGAGGAAGCCGTGGGTGAAGTGACCGGGCTCGAAGGCTTCGAGCTGAAACGGTTGATGCGCACGGGAACAGTCGCAAGCGTGGACAATCGCAACTGGGAGATCGGCGATCGCTCGGTCATTCGGCGCCTGTCGCAATCGCGTGCGATCGCCCTCGACATGGAATCGGCGGCGATCGCCGCCAACGGCTTTCGTTTCCGCGTTCCCTACGGCACGCTGCTGTGCGTCTCGGACAAGCCTCTCCATGGCGAGATCAAACTCGCGGGCATGGCGAGCGAGTTCTATCGGCAGCGCGTCGGCCAGCATCTCGAGATCGGCCTTAAGGCGCTCGAACGACTGCGGGAGCAACAATTGGAGCGCCTGCATTCGCGCAAGCTCCGGAGCTTCGCCGAGGTCGCGTTTCAGTAACGCGTCAGATCTCGCGCCGCTTGTCCACGCCAGCAAGCTTCAACCCACCAGGAATGTCTCCAGTTTCTCGCAGAAGAAATCCGGAACCTCCTCGGCAACGAAATGACCGCTATCCTCCGCGACGACACTCGTGAGATCGGCGGCCTGATCGCGCAAGGATTCGGCGAGCTTGTCGCCGGCGCTATGACGCCCGGTGATGGTCATCACAGGTGGCATCAGTTTGCGTCCGCGCAGCGTCTCGGCGAGCTTCGCATCCTGGCGCAGCGCTCGATAGTAGTTGAACCCGGCCGTCATTCCGCCAGGGCGGGCGTAATGATAGGCGAACTCTGAAATGGCATCCTCGGAAATGGCCATTTTGTCGTGCGACCAGGCCCGAATCTGCGCGCGGATGTAGTCGCGCTCTCGCCCCCTGGTCAGCATCTCCGGAAACTCCGGCGCGACGTGAAATCCATAGTGCCAGGCTCCGCCGCGCAAGGCGTCCAAATTCTCGGTTCCCGGAAGCAGGCAGTCGACGAGCACCAGCTTGGAAACGGCTTGCGGGTAAAGGTGGGCGAGGACATAGGCCGCCTTGCCGCCCATATCGTGGCCGACCACGTAGGCTGGACCGGGTCCCAGGTGGGCGATCAATGCGCGTATGTCCCCGGCAATCGTCTGCTTGTCGTATCCAGCCTCGGTGCGCTCCGATAGCCCGCACCCACGCAGGTCAGCCGCAACCACGGTGAACTTCCTGGCCAGTCGCGGCATGATGCCGCGCCAGGCAAACCACGTCTCGGGCCACCCGTGCAGCAGAACGACGACAGGGCCGGATCCCATGGCAACGTAGTGCATGCGGATGCCATTCACATCGACGAAACGACTAGACATCCCGGTCGGTATCTTAGTGGGCTCCGCGCTATCGGGCTTCTCTTGAGCAGAGACGGACTGAAGTCCGGCCGCTGTCGCAGCCGCGCCCGCGAGCAATATCTGTGATCCTCCGAACAACAGTGATCGCCGGTCGAATTCCATCGTGCACCTCATCTTGGCCGAGTTCTTGCGCGGAATGTTCATCATGGACCGCACCGCGTCTATCCGCTATGAGCGAATGATCTGCATAACCAGGTGTTATGAATGGATCTGAGCGCCGCCCTTCGTGCTTTCGTGCGCACTGTCGAGCGCGGCTCCATCACCGCCGCTGCCCGTGACCTGGGCGTCTCACAGCCCGCGGTGAGCAAGCTGTTGCGCAACCTCGAGCAGTATACCGGTGCGCGTCTGCTCGAGCGGACCGCGCGCGCGGTGCGCCCAACCCCGCAAGGCCTGATGCTCTACGAAGCAGGCGGGACCTCCCTGGCGGCCATCGATGCAGCGGTAGAGATGGTGCGCCGTGATATGGGCGAAGTCGGTGGCAAGCTGCGCATTCACGGCCCCGTCTGCCTTGGTGAAAGCCATCTGCACCGCATCGTCATGGACTTCCAAAAGCAGCACCCGACCGTATCGGTCGACCTCACGCTGGAGAACAGGGCGGCGGACCTCGTGCATGAAGACATCGACCTGGCGGTTCGCATGGGACGCCCGACGGACCAAAGTACCGTCCTGCGCAAGGTCGGCATCATCAAGCGTATCCTGGTTGCGACACCTGAGTACCTGGCAGAGCATGGTCCGGTCCGGCGCTGGCAGGCACTGACGGACCACGCGCTCGTCGTCACTGACGCGGTGCTGTCTCGTCGAGGAACACTGACGCTCTTGAGCGGCCCCAGAACCATCGAAGTGCCAGTCCAGCCTGTGCTGAAGACCAACAACGCGCGGGTCCTTATTGCGGCCTTGCTGGCGGGCCGCGGCCTGGGTCCGGTACAGCTTCCATTGGTGACGGAAGAACTGCGTGCGCGACGTCTGGTGCAGGTGCTGCCGCAGCACGAGATTCGAGCGAGCGAACTCTACGTGGCTTATCCGACGTCGCGCTTCCTGAGACCTGCAGTGCGCGCCTTCATCGACTTCGTGGTACCCGCGCTGCGCGCTGTCGAGGGTATCACGTGAGCGCGGCGGAGGAACATCCACCACCGGCCTGAGTTACACTTTTAGAGGGAACCCAGCGCGGCCCTTTCTCCTGCCGAGGACTGATCATGACGGGCGGACGAGCGCAGATCAGCGACGTCAACATTGGTCTGCATCATCTCGCCGGCATACTGGGCGTACCCGAGGACGCGACTGCCATCGTGATCTTCGCGCATGGCAGCGGCAGCGGCCGCCACAGCCCGCGCAACAATCAGGTGGCGGCGGGCTTGCGCGAGGCGGGCTTTGCCACCTTGCTGCTCGATCTCCTCAGCGAGCAGGAAGAGCGCAACCGCGGCAACGTTTTCGATATCGGTCTGCTGGCGTCACGCCTCGCAGAAGCCGCGGACTGGGTCCATGCAAGGCCCGAATTCGCGGCACTGCCCGTCGGCTATTTCGGCGCAAGCACCGGGGCCGCGGCTGCACTGGTCGCCGCGGCCGAAGGGCAGAATGTCGGCGCAGTGGTCTCGCGCGGCGGACGGCCCGATCTCGCCGGCGAGGCGCTGCGCGCCGTCACCGCGCCGACGCTGTTGATCGTGGGCGGCGCCGACCTGCCGGTCATTCCGCTCAACCGTGCGGCCTTCGCCGCGCTTTCCTGCGAGAAGGATTTGGTCATCGTGCCACGAGCCGGTCATTTGTTTGAAGAACCCGGCGCGCTTGAGGAGATCATCGAGCACGCCAAACGCTGGTTCCGCCGTTTCCTGTCATCGCCGCTGACAGGAACCTGCGACGAGCGCATCTTCGCCGACCGGCGCGAGGCCGGACGCCGGCTCGTGCCGACGCTTCTGAAGTTCAAGAACGACAACCCGGTGGTGCTGGCACTGCCGCGCGGTGGCGTACCGGTCGCATTCGAGGTCGCGCAGGCGCTGAACGCGCCGCTCGATGTCGTGCTGGTGCGCAAGATCGGCGCGCCCGGACACGAAGAGCTCGGGCTGGGCGCGGTGGTCGATGGCGCGAAGCCGCAGGTGGTGATGAACGACGAGATCGTTCGCGCCATCGAGCCCGGCGCCGACTATCTCAAGGCGGAGACATCCCGCCAGCTCGCAGAGATCGAGCGGCGGCGCTGCCTCTATCGCGACAGCGAGCCGCCCGTCGACATCACAGGCCGCACCGTGATCGTGATCGACGACGGCATCGCGACCGGTGGAACGATGCGGGCCGTGCTCAAGGCACTCTCCAGGGCGGGTGCGCGCCGGCTTGTGCTCGCGGTGCCGGTCGCTCCGCCCGATACGCTCGAGGCCCTGAACGCCGAAGCAGACGAAGTCATTTGCCTGATGAATCCCGAGTCGTTCTTTGCAGTCGGCATGCACTACCGGGATTTCAACCAGATCTCGGATCGGCAAGTGGTGGAGCTGCTGCGCCGCGCCAAGGGAAATGGCGGCCGTGCGTGAGCGACATCTCCTTGTTCAATTTCGCAGCCAGCAATCACCAGGCTCGCGCGAACATGGAGCCGAAGTCGGTAGCCTCCTCCCATGCTTGACCATCTTGCACCAGCCGCCTATCTGGGCTTGCATCAGTCGCGGACAGGAGATGCAAATATGGCGATTGGCGATGTCGATGTGCTTGATTTGTGCAACAGCACAAAGCTGCGGCGCGCTGCTCGCCATGTTAACCGTTTCTACGATGCACATATCGCGGCGTCCGGGTTACGTGTCACGCAATACGCGATTCTGGGTCATCTGAAGCAACGCGGACCGAAGTCGATGCTTGAGCTGGCAGAGATGCTGACCATGGACCGCGCCACGATCGGTCATAACCTTCGCCCGCTTGAACGTGACGGCCTGATCAAGATCGAGATCGGTCCGAAGGATCGGCGGGTTCGCCTCATCTCCATAACTGAGGCTGGTTTGGAGCGGTTTAAATTGGCGCGGCCGGGATGGGAACGTGCGCAGGCTGAATTCAAGACTGAGTTCGGTGCTTCCAACGTCCTTGCCATGCACAAACTCATGGACCAGCTTCTCTCGTGCGGTTTGGGCGAGCGCGGCGAGAAAGAGACTTCGGTGAAGGCTCAATCGCGCAAAACGGTCCAGGCCAGATCGGGGCGGAATAGGCCGAAAGCGGCATTTGGCCGTTCAAACACATCCCCCTGACCGCGAGATGTTTGAATCGCTCGTCGCCCAATGAATCCAGCTTGACCGCATAGTCCGCCACCCGACGTGGTGAGGCGCGCTCCGCCTATCGGACTGCGCCGCTAAGGCGCCACGCGCAAAAGTTCGAGTTCGTCGAGATCTTTGGCCTTCCCTCGGCATCCGGAAGGTAAACCCGGCGCTTATGGGAGAATGTGATGCCTTCTGTCGCTCTGTGATCCCCCCAGGAATGAAGCTCGCGGAAATCTGTCGGAGCTGATTCCAACGAGCGAGTCCGCCGTGCGCTTCGATCGAAAAGCCAATCAGGTCATGCATACGCGCGTCCAAATCCCGAAAATGCCGTTCCTCAAGTCGAGAAATGTTTATCGTTCGTTGAGCTGACGTGGACGGCCTACTGAAAGGCCGCCCGATTCTTCTCGACGAACTCACCGACGGTCATCGGCGGCCGACCGGCGATCTTCTCGACCAAGTCATTCGTCCCAGCGAAGATACCGTCGTTGTGGTCGATCGCTACCTCCTGCAGATGCTGCGCAAGGAACGGAATCTCCTGTCCGGTGACTTCGCGCGCCCACTGCTGCGCGGTAATCTTCTCGTAGCGGATTTCCTTGCCGAGGATTTTACCCACGGTCGCGGCGATTTCCGGAGCCGTAAGCTCGACGGGGCCAAAGAGGGGATAGATTTGCCCCTTGTGCGGCGCCGGATCGGCCAGGATCGCGGCGATGACAGCCCCCTGATCTTCCGCAGCAATGGGCGCATGGCGGCCTGTCGTGCCGAAAGGAACTGACATCCGGCCCGCGCGAATCATATTTCGCATGTAGAGGAGCCAATCAGCGAAATAAGTCGGGCGCAGGTGCGCGACGGGCGTCCCGGCCCAGTCGAACACGCGCTCCGACAGCCAGTGCTGAAGCGCAGCATCGCTTTTCGAATCCCGACGAGACGATTTCTGCGACATATTGACGATGAACTCGGCCTTGGCCTCAAGCGCAGCCTGCGCGAACTGCGCCGTCGCCTGGGTGATGCCGGGCCGGATCGGATAGACGAAGTATGCCCGCTGCGCCCCATCGAACGCACGGCGTACGGCTCGGAAGTCGAGGAGGTCGCCGACGACGATTTCGGCCCCCTCGGCTCGGAGCTTGCTGGAGCGCTCGTCATCGCGGTGAACGAGCGCCCGCACAGGAAAGCCCTGCTGCAGGAGAAGCTTGGTGGCAACGCGGCCGGTCGCACCTGTAGCGCCGGCGATCAAGATGGTCGGTTTCATCCTGGATACTCCCTCACTTGAGACGGCGATCCGTGGCCCGCTTTGATCGATAGGGGCATATTCCCCTAAATACGGGCATATAAGACCTTTTGCAACAGGCGGATTCCTTCATGAACTTGCATTCGATAGCGGCAGGAGTTCCTGCGACAACCTACCTGCTTTTGAGCGATATCGTGCCGCTCAAGCGCGCCATGGACGATCCAGAACGGGCAAACTCCGCGGATGCATGATGGATTCGAGCGCGTGCTTGGCCATCGCCACGAAGGCGGCGTCGCTCCTATCGTTACAGATGTAACTTCTCAGTCCGATCGCGTCATGATCCAGTAGCAGAGCTCGCCAACATTTGAAAGACCGCACAGGCCGCGTCCGGCAGTGCCCTTGCTCACGCTTGCGAGGACGTCGAATGAACATCGTTTCGCACAACGGAGACCGAAGGATTTGTCTGAAGCGTCATTTACACAACGGCATGATTAGCGTCGCGATCAAGATGACTGTCCTGAGCATCGCAGATCGCATTTCGTCAGCGATCGACGTCAGAGCGCCACTGGGTCGACGGGCGTTGCAGGACCACAGATCGCGGGCAGAAGGTAAGCAAACAAGTGACTCTTTTATCACGTCTATTCCTGCTGGTGGCTATCGCATTGATCCCAGCTATCGCGATTCAAGCCTACAATGAATTCCAATTCCGTTGCGCCCGCCAAGTCGAAGTGCAAAACCAGGCACTCAACCTGGCGGAGCTTGCCGCGGCGGAACAGCGGCAGATCGTCCAGGGAATGCATCAAGCGCTGATCGCACTATCGGAGCTTCCGGCGATAAAGGCGAAGAACACCGAAGGCTGCGACGCCTACCTCGCCAGGATCATGCGACGATATCCGGGGTTCATCAGCTTCATCGTGGTCGACACGAACGGCGACGCCTTCTGTGACACCAACATTGACTACAAGCGATCGACCGCGGCTGGAAGGCCCTACTTCGCCGACGTACTGAAAACCGGCCAATTCACAGTCGGAGAGTTCGCAATCGGTCGGCAGACTGGTCGCAAGGTCCTTCATTTTGCGCTGCCCTTCTATGGCGACGATGCCCGGCTTGGCGGCGTCGTCATAGCCGCCCTCAGCCTGGATTGGCTTGCCGGCTCCATCGCTCAGCAGGACGTGCCGCCGGGGGCTGCACTTGCGATCATGGACCGGAACGGCACGTACCTGGCCCGTTATCCCGACAACGACCGCTTTGCCAGCCGGAGGATACCCGGGGATAACGATCGAAAGCCCGACCATCGGAGCACTGCCGATATCGTCGATCTCGATGGTGTGGAGCGGATCGTCGGCTATTCGGTCCTGCAGGATGGGGGAATCGTTATCGCCTTTGGCCTCGACAAAGCCCGGGCGTTCACCGAGATCCAGCACGGCACACAGCGTGGCGTTTTCCTGATCGTACTGAGCACCGCGCTGGTGTTGAGCCTGACGTCGCTGGGGGCTCGGCGGTTCATCCATCGTCCGCTCGAGCAACTGGTCGCCGCCGCCAACCAATGGCGGCTAGGCGACCTTGCACGACGCGTCGACGTCCAGGGAACATCCGAAATCATCCGGGTCGCCGAAGCGTTCAACACCATGGCCGATGCGCTCGAACGCCGCGAGCACGAATTGTCCGAAGCAAAGGAGAGAGCCGAGGAAGCTGCCGCTCGGTTCACCATGATTTTTGAGAACACCACCGACAGCGTGCTTATCGTCGATCGGGATTGGCGGGTCAGCTATCTCAATGGACCGGCCTCGGCGAGTGTCGCCCACGGCCGGAACATCGTCGGCATGGCCCTTTCAGAAGCCTTTCCGGTCGCCGCCGATCTGGAAGCCTTGAAGACAATTCGGGAGGCGACGTCAGAGCGACGACCGACCTATCTCGAAATGTTTTGCCCGCGCATGAACGTCTGGTACGCACTCAATGCCTTTCCCTCCAGCCACGGCCTCGCGATCTTCCTCCGCGACATCACCGATCACAAGCAGGCCCTGGAGGCGCGCCGTCAGATGGAGGAGCAGCTCCATCAGAGCCAGAAGATGGAGGCCGTCGGCCAGCTCACCGGCGGCGTCGCGCACGACTTCAACAACCTGCTTACGGTGATCTCTGCGAACCTCGAACTCATCGAGGATGCCCCAGATATCGGCAAGATCCGGCAATACGCCGCAGCGGCGCGACGTTCCGTGCATCGCGGAACGAAGCTCACGACGCAGCTTCTCGCCTTTTCCCGTGGGCAGGCATTGAAGCCGGAATTCGTCAACCCCAATCGGCTCCTTTCCGAATTCCAGGGACTCATTCGCCAAGCCGTCGGGGATGGATGCGAAGTCCAACTGCGGCTCGATGAAGAATTATGGATGTGTCGCGTTGATCCGTCGCTTCTGGAGACTGCGCTCCTCAACCTGGCCTTGAATGCGCGCGATGCCATGCCCGATGGAGGTGTGCTGCAGATCGAAACCCGGAACGTGGTCCAAGACAGGAGCTCAGTGTCCGGCTGTCCGCCCGGATCGTATGTGAGGCTCTCCGTCACAGACACCGGCTGCGGAATGCCCCCGGAAGTGCGGGACCGCGTATTTGAGCCATTCTTCACGACCAAGGATGTCGGGAAGGGTACGGGACTCGGACTCAGCATGGTCTATGGCTTCGTTCGACAGTCTGGTGGCCATATTGTCATCAACAGCGCACCCGGCGCCGGAACTACGATCGATCTATACCTCCCAAGGGCTGCGCAAGCGCGTGAGGCTGATCCGGAGTGCTCTCAACCTCAGGCCATACCGACCGGCACGGAACGAATTCTACTCGTTGAAGACAACGAGGATCTGCTGGAGGCCACGTCAGCCATGCTGACCACGTGCGGCTATCAGGTTTCCTGTGCCCGGAACGGCATGGACGCGCTTCGGATACTGCAGAGCGGTCAGGATTTCGAGCTCTTGCTGAGTGATATCGTGATGCCCAACGGAATGAGCGGAGTTGAGCTTGCTCGCGAAGCGAGGAAGCTCGGCAAGGATATCAGAATCCTGCTCGCCTCCGGCTATGCGGCAGATGTATTGGAACGACACAATGCGGTCGGGGAATTTCCAATTGTCGAAAAGCCGTTCCGCCTGGCAGAGCTTGCCCGGCGTCTGCACGCGATGCTGCACGAAGCATGAGCGCTGACCCGTTTACCACAATGCTGATTGCTGGTTGGCGGCCACCGCAAATCCCTCGGGCATGCTGCGGATCGTGGAGCAGCCTGCAACTAGCGCCCCCGACCACGATTGGCGGCAATCGGTTCGCGCGGGATCGTCACCTGTGACAACGCTTCAACAAAGATCGGCTCCCAGGCCCTGATATGATGCCTGAGCAGATTGGTGAGAGCCTCCTCCTTGCCGGCCATCGCAAGCTCAATGATCTGATAGTGCTCCGCGGTTGACTCATTCTGGCGGGCGAGACCTGCACGCGACTTGATACCGTAAAGTCGCATTTGGTCACGCAATCCCATCACCAACTCGGTGAGTCGTGCATTGTCCGCCGCGGCCGTCAACATCTGATGAAAGCTTCGATCGGATTCGAGATAGAGCCTCAGGTCTTCCGTTCTCACCGCGCGCGCGATGTCATCGGCAAAGCGATAAAGCCCTTCGAGATCCCTCTTTGGCTTGCGTGCAACGATCGCGGCCGCATGGAGCTCCAGGACTTCGCGGAGATCAAACAGGTTGCGCAGTTCGGTCAAGGTCGGTTCGACCACTTTGAAACCCCGATTGCGCATGGGTTCGATCAGTCCGCTGCGCGTCAGCTCCAGCAGCGCTTCGCGCACGGGAGTCGTCGAGATGCCGAGGCTCGTGGCGAGGGTCGGCACGGAATACATCGTTCCCGGCGCGCTCTGACCGGAAATGATCTCGGCGCGCACCTGCTGCACCACCTGCTCCCGTAAATTTTGCTCCATCCCCATCTCCGCTTCGTCGGTTCCAGAGCCCTCCGGCTTAGCAAGTGCAGCACAATAAATGCGCTTGACGGAGGATATGCCCACAGATCATGCTATGTAAAGCGTTACAGTAACGCGCTACATTAACTTCCCTGTGACACGGTTTCATTGACGATGGCTGAGCGCATCCCGGGCTATTGCACGCTCTGCCGATCACGGTGCGGCTCGACCATGGTGGTCGAGAATGGCCGGCTGATCGGCGTCGAGAGCCTGCAAGGGCATCCGACCGGCGGAGCGCTATGTGCAAAGGGCCGCGCCGCACCGGAGATGGTCCATAGTCCGCGGCGGCTGACCAAACCGCTTCGTCGAACTGCGCCGCGAGACGCTGCCGATCCGGGCTGGACCGAAATTTCCTGGGACGAGGCGCTGGACCACATCGCCCGAGAGCTCGGCGGCATTCGCAAAACATCCGGCGCTGAAGCCGTGGCCTTTGCCGTCACCACGCCCAGCGGCACCCCGATGGTCGACAGCTTCGAATGGGTCGAGCGCTTCATCAGGTGCTTCGGCAGTCCAAATCTGATCTACGCCGTCGAAATCTGCGGCTGGCACAAGGACTATGCCCATGCCCTGACTTTCGGCCGCGGTATCGGCTTTCCGGATTATGAGCAGGCCGGCGCCATCGTGTTGTGGGGACACAATCCCGCCCGCACATGGCTTGCCCAGGCGACCCGTATCGGCAATGCGCGACGGCGCGGAGCGCGGGTTGCAGTGGTCGATCCCAAGCCGAACGGATCGGGACAGGACGCTGACCTCTGGCTACGCATCCGTCCCGGCTCGGACGGAGCCCTCGCGATGGGCGCAATCCGGCATCTCATCGCGACAGGATCGTTCGATGCGGGCTTCGTCACGCGCTGGACCAACGGGCCTTTCCTGGTCGACACCAATACAGGCCGCTTCGTTCGTGCCAACGAACTCTGGGACAATCAAGCGTCGGAAGCTTTCGTCGTGCTGGATCAGTCCGGGATGGCGCAGGCCCACGACGCCCGCGTTGCGGCTCTCGATCCTGCGCACTGCAGGCTGAATGGCCGGACGACGCTTGCCGCGCGCGATGGCCGCGTCATCGCTGCGGCGACCGCTTTTCGTCTGCTGGCCACGGAGGCTGCCCCCTACACGATCGCTCGCGTCGCCGAAGTAACTTGGCTCGAGGAGCGCAACATCGCTGCGTTCTACGGCCTGTTCGAGAACAGCCCAAGGCTCGCCTACCACTCGTGGACCGGCGTCGGCCAGCACACCAATGCGACGATGACCGAGCGGGCGATCGCGACACTCTACGCGCTGACCGGCGCCTGCGACCGGCCGGGCGGCAATGTCTGGCCGGTGCCGCCGCCGACGCGGAGCGTCAACGACTATGACTTGTTGCCGCCGGAGCAGAAGGCCAAAGCGCTCGGCATCGACGAATTGCCGCTGGGGCCACCAAGCCGCGGATGGATCACGGCGCGCGACTTCAGCCGCGCCGTGCTCACCGGCGAACCCTATCGCGTCCGAGCGCTGATGAGCTTCGGCACGAACTTCGTGGTTTCTCAGGGGCACTCCTCACGCAATCGCGAGGCATTGCGTGCACTCGACTTTCACGTTCACGTCGACATGTTCATGAATCCGACGGCAGAGAATGCGGACATCATTCTGCCGGCCAATATGCCGTGGGAGCGGGACGCCCTCAAAATCGGTTTCGAGATCACGCAGGATGCCGTCGAGACGATACAATTCCGTCCGCAGATGCTTCCGCGTCTCGGCGAGTGCAAAGCAGACTATGAAATCGCAGCCGAGCTCGCCGTCAGGCTGGGCCTGGCAAACCAATTCTTCGGTGGCGACATCCGCGCTGGCTGGAACCATCAGCTCGCGCCGCTTGGCGTGACGGTCGACGAACTTCGTCGGCATCCGGAGGGCCTGCGCTTTCCCCAGCCGTTCCGGCACGAAAAATACGCAGTGCAGCGGGAGGACGGCACGATCGCGGGCTTTGCCACGCCCACCCGCCGTGTCGAAATCTACTCGGAATTGATGCTCGATCACGGCTACGCGCCGCTGGCAGGCCATATCGAGCCCGCCGAGAGCCCGCTTGCAGACACCCCCGACAGCCGCTTCCCACTGGTGCTCACCACAGCCAAGAGCGGCTGGTTCGTGCACAGCTCGCACCGTCATATCGCCTCGCTTCGCAAGAAAACGCCTGATCCCGCGATCGAGATCACCAGCACGCTCGCGGCGCGGCGCGGCCTTGAGGATGGTGACTGGGCGATCGTCGAGACGTCAACGGGAGAGGTACGGCTGCGCGTGCGGCTGAACGAATCTCTCGACGATCGCATCGCCATCGCCGAGTTCGGTTGGTGGGAGGATTGTCCGCCACTGGGCCGCGAAGCGACCAGCTCCGCTGGTTTTGCGACATCGAACATGAACGACGGCTTGAGCGACGCAACGCGCGATCCGGTCAGCGGCTCGGTGCCGCTGCGGGCGATACGCTGCGACATTCGCAAGGACGAGACCGCGAGCCGTGGCCGCTGGGTCGGCCGGCGCGCTTTCTCGGTCGCCACCGTTCGCAACGAGTCCAACGATGTCGTCGCGCTCGACCTCCTCCCGCGCGATGGCGGCCCGCTTCCCGCGTTCCGGCCGGGACAACACGTCATGCTGGGCCTGCCGGGAATCGATGTGACCCGCGCCTATTCGCTGACCGGCCATGGCGGCCAGGACGTCCTGTCGGTCGCAATAAAGAAACGGCGTTTCGACAATTTGGCCCACACCCGCGACAGCGGTCATCTTTCCGCTCATATCCATCGCCTGACCGTCGGTGATCAAGTCCAGATCGAGGCGCCGAGAGGAATTTTCACCCCGCCGCTGGCGGGTCCCCGGCCTCTCATTTTTCTCGCGGCCGGTATCGGCATCACACCCTTTATGAGTCACCTCGAGGCGCTGGCGGAGCGCGAGCCGACGGAGCGCGTCGCCAAGGTGCTTCTGCTCTATGGTTGCCGCAACGGTGATGAGCATCCCTTTGCCCGGCGGTTGCGGGAGCTTGCAGACCGTCTCCCGGAACTTGATCTCGTCACGGCGTTTTCAGCGCCGCGCGCACAAGATCGTTGCCCAGAGGACTACGACTACATGGGGCGGCTCGACCTGACGGCGATCGATCCAGTGCTGCCGCAGAGGCCCCTCGCCTATCTTTGCGGCTCGCCGCACTTTACGACATCAATGACTGAGCGACTGGTAGAACGGGGCATGCCGCGCTTCGACGTATTCGCGGAGGCGTTCGCATCACCGCCGATCGTGCCGCGGACGTTGCAGCCACAGAAGGTTCACGTCGCCGGTACCGACAAAAGCTTTATCTGGTCGCCTGAACTCGGAACCCTTCTCGATGCCGCTCAGGCCGCGGGCCTGTCTCTTCCCAGCGGTTGCCGTGTCGGCCAGTGCGAGAGCTGCGCCATGCGCATCGTCAAGGGCGCCGTCGCACAACTCGGCGGCGATGTGGGCGCGACGGACCAGTGCCTGACCTGCCAGACGGTTCCTCTCTCCGAACTCACGCTCGCGCTTTGACCGGCAATGACGCGACGAAACCAACACCGACATAATAATGGGGCAGCAATGACCGACGCTACGCATAGAAATTCGTTTCCTGACAAAATGCCGATGCAGACCAACCTGCTTGCAAGGCTCTCGCAGCATATGGTCGCCTTCGCCGAGCGTTGGTTTCCGGATGCCTATGTGTTCGTTCTGATTGCCGTGGTCGTGATCGCGCTCGGCACCATCGTGCATGGAGGCTCACCGCTTGCGGTCAGCCGCGCCTTCGGCGACGGCTTCTGGAATCTCATTCCGTTCACGATGCAAATGGCGCTGGTCGCGATCGGCGGCTATGTGGTCGCGATGTCGCCGCCGGTCGCGGCGGTGCTGCGGCGGCTGGCGGCCGTACCCTCCACCGCGCGCGGCGCTGTGGTCTTCGTCGGTGTCCTCAGTATCGTCCTGTCGCTGCTGAACTGGGGTCTCAGTCTGATCTTTTCCGGCCTACTGGTGCGCGAAATCGCGCGGCGCAAGGACATCAGGCTGGACTATCGCGCGGCCGGGGCGGCTGGCTATCTCGGCCTCGGCTGCGGTTTCACGCTCGGCATCACATCATCAGCCGCCCAGCTTCAGGCCAATGCGGCCAGCATCCCGAGTTCGCTGTTGCCGATCACCGGCGTCATCGGTTTCTCTGAAACGATCCTGACGTGGCAGAATCTGGTCACGACGGTGGTCGTCACCGCGCTATCCGCAGCGATCTGCTACCTGACTGCTCCAGATCCGAGGTTGGTCAAGACCGCCGCGGATCTCGGCGTGTCGCTCGACGACGACCGAATCGAGCCGAAGAAGCCGGCGCGGCCCGGCGATTTTCTCGAGTTCAGTCCCATTCTGACGATCCTGATCGTCGTGCTGGCGCTGGGCTGGCTCTGGCAGACCTTTCAGTCCGGCAATCCGCTGATCACTTTGTCGGGCCTGAACACTTACAATTTCGTCTTTCTGGTGCTTGGCATCCTCTTGCATTGGCGTCCACGCAGCCTGCTTGAGGCTTTTTCCAAGGCGATGCCAAGCGTCTCGGGCGTGCTATTGCAGTTTCCTTTCTACGCCGGAATCGCTCAGATGCTGACCAAGGTGCCGAACAGCAAGGGCGTAACGCTGTCCGACACCATCGCACACTGGTTCGTGGACGCCTCCGCCAACTCGACCGTCTTCTCGTTCCTGGTTGGAATCTATTCCGCGGTACTCGGTTTCTTCATCCCGTCGGCTGGCGGCAAGTGGATCATCGAGGCCCCGTACATCATGAAGGCGGCCAATGAGATCGGGGCTCATTTGGGCTGGACTGTGATGATCTATAACATCGCGGAGACGCTGCCGAACTTCATCAATCCATTCTGGATGCTTCCGCTGCTTGGCATACTCGGCTTGAAGTCAAAAGACCTGATCGGCTACACCTCGGTGCAGTTCTTTGTGCATTTCCCGATCGTCATGATCCTTGCGGCAATCCTGATGACGACGTTCACCTACCACCCGCCAATTCTTCCCTGATCGACCGCTGAGCCGCGCGAACTGACACGCCGGGACGACCGCATTGACGTCCCGGCGTGTCCTCGTCCGGCACGCCGAAGCACAACCTCGATTTGGTTCGGCAACCGCGACAGCATGCGGGCGTCGCGCGAGAGCCGCGACACAAAGTCTTGCAATGAGAAGGCCATGACCGAGAAACAACCGCTGCAGACCATTGATGCAGAGGAGGCGACGCGCCTTCTCCCGATGGATGAGCTGATCCCGCATCTGCGCAGCTTCTTTGTCAGGGGCTGCACTGTGCCGCCGCGACATCATCATACGATCCCAGTTCCGGGCGAGCCGAACGCGACCTTGTTGCTGATGCCCTCATGGCAGCAGAAATCGGAAGCTGATGATCTGCTTGGAGTCAAGCTGGTCGCCGTATTCCCGGGCAACGCCGCGCGCAAGATGCCGGCGCTCACATCGGTCTATCTGCTGTTCGATAGCGGCACCGGTGTGCAACTTGCGACGGTCGCAGGTGACGTCCTTACCGCCAGGCGAACCGCTGCGACGTCAGCGCTCGCGGCGTCCTATCTGGCGCGCGAAGACGCGACCAACCTGCTCATTCTCGGCTCCGGCCGGATCGCAAGCCTTTTGCCGGAAGCCTATCGGGCCGTCCGCGACATTCGCCGGATCAGCGTGTGGAACGTCAACGCCGACAGCGCCATTCGGATGGTGGATCGTCTCCGTGACTCCGGACTGGATGCCGTGTTCGTGTCCGACCTTGAACATGCCGTCAGGACGGCTGATATCGTCACGTCGGCCACTCTGGCAACATCGCCACTGATCAAAGGTGAATGGCTGCAGGCCGGCGTCCATGTCGATCTCATCGGCGCCTTCACGCCGGCGATGCGGGAATCGGATGACGACGTCATCAAGCGGTCCGCCATATTCGTGGACACCTATGAGGCGGCACATGAGGCCGGTGATCTCGTCCACCCGATCGAGGCGGGAATTTTGTCACGTCAGGACTTGAAGGCGTCGCTAGCCGAACGTGCAGCGGCGCCGTTCACGGGCGACGATCGCGCGACGACATCACCATGTTCAAGGCAGTCGGGACCGCTCTGGCGGATCTTGCCGCCGCAGGCCTTGCATACAATACCCGCATACGGCGCGTCGCCCACATCGCGTAACAACGCGACAGGTGCGAAATTGAACGAGCTCGGCGTGTCATGCGTCGAAAGCCGGTCGTGCGCCGCGTACTGTGCCGCCCCTCCGCCGATCCATCAAGCGCCTGACCCAGTCACGCCCGGGCTCCTCGACAAGACGATACGTTGCAACCGACAGCAGGACGGTCAACAACAGCATCGCAATTTGCAGGAGATCACCAAGCCAGAGCGATCCATTCAGAGCGACAACTTTCGTCGGTTCATGGCCCGGGCTCAACGCGTAAGAGACAAACAACTCCGTATGCCTGAGGCGCTCGACGACCATAAGGATGGCCCGCACCACTGCCCTGACGAGCGGATGCAGCATGTAGATCGAATAAGTCAGCGTCCCGATCATGAGCATGGACGGAACCGTCAGCCAACGGCTGACCGCACCACCTTCTCGCGCGTACACCAGAACGACCAGCGTAAACACCAGCGGCGAGGCCACCTGCAGAGTGACGCTGCTTCCAGCGACCGAAACATAGCCCACAACGAGCACGAGACTCGCCGCCTCGAGCAATGTCTCAACGGATGGCGCCAGGCGTGCGCGCAACACTGGGAAGCGCTCTCGCAAATCGAAAGCGAGAACGCCAAGCGCGAAACCATAAAGGCAGCGCACCAACCCATAGTCAAAAGTCGCATTCATCCCGTCCGGGCTGATGGTGGCGAGCACAACCGGCCCCGCAATGATCGGAAGCAGCCAAGGCCAGATTGTCGGCCCGATCCTGCTCACGACGGCGGCGAAGATCACATAGGCGGCGAACTCGGTGCTGATGCTCCAACTCGCGAAGTTCAGCCAGTTCTGCGGATTAACGCCGAGTCCCTGCAGCAGCAGAATGTTGGTGACGATGGCCTGCAAGAGGTTTGGGCCAATACCGTCCTTCGCAGCATCGATGGGAATGAACAGCAGCAAGGTCACGAGATGCAGCGGATAGATCCTCCCAAGCCGCAGGAGGAGGAAGCGGCCCGTGCCGAAGCCCTCAGCGAGACGCGAACGATAATTCGACGCGATGACAAAGCCGCTCAACACGAAGAAGAAATCGACGAAGAGGTAGGCATTTCTGGTGAGCGGCAGGAACGACAGATGGCTGATAACGTCGAAATGAAATAGCGCGACCATGCAAGCGCAAATGCCACGCCAACTATCGAGAGCATGATACCGCGTGATATTTTTGGCCGAGTCCATTGAAAATGGGTAGGCAAGACCTTCCACCGGCACAAGCAGCGGTTGACGCTATGCTTAATGTGGCGCCATCACCGTCACGGGATGTATCTCGCGCCATGGCAAGGACGACGACACCGCCGACAGGGCACGCGAAAGCGGCACCAGCGGCAACATCAGCGACCCGTCTGACCTCGGCGGCGATCTGGAATTACCGGCGCATGGACATCGCTGGTATCGTCGAGCTCGCATCGTATCGTGGCGCGGGGGCTCGCTCGGGCTCAGGCCCTATTTCCATGACGAGACCCAGATCGTGTTGATTCTGTCGGGTTCTCGTGCCTTTTTGTGGCGGCCATCAGAACGCAGCTGGAACCCCAAAGCACATGCCAAGAGAGCGGCCCGTGCAGCAGGCTCGGGTGCCACTTCAGACCTCAAGCAAATTGTCGAGATTGTCGGACGGTTCGGCGCTCACTATAAGGCCGATCACTGCGTGCTATGCAGGGGTACCCATAGTTGAGCGCGGCGCGCTCAACCGAAACCGTAAGCGATTGAAAACACATCGGAATATGGTCGGAGTGGCAGGATTCGAACCTGCGACCCCTGCGTCCCGAACGTAAGTAGCAATCGGAAAGATCAACAAAAACAATGCAGTTTGCTCGCGATTGGCCACCATTATCGCCGTTTATTCACGGTGTTTCGGTGGTCAATTGGTGTTCAGCCTCCAACCTACTCCGATCGCTGGGGTAGGATATCAACGCTCGCGTGGGGTCTAGGGCACGTCGAGCAGTTTGAACTTGTTCCACCCGCGCACGGCTCGGCGCCATGTAAGCCGCGAGCGAGCCAGCGCTCCCTCCCCGTGGGTTCAACGGATCGAGCGGCCCGCTCATGACAGTCTGGCTCCTGGTTGCACCAACCACAATCCGAGGGATTGGCAGCCCGAACGACTTATCGGTTCGCAGCGGACCTGACTCGGAATCGGCCGTTCTAAGCACAATCGAGCCTAAATTAGCGAGCCGTGATCATTCCAGTGCCGCCTGAGGTCCGCCTCCGTCAGCCTCAGTTCCGGCAGGTCCGAGATAAGGTCGGCCTCTAGGTGGTGTGGACAGTTATCTAAGCCATAAGATGATGGCGGCGAGAGTGACGACAGCCCGGTAATTTCGAGCGGT